>JALHNX010000162.1 GCA_022843305.1 Pyrinomonadaceae bacterium | reverse complement strand
CGTTAGCTATTTTTGTTTGTAAAATCCTTCATAAATTCAACCAACGCTTCAACGCCTTCTTTTGGAAAAGCATTGTAGATCGAAGCGCGGATTCCGCCGACCGAGCGGTGTCCTTTTAAGCCGTCGAAACCGTTGGCGGTCGCTTCCGTGACAAATTGTTTTTCGAGGTCTTCGGACGGCAAACGGAAAGTTACGTTCATCAAGGAACGCGCGGCGTTTTCGGCGTGTCCGCTGTAAAAGCCGTCGCTCGCGTCAATCGCGTCGTAAAGGATTTTTGCTTTTTCTTCGTTGATTTTCTGCATCGCCGGAACGCCGCCTTTTTCTTTGAGCCATTCGCAGACCAGACTTATCAAATAAATTCCCCAGGTGTTCGGCGTATTGAGCATCGAATCGTTCGCGGCGATGGCGCGGTAATCGAGCATCGAAAATTGATTCGCGGGAACCTTTTCGAGCAGATCGTCGCGGATAATGACCAGTGTAACGCCCGAAGGACCGATATTTTTTTGCGCTCCGGCGTAAATCAGCGCGTATTTTTCGATGTCGAGCGGTTTTGAAAGAATGTTTGACGAAGCGTCGCAGACGACGGGAATTCCTTTGCCGTCGAGATCGTATTTGAATTCCACGCCGTCAATCGTTTCGTTCGAGCAGTAATGAATGTAATCCGCCGTTTGGCTGAAATTTAATTCGTCCTGTTCGGGAACGGATTTGAAATTAGTTTCTTTAGTCGAAAAAATCACATTCACATCGCCGCATTTTTTCGCTTCCTTAACGGCTTTTTCGCCCCACGCGCCGGTCACGATGTAATCTGCCGAGCTTTTCAAGAAATTCATCGGAATCATCGAAAATTGCAGACTCGCGCCGCCTTGCAGAAATAAAACTTTGTAGTTTTCGGGAACTTGCAGAAGCTCGCGGATGCCGTTTTCCGCCTGTTCGAGAATCGGCGCGAAATGTTTCGAGCGGTGGCTGATTTCCATCACGCTCATTCCGATGCCGTTCAATGAAAGCAGTTCATTCTGCGCTTTTTCCAAAACTTCCGCCGGCAAAATTGCCGGTCCCGCACTGAAATTGTAGATTCTTTTGGTCATTCTAAAAGTCAGAACCGCCTGCGGTAGCGGGCGGGTTTGTGTCAGTCGGCAGTTGGCGGTTGGCAGAAAGCCGTTAATCCTCAGAATCTTGACTGCCGACTGCTGCTGCCGACTGCCAACCTACGAATTACCCGCCCGCTACCGCAGGCGGTTCTGACCGACTTGCAATTTTACGATAACATAATCGGAAAATTTGCTGAATTTTTCGGTTAAAGAAACAAAATTTGTAAAAAGTTTGTAATGTGTCAAATTTTTGTTGCTTTAACCACCCAATCTGTTATAACTTTACTAAAAATGAATGACGATTCATTCACCAATCGGTCTTGGGTCTTCGGCTTTCGGTCTTTGATTTGATTGCGGAAGTTTTGATTTACAAAGACCAAAGACCAAAAGCCAAAGACCAAATTATTATGTCTCGTTCGACACGCACAAATGGAGAGGCGCGAGTTTTCGTCGCCGATAAACGCGAAGCTATCTTGAGAGCCGCGATCAAGGTTTTTGCCGGCAAAGGTTATTTCAACTCGAAAGTTGCCGACATCGCCAAGGAAGCCGGAATTGCCGACGGCACGGTTTATCTTTATTTCAAGAGCAAGGATGAAATTCTGCATTCGTTTTTCGACCGCGCGATGGAAGATTTTATCGCCGAAGGGAAAAAACAGCTGGCGGAAATCGAAGGCGCGCAGGAAAAACTGCGGCGCATCGCTCAATTGCATCTTGAAAGATTGGGCGCAGACCGCGAGCTGGCGATTGTTTTTCAGGTCGAGCTGCGCGGTTCGACCAAGTTTATGCAGGAATTCTCGGCGGCAGGATTCGGCGAATATCTCGACATCATCCGCGAGACGATTGCCGACGGACAAAAGCAGGGCGTTTTTCGCAAGGATTTAAAGCCGGTTGTTGTCGCCAAAATTCTCTACGGCGCGTTGGACGAAATGGTCACGAACTGGATATTGTCGCAAAAATCCTATCCGCTCGCGCCGATGGCGGATGAAGTTCTAAAAGTATTTTTCGGAGGCGTTTTACAGAAATGAGTCAAGAGCCGAGAGTCGAGAGTCGAGAAATGGAAAATCCGAAATTCACACATCCAAATCCCAAATCAAGAGCGCGTATTCCGCTTTTTGCGGACGAGCCGCAGACTTTGGCGGAACTTTTCCGGCAAGCCTTTAAAAAACACAACCGCGCCGATGCGCTGAATTATAAAAAGGACGGCAAATGGCGCAAAATTTCATCCGATGAAATGTGCGAACGCGCCGAAAACATCGCGCTCGGACTTTATTCGATAGGTTTACGCAAAAATGATAAAGCGGCGATCCTGGCGGCGAATTCACCCGATTGGACGATTGCCGACGCGGGCTGTCAGTTTGCCGGAATCGTTGATGTTCCCGTTTACACGACTTTGGCGGAAACTTCGGTTTGCTACATCGTCAACGATTCGGGCGCGAAAGCTTTCTTTATTCAGGATAACGCGACTTTTGAGCGAATGGCGAAAATTTTTCCCGAATGTAAATCGCTTGAGAAACTGATCTTCTTTGACGGCGAAGGCGTGACGGCGGAAAACGCGATCTCGCTCGCGGAACTCGAAAAGCGTGGCGCGGATTTGAAAGCCGAAAAGCCGAATTTGATCGAACAATTAGCGAAAGCCATCGAGCCGCACGACGTTGCGACGCTGATTTACACATCAGGCACGACGGGCGAACCGAAAGGCGTGATGCTGGCGCACGGCAATATTATTTCAAACGTCATTGACGTGGGCGAAAAATACAGTTTTTCGGAAAAAGACCTGCCGCTTTCCGTCCTGCCGCTATCGCACGTTTTCGAGCGTGGCGCAATGTATCTATATATCTTTAACGGAATGTCGGTTTATTATGCCGAGTCAATTGATAAAGTCGCCGACAATCTGCGCGAAGTGCGCCCGACGATCTTTGTCGGTGTGCCGCGAATTTTTGAAAAAGTTTACGCCAAAGCAAAACTCAAAGCCGCGCAGGACAGTTCGCTCAAGGAAAAGATATTTGATTGGGCAATCGAGATCGGCAAGGAATTCGCGCTGAAATCCGCTGAAAATGAAGAGATTTCGTTTTTTCTGGGCGTTAAACATACGATTGCCGATAAACTGGTTTTTTCTAAATTCCGCGAATTTTTCGGCGGCAGATTGCGCTTTTGCATCACGGGCGGCGCGGCGCTTTCAAACGATATTTTTCTGATTTTCAACGGCGCGGGCGTTCTGATTATGCAGGGTTACGGTTTGACGGAAACTTCGCCCGTGGTAACGTCGAGCAATCCGATTGACGTGAAGCTCGGGACGGTCGGCAAACCGATTCGCAACGTCGAAGTGCGGATCGCGGCGGACGGCGAAGTCGAAGTATCGGGACCGAATGTGATGCTCGGCTATTACAATAAACCCGACGCGACGCGCGACGTTTTTACCGAAGACGGCTGGTTTAAGACGGGCGACATCGGCGAAATCGAAGCGGACGGATTTTTAAAGATCACCGACCGCAAAAAGGAACTTTTCAAAACATCGGGCGGCAAATACATCGCGCCGTCGCCGATTGAGCAGATGATTAAAAGCTCGCGTTTTGTCAATCAAGTCGTGCTTATCGGCAACGACCGCAAATTCCCGGCGGCACTGATCGTGCCTAATTTTGAACAGCTTGAAAGTTATGCGAAACACGAAGGTTTGAGTTTGAAAACGCCGAAGGATTTTTGCGAAAGCGAGCGAATCGTTAAACTGATCGAAAAGCAGGTCAGCGATTTGACGAAAGATCTATCGAAGTTTGAAAAAGTAAAAAAAATCGCGCTTCTCGAAGAGGAAATGACGGTCGAAGGCGGCGAACTAACGCCGACCTTGAAGGTCAAACGCCGCGTCGTGGACGAAAAATACAAGCGTGTAATTGATAAAATTTACACGGAATAAAAAAAGCGGCTTGAATCGCCAAGCCGCTTTTTGCCGGTAAAACAAAATTCAGTTTGTTACCCGTGCCGCCAAGACAAACTAAAGTTTGTCTTACATTTTTAATACAAAATTCTTTGCGGTAAACCGCCGGAAAAGCCGCCGGGGATAGTTTTAGCCGCTCCGACCACCGTTTCCAAGATAATCTGTCCGATACTTTTCTTTGATTTATCAACCTCGACAATATCGTAAGGTTCGAGCATTATATCTTTCTGCTCGCCTTTTTTGATTAGGTCGTAATTCACGGAAATCACATCGCGGTCTTTCGAGTTGGCTTTCAGGCGATAGATTTTTATGTCTTTGGTTTTGGCTTCGCGCCGCGGACCGCCGATTTTGGCGATCGCTTCCATTAAAGACAAACTTCCGTCTTTCAGATAAATCCCCTGCGGCGAATTGACTTCGCCCGTAATATAAACCGGCGCAGCTTTTTGCACGACGATAATATCGCCGGGAACAATAATCGGATTGGCTTCTTCGCGTCCCTGCTGAACGCTGCTCAGACTATACATCCGCGAAGGAACGTCCGTGCTGTCTTTTGATTGCCCGATCCAATCGTTTTCGATGCTGTCTTCGCCGCACATCGGTTTTCGCGTGCGGAAAACCTGAATCATTCCGCCGGCATCATCAGTTACGCCGCTGGCTGTCGAAAGCAATTCCAGAAGTCTTGTTTGACGCATTAAAACAACCTGCATCGGTTGGCGGACTTCGCCGTAAACGGTTGCCGGCGGACGGCTGTTGCGCTGTTTGACGCGCACCGAAACCTGTGGGCTTCGCAGATATTTCGCCAAGAGCTGCCGGACATCGGCAGTCAGCTCTTTTTCCGTGCGGCATTTTGCCGTGATGCCTTCTTCAAAAAACGGAATTTGAATTTTTCCGTCTTCGTCCACGGCGGCTTCTTCGACATCAAAATCCTTTTCGCCAAATACTTTTATTGTTACCGTATCGCCCGGACCGAGCGTATATCCGCGCAGCGCGTCGGCGGAAACGACGGTTTCCTGCGCGAATGAAATTTGGCTTGTCAGACACGCAAGCGCAAAGATAAACAAAACTTTTAACTTCATAAAATAAGACCCCTGAGATTAATTTCCAGAATGCTAAGAATAGCTTACAAACGCTTTTGATTCAACCTTTTGTTTTTGTCGTTGCCTTCTAAGTATCTGTAATGCCTCAATAAAAAGTTTTATCTGCCCACGCAACACACGAAAAACACGAAAATATGCTGAATCATCAAACTATTTCGTATCTTTCGTGTGTTTCGCGGGCAAAAAAATCCTTCTGTAACTTTTTATTAAGGCATTACAAGTATCTGAGTTTTTTAGTTGACAGTTTAATTTTAGGTAAAGTAACTTCAAAATATAGACTTTTTCCAGACTGTTTAATGAACACGAATCAGCCGGCAAAAAATAATTCCGAAGAGCGATTTTGGTTTCTGCGCCGCCCTGTGCAATTCATCGCGGATATTGTTATTTTGTCGGCGGCTTTCTTGATTGCTTACCTGCCTTCGCTCAATATTCAGCTCGGAGAATTTTATTTTGACACGGCGATTACGCAGCTTCCGTTTGTCGTTTTTATTCAGTTTTCATCGCTTTTTCTGGTTGGCGCGTATTCGATCATCTGGCGTTACGTGAGCCTCGAAGACATCAAGGCTTTTCTGAAAGCCGCGCTCATATCGAGCGTTATTTTAATCGCCGTGCGGTTTTTGCTTTCGCTGACAACTTTCAATCTCTGGCAAGTTCCGGTTTCGGTAATTTTGATTGACACGCTTTTAGCTTTCGGCGGACTTTTAGGCTTGCGCGTTCTGCGGCGTTTTGCGTATGAGCTTGGCGAAAAACGTCAATATACGGGCGCGAAACGGCGCATTAAACAAAAAGCGACGCTTTTCGTCGGCGCAGGCAGAATCGGCTCGATTGCCGTCCGCGATGTTCTCGGACGCGCCGACACGGAATTTGAAGTGCGCGGTTTTGTTGATGACGACCGCCGTAAAAAAGGCGGCAGCGTTAACGGTGTTAAGGTTTTAGGCACGACCGCCGATTTGGCGCGGCTGGTTGATGAACTTAACATCGAGCAGATCGTTATTGCGATTGATCAGGCGCAGGGCAAAGAAATTCGGCGGATTCTGGATATTTGCCGCGAAATTCCCGTCAAAGCGCGAATCGTCCCGAGTCTGCACGAGATCGTTCACGGTCGCGTTCAGGTTTCGCGCATCCGCGATGTCGAAATCGAAGACCTTCTCGGACGCGAACCCGTCCAGCTCGATGACAAAAACCTGCACGAATTTTTAACCGATAAAATCGTGATGGTGACGGGCGCGGGCGGCTCGATCGGTTCGGAACTCGTTCGGCAAGTAGCGGAATTCAATCCGAAACTCATTTTACTCGTCGAACGCGCCGAATATATGCTCTTTCAAATCGAGCGCGAGCTGACGAAGGATTTTCCCGAAACGCGTTTTCTGCCGCTGCTTGCCGACACGGGGGACGCGCCGCGAATGCGCGAAATTTTTGCCGACTACGCGCCGCAAGTCGTTTTTCACGCCGCCGCGCACAAACACGTGCCGCTGATGGAAGTAAATCCGACCGAAGCGATTAAAAACAACGTCTTTGCGACAAAGATTATCGGCGAACTGGCGGGTGAATTCGGTGTCAAGGATTTTGTTTTGATTTCGACCGACAAAGCCGTTAATCCGACCTCTGTCATGGGCGCGTCGAAACGCATCGCGGAAATCGTTCTGCAAAGTCTGAATCAAAAATATAAAACGAATTTTATGGCGGTGCGTTTCGGAAACGTGCTCGGTTCAGCCGGTTCGGTCGTGCCGATTTTCCGCGAACAAATCCGCAAAAGCGAGCCGATCACCGTCACGCACAAGGAAATGACGCGCTATTTTATGACGATTCCCGAAGCCTCGCAGCTCGTTTTGCAGGCGGGCGCACTCGGCAAAGGCGGCGAGATTTTCATTCTCGATATGGGCGAACCCGTGAAAATAATGGATTTGGCGGAAGATATGATCCGGCTTTCCGGCTTAGAGCCTTACGAAGATATTGACATCATTTTTACGGGCATCCGCAATGGCGAAAAACTTTTTGAAGAACTCGAAATCACGGGCGAAAATCTCTTGAAAACCGAACATCCGAAAATCTTTATCGGCAAAATCGCCACTTATACGCCGGAAGAAGTCGGCAATATCTTAAGCAACTTCCAAACCGCCGTGTCCGAAAACAGCGAAGCGAAAATCCGCACGCTTTTTAATCACTTTCTGCCCGAAGCAACAATTACCGAAAAGGACAAACCCGAAGAAACTCCGTCAAATAAAACGGAAAAAAACTTTTACACGCCGCCAACTAAATTCGGTTTGGCAGAAAAATAAAAAGACTTGAAATTATAAATATATGGCAATTTTAGTAACGGGCGGCGCGGGTTATATTGGAAGCGCGGCGGTTGAAGATTTACATAAAAAAGGCGAAAAAGTCGTTGTTCTGGACAATCTGATTTACGGACACCGGCAGGCGGTTGATGAAGAAATTCCTTTCTACGAAGGCGAGATCGGCGATAAAGATTTGGTCGAAAAAATCGTCCGCGAACACAAAACGGAAGCCTGTATGCACTTTTCGGCATTTGCATACGTCGGCGAATCGGTCGAACAGCCGCAGAAATATTACGAGAATAATTTTATACAGACAATTAATCTGCTCGAAGTTTTACTCAAAAACGATGTCAAGAAATTCATTTTTTCTTCGACCTGCGCGACTTACGGCGAGACGCAATCCGTTCCGATTGACGAAAAACACCCGCAAAATCCGGTCAATCCTTACGGCTGGTCAAAATTTATGGTCGAGCGCGTTTTGGCTGATTACGACAAGGCTTACGGTTTGAAATTCGTCACGCTTCGCTATTTCAACGCCTGCGGCGCGTCCGAAAGATGCGGCGAGCATCACGATCCCGAAACGCATCTGATTCCGCTGATTCTATTTGCCGCGCAGGGAAAACGCGATTCGATCTTGATTTATGGCGACGATTACCCGACGCCCGACGGCACGGCAATCCGCGATTACATCCATATTTCGGATTTGAGTCAGGCGCATCTTTTAGCTTTAGATTATTTGCGCGGCGGCGGAAATTCCGAGTTTATAAATTTGGGTAACGGCGGCGGCTATTCGGTCAAAGAAGTCGTCGAAGCGGCGCGAAAAATAACGGGCAAGAACATCGAAGCGGCAATTGCGCCGCGCCGCGCAGGCGATCCGTCACGCCTTGTTGCCGACGCGGCGAAAGCGCACGAAGTTTTAGGCTGGAATCCGCAGTTTCCCGAAATCGAAAAGATCATCGAATCGGCTTGGAAATGGCACGAAGCCAACCCGAACGGTTACGAAAATTAACTAAAAATACCTGATTTGAGCCGAAACTCTGCATTTTACGCTTTACATTTTTAACTGATTAGCCGATATTTATCGCAATTTAGTGAAAAATTTAGAGTGTAAAGTTTAGAGTTATTCATAATGAAACGGCTGAATTATAAGCATTTTATCCGCAAATCGCATCGTTATTTAGGGATCTTTATCGGTATTCAGTTTTTGCTTTGGACGCTCGGCGGATTGTATTTCAGCTGGACGAACATCAATGAAATTCGCGGCGAAGACCTGATGAGCGAACATCACGCGATTCGCGCCGATCAGAATTTTATCTCGCCGAAAATTGTTATTGATGAGATAAAACAAAGCAAAACCGTCCCGGAAATCACGAAATTTCAGATAATAGAGATTCTCGGCGAACCGTTTTACGAAATCAAATACGAATCGGCGGATAAAAAAACGGAAACCGTTGTTGCGGGCGCTCTGGACGGAAAAATTCGCCCGCCGATCTCAAAGGATGAAGCCGAAAAGATTGCCGTTCACGCATTGAAAAAGCCTTTGAATATCAGGCAAACCGATTATTTGACGGAAAACCTCGGCGGGCATCACGAATACCGCGAAAGACCGCTGCCGGCTTGGGCGGTCACTTTTGATGGCGGTCCGACGATTTATCTTTCGGCGCAGACGGGACAAATCGGCGCGTTTCGGACAAATAAATGGCGGCTTTTCGATTTTCTTTGGATGCTGCACACGATGGATTTCGACGGGCGCGACAATATCAATAATTATCTTTTGCGCGGCTTTTCGATACTCGGAGTTATCACGATCCTTTCGGGCTTTCTGCTGTTTTTCGTGAGTTCGAAATTTCTAAAAAAACTATTTTTCAAGAAACGCGCGGAATCTGCCGATTAGAATACGGCTTTGCTATTCTGCCGGAAAAAATCGTATCCTTTTCAGGAATTTACTTTGCGGGGAAAATCTTTGAGCGAACTTGTCCGATTCGGCGTCAGCATTGAACGCGATCTACTGGAAAATTACGATGCTTTGATCAGCGAGCGCGGCTATGCGACGCGTTCCGAAGCATTGCGCGACCTGATTCGCGACGCGCTCATCCAGCAGAAGATCGAGATGCAGACCGATATTCACGCGCTCGGCTCGCTGACGCTCGTTTACGATCATCACGCGCGCAATCTGGTGCAGGAAATGGGCGAAATCCAGCACGATTTTCACGACAACATCTTGTCGGTCATGCATCTGCACGTGAGCCACGACGATTGTCTGGAAATCATCGCGCTGCGCGGCGCGGTTTCACAGATCGCCGAACTCGCCAACCGACTTTTGAGCTTGAAAGGCATCAAAAACGGGAAATTGTTTCTCACCTTGCCGTCGTCTACAATCACCGAAAAATAATTTTTGAATCCGAATTTCCCTTTGACACGAATTAGTTTGTATCTTTGTGTGTTACAAATCTATTTTTTGTGCTACCGTAATAAAATTCAGAGGGGTATTTCAATGAAAACAAAGTTCATGTTTCGCCGGTTTGTATTTTTCGGATTGTTTCTGCTTTTGCTGTTTAATTTCAACGCTTCGGCGCAAAATACGCGCACGTTTTCGGGCACTGTTTTGACGCAGTTGTTTGAGGTCGTGCCGAACGTGACGCTTGAAATTCAGACTTCCGATAACAAACTGACCGTGACGACCGACGGCGAAGGCAGATTTTCCGTTCAAGTCCCAATCGAACCGCTTTCGGTCAAAATTTCGGGCAAAAACATCGAACCGCAGACGCGAATTTTTTCGAGCGCCGAATCGTGGGAAAACGTTCAGATCAAAATCGCCTACATCGTTCCGCCGGTCAGCGAAAACGTGACGATTCAAGCCGATTCGCTTTCGCCGGAAATCCAGCGGCGCGACGACACGATCTATAAGAACAATCTTTTCGGGCGCGACGACCAACTGATTTTCACGCTCAACGCGGGAATCAACGCCGGACAACACGAAGGCGGCGGAAAATCGCTGGAAATTCGTCGTTTCGGGTTTAACACAGACCACGGCGGCGTGAACGGCGGTTTGAAAATTCTGATTGACAACATTCAGCAGAATCAGGGAACACAGGGACACGGGCAGGGTTATCTGGGAAATTTGAAATCGTTTTCGCCCGAACTCGTCGCCGATGTTTCGATCATCAACGGACCTTTTTCGGCGGCTTACGGCGATTTTTCGGGACTCGGCGTAGTGCAGATCCGCCAGCGCGAAAGTTTGCCGAACCATCTGACGGCGCGTTTTCAAATCGGAAGTTTCAACACATTTCGTTCTTTTGTCGCCTACAGCCCGCAGATAAAATCGGTTGATTCGTTCATCGCCTACGAATTTTCGCGCACCGACGGACCGTTTATCAATCCTCTGAAATACCGGCGCGATAACGTCACGGGAAATTTCACGCGCAAATTGGACGAAACGCAGTCAATCGGTTTCAAATTCAATTTCGGACGCAACGATTTTTTTTCGTCGGGACAGATTCCGCTCGATCTGGTTTTTGCCGGACAGCTTGACCGTTTCGACGCGATAGACCCGGAAAACGGCGGAAAAGTGCGTTTGGGAACGGCGAGCGGTTATTACCGCAAGGAATTTAAATCCGGCGCGACGTTTAAGGCGGACGCGTTTGTCGGGCGCTCGTTGTTCGATCTGTTTTCAAATTTCACGTTTTTTCTCGCCGATCCGATTTACGGCGACGAGATCGTTCAGCACGATTCGCGCCTGCAGGAAGGCGCGAATTTTCAGTATCTTCAGCCGTATAAATTTTTCGGCAATCAGTCGCTCTTAACGGTCGGCGGAAATCTGCATTTCAACCAGATCAATGTCGGACTCGCGCCTTCGATCGCACGCGCGCCGAACCGCAAGTTTTTGCCCGAAAACATCGACAATCCGAACGTTCTTTTTACGTCGGCAAAAGCTAAAGTGAACAATTACGCGGGTTACGTTCAAAACTCGATGGATTTTTTCAACGGTCATCTGCGGCTCGAACTGGGTTTGCGGTTCGATTATTTTTCGTTCGACGTAAACGGCTACGAGCTTGGCGGTCTTGAGACAGGCGGCGGCACGAAAACGCGTTTCGGCGACGGCGCGACGCTTTGCAACAGCGATTTTCCGAATCCGGTTGTTCGGGAAAATCCGTGCGCGACGATTCTCGACGGCAAAGAAAGCGCGGGCAGATTTCAGCCGAAGTTCGCGCTCGCGTGGTCGCCGTTCGAGAAAACGCCGGTTTCGTTTTACGCGAATTACGGGCGCGGGATCGCTTCGCAGGACGCGCGCGGCGTCGTCAGAAATCCCGACGCGCCGAAGGTTTCGACGACGGATTTTTATCAAGCCGGAACAAGCTATAACGGGCGGCGCGTGTCGGCGGTTTTCAGCGCGTTTTTGATAGATAATTCGAACCAGCAGGTTTACATTCCCGACGACGGCTCGATCGAATTCGCGGAACGCTCGCGCTCTTACGGTTTTGAAATTAGAAATTCCATAAAATTCACGAAAAATCTCAGTTTCAACGGCGGTCTGACGCAGGTTATCCGCGCCTTTTATCCCGGACAATTTACCGAAAGCGATCCGCGCCGCCGCGTCATCATCGACAGCGCGCCGCACACGGTCGCCAACGGCAGCCTGGTTTTGAGCGAATTTTACGGCTTCAATTCGTCGCTCGCGTGGCGGCATATTTCGAGCTACCGGCTCGACGCGGAAAATCCGGCAATCAAAGCCGCCGGACACGACGTTGTTGATTTTTCGCTTTCCAAGCGCCTCAAAAAATGGGTCGACCTCAATTTTTCGGTCGATAATCTCCTGAACAAAAAATACTTCGAAACGCAGAATTATTTCGAATCGCGCACCTGTCCGACGTGCGATATTGTAACCAGAATCCACGCGACGCCGGGTTATTCGACCACGTTCAACATCGGTCTGACGTTTCGTTTTTGGGCAAAGGAATAAGTTTTAATCGCAGAGATTTTGCGTCAATCGGAGAAAATCCGGCTCAATCTGTGAAAATTCATTATTATCTGCCATAATTCATACAAAGTCTGCAAAGTTAAAAGTTTATTAATCTATGACGCAAACAAAACCAATCAAAAATCGAATTTCCCAAAAATCAATGCGGCTGACGGAATCGGTGATTCGTGAGATGTCGCGTGAGGCGGCGAAGTATAATGCGGTCAATCTCGGGCAGGGTTTTCCTGATTTTGCCGCGCCTTTTGCGATCAAGGAAAAAGCGATCGAGGCGATTGCCGCCGACCATAATCAGTATGCGATCACGTGGGGCGTGAAATCTTTCCGCGATGCGATCGCCGCGA
Source organism: Pyrinomonadaceae bacterium (assembly GCA_022843305.1). Taxonomy (GTDB): domain Bacteria; phylum Acidobacteriota; class Blastocatellia; order Pyrinomonadales; family Pyrinomonadaceae; genus JAFDVJ01. The sequence goes on along the minus strand of JALHNX010000162.1, from coordinate 689 downwards.
AAACGAAGCGGTTTTTGGGTTTGGACGTTGATCCGGAAAGCGAGATCACCGTGACGTGCGGTTCGACCGAAGGAATGATCGCCGGAATGCTGGCGTGTATTGACGAGGGCGAAGAAGTCGTTTTATTTGAGCCTTTTTACGAAAACTACGCGCCGGACGTGATTTTGTCGGATGCGAAGCCGGTTCACGTCCCGCTTTATCAAACCGCGGCGGGCGATTGGTATTTTGAACGGGACGAGCTTCGCGCCGCGTTTAACGAACGGACGAAAGCGATTATTATCTGCACGCCGAACAATCCGACGGGCAAGGTTTTTTCACTTGACGAGATGGAATTTATCGCCGATCTCTGCAAGGAATTCGACGCGCTCGTATTTACCGACGAGATTTACGAACACATTATTTATCGTGAAAAGCGCGAAGACGGGCAGATGACGCTGGCGACGACCAACCCGAAACACGTCTGTATGGCGCAGATCGAAGGGATGCAGGAGCGGACGATCATCGTCAATTCTTTGTCGAAAACTTATTCGGTAACGGGCTGGCGCGTCGGCTACTGCATCGCGCCGCCGGAAATCACGAACGCGATTCGCAAGGTTCACGATTTTTTGACCGTCGGCGCGGCGAATCCGCTGCAGCACGCGGGCGCGTTCGCGCTCTCGCTGCCCGATAAATATTACAACGCACTGCAA
>JALHNX010000161.1:2171-13438 GCA_022843305.1 Pyrinomonadaceae bacterium | reverse complement strand
TCTTTTAATTTCGATTTAAACGTTGAGAAGTTTTTAAAATGGAACGATAAATTATGAAGATTGAAACGGCTTTGGACAGAATCCACGCAACGGTTACGGCGAACAAATTTCTTCAAATCTTTACGGCATTCACGCGCATTTTACTGTTCATCGGCTTCACGCCGCCAAGCATCATTAAAATTCTCAATATACCTTTCACGGTTCTGCCCGATTCGCATCCCGTCGGACATTATTTCAACGCGCTCTATCAAACCGGATTTTATTATCAATTTCTCGGTTGGGCGCAGTTGATCGCCGCCGTTCTTCTGCTTTTTCCGCGCACCGCGCATATCGGCGCACTGATGTTTCTGCCGATCATCGCCAACATCGCCGTTTTGACAACTTCGGTCGGTTTCAAAGGAACTTGGCTCATTACTATTTTAATGACTCTCGCGGCAACGTATCTGGTCGCTTGGGATTACGACCGTCTGAAACCGGTGCTTTTCGGCAAACGCGGCGAAAAAGCGGGTTTTATGAAGTTTGAATATATTTGGCTGCCGCTTTTGTTCGCGGTCGGCGGTTTGGTTTTAGGTGTAATCTGGTATCTGATGGGACTCGGAAATTTCCGCAATTACATAAATATTTCGCTGATTTTGTCGGGTATGGGTTTGGTTTTCGGTATTTTTGTAACGGTTCATCACCGATTTATGAAGGTCGGCGAATTGGAAAATTCCAACGAAATGCGCTAAAAATGTTTCTGTGATTGAAGAATTTTTAGACGGTCGCGTAATCGTCACAACAGGCGATATAACCGAACAGGAAACCGACGCAATCGTCAACGCGGCAAATTCGACTCTGCTCGGCGGCGGCGGCGTTGACGGCGCGATTCACGCGAAAGGCGGACGGCAAATTTACGACGAATGTTACGAAATCCGTCAAACCGCTTACCCGAAAGGCTTGCCGACCGGCAAAGCCGTTTTCACTTCCGGCGGAAATTTGAAAGCGCGTTTCGTCATTCACACGGTCGGTCCGGTTTACGGAATGAATCAGGGGCGCGACAGCGAACTTTTGAGCGATTCTTACAAAAATTCGCTCGCTTTAGCCGTCGAAAACGATTTGCGGACAATCGCCTTTCCGTCAATTTCAACCGGCGCGTTTCATTTTCCGAAACACGAAGCCGCGCGAATCTCGTCGCAAACAATTAAGGATTTTCTCGCTAAAAGTAATAAAATTCAACAGGTTCGGCTTGTTTTCTTTTCCGACGCGGACGCGAAAATGTTCCTCAAGCATCAAATTTTTGTATAAAATTTGCCGTTTGCTTTACGATAGTTTATAGTTTTTTAATCTTTTACAAATTTTTCCGAACCAAAATTTGACGTTATGAAGGAGTTTTCAACAGAAACCTTAGAAAAAATGCAAGCAGGAGTTAGTCCACAAACCGAACAAAGTTTTCGAAACAATTTTCACTTTAACCGCGAAATTCCCGAAAATCTTAAAAATTTAGAAGAAATAACCTGGAATTATTTCTGGTCATGGGAAACGGCAGGCGCGGAGATTTTCCGCGAACTCGAACCGTCACTCTGGGAAAAATGCGAACAGAATCCGCGACTTTTGCTGAAAAGAATCAATCAATTCCGGCTCTGGCAGAAATCAACCGATGCCGACTATGTCGCAAAAGTTAATCGGTTTGCCGAAAAACTGCGTGATTATTTAAGCGAAGAGCCGCAGGATTCGGGACGCGTAACAAAGGAAAATCCGGCGGCGTATTTTTGCGCCGAATACGGCGTGCATAATTCCCTTCCGAATTATTCGGGCGGTTTGGGCATTCTGGCAGGCGATCATCTGAAATCGGCGAGCGATCTGAATGTTCCGCTCGTCGCGGTCGGTTTGCTTTACCGTTACGGCTATTTTCGCCAGAAAATCGCGCACGACGGCTGGCAGGAAGAACGCTATTTGGACGTTTTTCAGTCGGAACTCGCCGTAACTCCGGTGTTGGACGAAAACGGCGAACGGATTTTGATTTCGGTTCATATTCGCGGACACGAAGTTTTCGCACAGGGCTGGCTCGCGCAGATCGGGCGCATCAAACTTTATCTTCTCGACACGAATCTGCCGCAAAACAGCGAAGTTGACCGGCTGATCACGGGACATCTCTACGGCGGCGACGCGGAAACGCGCATCGTGCAGGAAAAGATTCTCGGCATCGGTGGCTTTCGTCTGCTTCGGAAATTAAATTATCAGCCGTCGGTTTTTCATCTGAACGAAGGACATTCGGCATTTCTGACGCTGGAATTGGCGCGTGAATATTTACAGGCGAATGAATCCGCCGATTTTAACCAAGCGATTAACGCCGTGCGCGAACAGTGCGTTTTCACGACGCATACGCCGGTCGAAGCCGGCAACGACGTTTTTCCGGTTGAAAAGATCGCCGCGTGCTTTTCCGCCGATTTTATCGAGTCCTTAAAAATCTCGCCTGATGAGTTTTTCGCGCTCGGCAAAACGAATCCCGAAGACGGAAACGAAGGTTTCGGAATGACTCCACTCGCTCTGCGGATGGCGCGGTCGGCAAACGGCGTGAGCGAAAAACACGGCGAAGTTTCGCGTGATTTGTGGCTGAAAATGTTTCCCGAATCCGCAGAAAACAAAGATGTGCCGATTACGCATATCACGAACGGCGTTCACGCGCCGACGTGGATTGCACCGCTCTTGAAGACGATCTACGAAAACCATATCGGCACGAATTGGGCTGAGATTCTGCGTGATGAAACAACGTGGCGCGAAGCGATCAGCAAAATTCCCGATGCCGAAATCTGGAATGCGCACCGCCGGTTGAAACAGCTTTTGATCAGCTTTCTCCGTTACAAAACCTTGTCGAAAGAAACGGGTTTGCACGAAACGATCAACGAACACGAGGACACGCGCAAGCTCTTTGACGCTGACGTTTTGACGATCGGTTTCGCGCGTCGCGTCGCGGCTTACAAACGCTGGAATCTCTTGATGCGCGATCTGGAAAGACTTCTCAATATGGTTGACAATGCGGAGCGTCCCGTGCAGTTTGTTTTTGCCGGCAAAGCGCATCCGCAAGACCGCGTCGGCAAACAGCTTCTGCAGAATCTGATGAGCATCAATCACGAGTCAAACTGGCAGAAACGCGCCGTTTTTATCGAAGATTACGATCAGGAAATCGCGCGTTATCTGGTTCAGGGCGTTGACGTTTGGATGAACGTTCCGCGCCGACCGCTTGAAGCCAGCGGCACGAGCGGGCAGAAATCGGCGATGAACGGCGGGTTGAATTTTTCGATCTTAGACGGCTGGTGGATCGAAGGTTACAACGGCACGAACGGATTTTCAATCGGCGAATTAAATGTCGGCGACGATCAGGAAGCGGTTGACGGCGAAGATGCCGAATCGCTCTACAGCATTCTGGAAAACGAAATCGTTCCGGCATTTTACGAAAAAGACGAAAACGGTCTTCCGGCGGAATGGATCCGGCGGATGAAGGACGCGCTCGCGACGCTGACTCCGCAGTTTTCGAGCGATCGGATGGTCAGGGATTATCTCGAAAAGATTTATCGTTAAACGGCGGCAAATGTTATGATTGATAACGGGTGAACCATTTCGCCCGTTATCCGTTTTTTTTGGAGAAAATTATGGCTGAAATAAACACAGGCGTGATCCGTCCGGTCGAATGTATGAAGGAAGGATGGGAACTGATCAAACAGGATTACTGGATTTTTTTCGCTATTACTTTGGTCGGAATGCTGATCGGCGGCATTTCGATGTATGTGCTGGTCGGCGCGATGGTTTGCGGGATTTTTTATTGTTATCTGCAAAAAATTGACGGCAAGACGGTTAGTTTTGACGAGCTTTGGAAGGGATTTCAATGGTGGTTGCCGGGTTTGATTGCGACGATTATATTGGTCGTGCCGATGTTTATCGTTCTCGGATTTATTTACGCGCCGTTTATTGCTGCTGCCGTGATGGGTTCAAAACTCAGTGAATCGGAATTGATCGGCTTGCTCTTGGGCGCGATTGCGATTGATCTTGTTTTCATAGTGGTGATGATTTGTTTTCACACTTTGCTGATGTTTACGTTTCCGCTGATGGTTGACCGCAATTTAGGCGCGTTTGAAGCGATGAAAACAAGTGCGAAAGGCGTTTGGAAAAATCTCGGCGGCATTGCCGGATTTTACGGTGTGGCGTTTGTCTTAAGTTTGATCGGCGGACTGGCGTGCGGTATCGGAACTTATTTTGTGATGCCGATTATTTTAGCGGGAACAGCAATCGCCTACCGCAAGATTTTCCCGAAACAGAATGACTTCAATCAGCCGCCCGCGCCGCGTTATTATCAAGGATTTCAGGGGTAAATAGGTTCTGAGTTCTGCCTTCAGGCGGCAAAATCTCGGAATTTATCAAAGCTTCATTAACAAACAAAACCGCCTGATGGCGGGACTCAAAACTTAGGATTTAATAGAAATGGCAAATTTTATAGAACTAAACTCAATCGAAAAACTGGATGAACTTTTTGAAAAATCGAACGAAAAAGCCGTTGTTTTATTCAAACATTCGGTTACTTGCCCGATTAGCGCGGGCGTTTATTACGAAGTTGCGGAAGTCGAAGCCGACGTAAATCTCGTCATCGTGCAGAAGGCGCGTGATATTTCAAACGAGATCGCGGGCAAAACCGGCATCCGCCACGAATCGCCGCAGGCAATCGTGCTGAAAAACGGCAAAGCGGTTTATCACGCGTCGCATTACGACATCACGGCGCAAGACGTTGAAAACAGTCTTTAGTCAAGAGTCGAGAGTCGAGAGTCAATTTGACTTTTCACTCTCGACTCTCGACTCTTGACTCTTGACTCAAATGATAGAACCAACACAAATTACCGAGGAAAACGACCGCGAAATTTCGATCAAATGGTCGGACGACGCGGAAACAACGTATAACGCGGCGCAGTTGCGGCGCAGTTGTCCGTGCGCGTCGTGCGTCAACGAATGGACGGGCGAGAAAATTCTCAATGAAGCGAGCGTTTCCGACGATCTTATCATTAATTCGACCTCGGTCGTCGGGCGTTACGCGCTGAATTTTCATTTTTCCGACGGACACGAAACAGGCATTTTTTCTTTTCAATATCTTCGCAAACTCGCAGAATGACATTTATCATTCATCATTTATCATTTATCATAGGACAAGTATTTTTTGATAAATGGTAAATGATGAATGATGAATGAAAAAGACATTTTTGACGAAAAACAGGAAGTAAAAAAAGCGACATTCTCGTGTCCGACCTGCCGCGAGCGCAACGAATACGACGTGCGCTGGCTGAAACGCACTAAAAAGAAAAACGCGCCGCGCCACCTCAACCAGCAGGATCAGGCGCGGTTTCAGAAATCGCGCGATTATATGGTGCGCGTGGACGATCAACTGATGTGCAAAAATATGCGCTGCCGCAAGCGTTTCGATATTCCGTCCTCGCAAACCGTGGTGTTTATTTAGAGTCTTGTGTCTTGTGTCTTGAGTCTTGACTCAGAAGCATTTTCGACTCAAGACTTAAGACTCAAGACTTGATTTGTGCTATTCTTTTCTTACAAACAAGGAGGGAATTATGGAAAAACAAGAGGGTGAAGATATGATTTCAGGGAAAGATTTGGAATTTTACGAAAATGAAGAACCGCCAAACGAAGAAATCAAAGAGTTTATGGATGAGGAAATCGCTCACGTCCCGCAGGCTCCGAACGAATTAACCGAAAGACTGCATGAACATCATGCGACCAGTCCGGCGGATTCGGGCGGTGACATTGATGCCGATTGGGAAGAAACGAACGACGACGGCGCAGAATCGTTCGGAGGACATAACCCGACACCCGACCAATCGGACGTTGAAGAAAATGCGCACGCGATGGGCATTGATTTCGAGGACAACGAACCGCTCGATTTTCTCGAAAAAATGGAAAAACGCGACCGCAATCGTTACGAACTCGACGAAAATTCAAAAACCGGCGGCGATACGATTTAATAAGCGACTTTAAAAGAAAAAAGCCTCGAAGTTTTAAACTTCGAGGCTTTTTTTACTTGAAGCTAATCTTTATAAATCTCGACAACCGGCTTGCCTTCCGCGTTGATGTAGGCGCGATACATTCCTTCGGAATTGAACGAAATGCCCATATTGCCGAATTTATCCATCGCCACCACTCCGCCGTCGCCGCCCAAATTTCCGACTTTTTTCATCACCAAATCAGTCGCTTGCTGGATGTTCAATGCGCGGTATTCCATCTGCGCCGCAATGTCACGCGCCACGCCGAGGCGGATAAAATATTCGCCCCAGCCGGTCGCCGAAACTCCGCAAGTGTTGTTGCTGGCATAAGTTCCCGCGCCGATAATCGGCGCATCGCCGACGCGCCCGTATTTTTTGTTGGTCATTCCGCCGGTCGAAGTTCCCGCCGCGATGTTGCCGTCTTTATCGAGCGCGACCGCGCCGACCGTTCCGAAACGGTTTTCAGGCAGTCTTTCAGTTTCGGTCATTTGCGCGTAAACCGGATTCCGCATCAGAAAATCATCCGTCAAACTTTGCGAAACAGTTCCTTTTTTCGGCTGTTTCGCTTCTTTTTCTTCCTTCAAAATTCTCTGCAAAGCATCGTATCGTTCCTGCGTGAAAAAGTATTTTTCGGGGACGAGTTCGATGTTCTGCTCTTTGGCAAATTTTTCCGCGCCGTCGCCGACCATCATCACGTGTTCTGATTTTTCCATTACCGCGCGTGCCAGCGTGATCGGATTTTTGACTTTGTGAAGTCCGGCAACCGCGCCCGCGCCTTGCGTTTTGCCGTCCATTATCGAAGCGTCGAGTTCGTTTTTGCCGTCATTGGTAAAAACCGCGCCTTTTCCGGCGTTGAAAAGCGGCGAATCTTCGAGAATCCGAATGGCGATTTCAACCGCATCGAGCGAAGATTTGCCAGCCTGCAAAGCCTTGTAACCTGCCAAGAGTGCTTCTTCGAGCTTCTTCTTGTATTCGGCTTCCTTTGCGGGCGATAAAGTTCCCTTTTTAATCACGCCCGCGCCGCCGTGAATGATAAACCCGAGTCGCGGATTCTGCGGCGATTGAAGCTGTTTAATATCCGCGAAACTTCCTTTTTGGGCGGAAACCGGCAGAAACAGAAAAACAAAGATCAAAAATATCGAAAGACTTTTTTTCATTTATTTCTTACTCCGTGAAAAGTTTGGACTGATTGAAAGATAACATAAATAAAAAACAGGGTAAATCTACGCGTAAAATAAGAGGTTGGAAATAGGTCTTCTTAATCAGGGTGGAAATCGGATTCGGGAGATCGAACTTTATTTTAAGGAACGTAAATATTTAAAATTTCAGGTTTTTCAAAGCAATTTAATAATGCCGGATTCGTATTTTGCGGCAGTTTCTTGAAAACAGGTATTTTAGAATTTGAATCCAATCTTAAAATTTCACGATAAATAAACAGGTGAAAATCGTTCGTCAGCCAATTCCAATCATATTCGTTATATTCTTTTTTCAAAATAGATTTCGGATATGAAAATTTTACATATTCGGAAATTTCCTTCAGGTAAAGCGAATCCAGATTGAACTCTTTTAGCCTTTTCTTTGTCAGGTAAAAATATTTTTGCGATTGGACAAAAAAATCATAATCGGTTTCGCCGTATATTTTTAACTCCAGATCAAACAGATACGAGATCGTATGCCGAAACTGAGTTGAGGTGACCGGAATAAACTTATGCGGCGCCAAAGTTCCGAGCCAGCCGCTCAGAGCGTTGTAACTGATAGTTTTTTTCGCAAAATCCTGCGCATTCCAGTTCAGATGAACAACTTCTTTAATAATTTCTGCATCGGCTTCCGAAATTGGCTCGCTGTAACTTTTATTACCCGTTCCGGGCAAAAATTGTATTCCGCAGATCTTCGTATCATTTTCCTTATAATAATAATCTTTTTCCTGCACACGCCGGCAAATTTCAAAAATCGTCTTCGCGCTCTGCACGTTAAGCTGAATCCGGCGGCTCAGAATATTGGCAAAATAAAATTTCGGCAGTTCTTTCTTTGTCCAGAAAGTCCTGTCGCAATGTCTTTTATAATTACCCAGACACTCGATAAATTTACCCAAATTTAGTAATGACATCAGTTGATATTCAACTCCTTTACTTTTACATTAAAAAACAATTAATTCGGCTTTTAGGATCACAAAAGTCTTTGTCTTTCCTATTCTTATGTATTGGCTAGAAAGGTATAATTCCGGCGGGTTTCCACAAACAGTTGGAAATTATTAAAATATTAAATGCGGTATTTTTCGGCAGTAAATTAAACTCCGAAAATTCTTAAAAGCGTTGTGTCTGAAGCCAGATTTTCGGAATCGAAAGAAATTTCTGCATTCGCGTGGTATGAGCACGGCGGGTGAAAACATTGTAGTTTTGCTTTTCGATCTCGGTCAGAATTTTCGCGTAGATCCGCGATGCCAGCAAAACCGTAAACCGCGAATCTTTTTCCAGAAACGCGATTCCCTTTTCGCCCTTTTCGTAAAACGAACGCGCTCTTTCAACCTGAAATTTCATCATTTCGGCAAAATTCGTGTCGAATTCATTCGCCCGAATCTGTTCCTGTGAAACCTTAAACTTTCGTAAATCTTCCTGCGGCAGATAAATTCTGCCCATCGCGGCATCTTCTTTGACATCGCGCAGAATGTTCGTCAACTGCATTCCGATGCCCATCGCTTCGGCGTATTCGAGCGCGATCTTGTCCGCATAACCGAGAATTTCCGACGACATCAAACCGACCGTCGAAGCCACGCGATAACAGTAAATGTAAAGTTCGTCGAATGTTTCGTAGCGTTTGATCGTCGTATCCATCAAAACGCCTTGAATCAATTCCAACGGCAAATTTTGCGGAATTTTGTAAGTTTGCAGTAAATCTTTCCAAGCTGTAAAAACCGGATTTTGGTCTTCGGTCTTTGGTCTTTGGTCTTTAGGCTCAAATCCGGGTTTATCTGTGTTTATCCGTGGTTGTATTTCTTCCTTTGCGCCTTTGTTATTTTGCGTCTTTGCGTTGAAATAAATTTCTTCCAAATTGGCTTTCCATCTTTCAACCGCCAAAATCGCTTCATCCTGATTGCCGTCGCCGATCTCGTCAATTTCGTCGTCCACATGACGGCAAAAAGCATAGATCGGATAAACGGCGCGTTGTTTGTGTTTGGGTAAAAATTTCGCAGCGAAATAAAAACTCTTCGCATGAAGTTTCGTGACGTTTTCGCAGTATTCATAGGCTTTTTCAAGTTCTGTTAACATAAAAAACTTCAAGCCTTTCTTTCCGCCAGATAATCAGTTAATTGAAGCAAACAACTTCGCGCCTCGGACGACTGGAAATTTTCCATTAAAATCCGTTTTGCTTCCTCGACCGTTTTTTGCAATTGCAGACTTGCCGTTTGTCTGCCTTCGTTGATCGCAAAAGTTTTTTGCTCGTCGCCGAATATCGCGCTGTCTTCTTCCAGATCGATTAAATCATCGCTCAATTGATAAGCGTCACCGAGCAGTTCGGCAAAGCGCGAAAGCGTTACCAAATCGAGATGGCTCGCGCCCGCCAAAATCGCGCCGACGCGCAGACTCAAACGCATCAGTGCCGAAGTTTTAAGGTTTCTGACCGATTCATTTTCATAATTTGAAATCTCACCCGCGCCTTTGGCGAGCGCCAGATCAACCGATTGACCGCCGAGCATTCCCGACGCGCCGATGCATTCGACAAGTTCGGCGTGCGCGAGCATCGCGCGTTCGGGCAAATTCGCGTGATTAACGAAAATCAAACCATACGACGCATTTAAAAACCCGATTGCGACCAAGACCGCCAAACCTTCGCCGAATTTTTCGTGCAAGGAAGTTTTTCCGCGCCGTTCGGGCGCATTGTCCATACACGGCAGATCGTCGAAGATCAGCGAGCTTGTATGAATAAATTCGCCCGCGACCGCCGCCGGCATCATCAATTCGGGTTTGCCCCCGAAAAGCTCCGCGCCGAGCAGGGTCAAAACCGGTCTTAAACGTTTTCCGCCCGAAAACAAAGCGTATTCGACCGCTTCATTAAACCGCGTCTCGATCTTCGGCGGCGCGAGCGGCAAATGCTCGCGCAAAGATTTTTCAATCTGCGCGCGATGTTTTTCGATGTATTGCCATAATTCGGCTTTTTCCTGTTTTTCTTCAATCATTTTCGAGAGTTTGTTTATAAAATTCTTTTGCTCTTAAAGCTAAATCGTTTGAAACCGTCATGCGAAACGGATGTTTTGCGATAAAACTTTGTAATCTGACAACTTTCGTGCCGAGTTTTTCCAGATTTTCGGCGATTTTTTCGTCCGTAAGTTCGGCGATTCCAAATTTTTCCGCCGCGCGTTTGAATGCGCCGCGCAGACGGTCCAAAGCCAATTCCCTTTCGGCTAAAACCTTTTTGCGCGATTGAAAATCGCCCAAAGCGTAAAGCAAAACTTTTTCGATTTCGGCGTTTTCCGTTTTTAGTTCAAAAAGTTGCGGCTGGCTATTCATAGATTTTTCATCATTTTAACATACACCCAATTTTGAATTACTAATTTATTAAACGCAAAAGCGCGAAGGTGTGGAAACGCAAAGGTTTTTATTATTTCTCCTTTGCGTCCTTGCGTCTTTGCGTCTTTGCGTTAAAATTTTCTCTGAATATGTCTGAAAAGAAATTTCGCGTCGGACTCGGCGTTTGCGGCGGGATTGCGGCTTATAAAGCGATTGAGGTTTTACGACTTCTGCAAAAGCAAAATTGCGAAGTCCGCGTCGCAATGACCGCTCACGCGACCGAATTCGTGCAGCCTTTGACGTTTCGCGCTTTAACGGAAAATTACGTTCTGGTTGACGATTACGACGAAAATAATCCCGACCCGATCGCGCATATCAATTTTTCGCAAAACATCGATCTGCTTTTAATTGTTCCGGCGACGGCGAATATCTTAGCGAAATTTGCGAACGGCATCGCCGACGATTTTTTGACTTCGACATATCTTGCTTCAAACGCGCCCGTAATGATCGCGCCGGCGATGAACGTGACGATGTGGAATCACGCGGCAACGCAAAGAAATATCGAAACTTTGCGAAAAGACGGCGTTTATTTCGTCGAACCCGTCGCCGGCGAACTGGCTTGTAAAACCGTCGGTACGGGAAAGCTCGAAGACGTTGAAAATATCGCGGCGCAAGCTTTGAGAATCTTGAGTCGAGAGTCGAGAGTCGAGAGTCAAAGATTTTCTCTCGACTCCCGACACTCGACACT
>JALHNX010000161.1:0-2161 GCA_022843305.1 Pyrinomonadaceae bacterium | reverse complement strand
AAATTATTTACACCCCACACACCAATCTCGACTCTCGACTTAAAAGGCGAAAGCCTTTTAATCACCGTCGGCGGAACGCGCGAAGCGATTGATCCCGTCAGGTTTATCTCGAATCATTCGTCGGGAAAAATGGGATTTGCGTTGGCTGAAATGGCGCAAAAGCGCGGCGCGAAAGTGACGGTCGTGTGCGGCGTAACGACGGTCGAACCGCCCGCCGATGTCGAAGTGATTCGGGCTGTTTCAGCCGAAGAAATGTTTCAAGCCGTGATGAAAAAACTTCCCGAAGCGACGGTTTTTATCGGCGCGGCGGCGGTTGCCGATTATCGCCCGCGAAATGTCGCGGACGCGAAAATCAAGAAAACCAATCAGGATGTGTTGACTTTAGAACTCGAAAAAACGCCCGATATTTTGTCGAATGTTTCCGCCAATCGGCATACGGGCTTGGTTGTCGTCGGTTTTGCGGCGGAGACAAATGATGTGGTCAATTACGCAAAATCGAAAATGATCAGGAAAAATCTCGACATGGTCGTTGCTAACGACATCACCAAAACGGGCGCGGGATTTAATTCCGATACGAACATTGCGACGATAATTTCGCGGCAAAGTGAAATTGACTTACCTTTAATGTCGAAGCGTGAGCTGGCGGACAAAATCCTCGACGAAATTGCAAAATTTCGTCGAGAACGGAAATCTCCGTAAATTAAATCTACGCGGCATTTGCGTCAATTTTTAGTTTTCGTTTAAGTTCAGCTTAAATATGATTCTCCTTTCTCAAATTTCGCACGGATCTGCTTGAGCGTTAAGCTGTTTTTGACTTGAAAATGTGGTCTGTCAACAAAACTCTGGAAATCGCCGCCCCATGCGAGTGAACTGATTTTCTTTCCTTCCTGCCCAACCTTTGCGTAAAGCGGCGAGTCTTCAAGAAAATCGGTTCCTTTGAACAGTCCGACATCCCAAGCAATCCCAAAATTATGATTTGACTCTCCAGGTCCGGCGTTAGTTACGATCTTGCCGGATGTTGTGCGTCCTTGCGCAAACAGGGCGGCTTGTTCTGCATAATTCCGCGTGCCGGAAATTAGCTTGATAACCACTGTCCCTAAAATGCCGCTGTTTTGAATTTTTTTGAGAAACTCCCTTGCAAGCTCCTGCGACTTTGGATGCAGAGTTGCTATAATCGTTTCCGAACGCTTATCGAATCTGCCCATTTTATCGGCAATTTCGTCATATTTATTCTCAAAAAGGACGTTAGCTTTATCGGTCAGAGGACCGAATAACCCGTCGAGTATTCCTGTGTAAAATCCCAGACTTTTTAGAAATCGCTGGGTAAATAAAATATCTCCGCCAAACATAGTTATTCTCCTTGTGTTTTTGATAAAATAGAGTCTTCATTTATATATGATTTTTTTTGCGAAAAACTCACATATTTTTTGATTTTTTATGTCGAACAAAATTTTTTCATCCTTAATCAATGAAACGCGTGAGCAAATTTTGTATTTGCAGGAACTGGGCGTGGAAAATTTAAGCGTTGATTTGCCGGAATTCGACGATTCCAAATTCAAAATTCAAAATTCAAAACTTCAAGCGGTAAGTTCAAAGCCTGAAATTCCGCCGAAAAAATTAGAGCGATTCGTGCCGACCGATGAGATTTTGAAAAAGGTTATTGAAACGCCGAAAACTTTGAATACCGAACAGAATCAGACGCGTCGAAATCTTTTGGAATCCACAAAACTTTCGCATTTGCCTTCAATGCCGAAACGAGAGTCGTTATCGGTTTATACAACAAATTCAGAACAGAGGGAAAAACCTACGATGCCAAAACAAAAACCTGTCGAAGAAGATTTGAGCGTTTCGCTTTTTGGCGATATTTCGCAAACTCTGCCCGATGCGGGCGAAACCATCGAAGAAATTCGTGCTGACATCGGCAATTGCACACGCTGTCCGCTGCACGAAGGTCGGACAAAAATCGTTCATACGACGGGAAATTTTAATGCCGAATTGATGTTCGTCGGCGAAGCTCCCGGCGCGGATGAAGATGCGAAAGGTGAGCCGTTCGTCGGTCGCGCCGGACAGCTTTTGAACAAGATCATCGAAGCGATCCAGATGAAGCGCGAAGACGTTGTGATCGGCAACATCAACCGCTGTCGTCCGCCCGGAAATCGTG
>JALHNX010000160.1 GCA_022843305.1 Pyrinomonadaceae bacterium | reverse complement strand
TTCCATTGAAATGAACGGGGTAGATTAGTGTTTTTAGTGCAAAATAAATCTACTAAAACACTCGGTTCATTTCATCCTTCAAATTCAAATTTTCAAATATCTTTTGGCGAAGGTATTGTTTTGAGGTCGGACAGTATCTGATGACCGAATGAGTCTGGATTTTTTACAAGGTTGACCAGCGGGAACATTTTTCAAGGAGTTAGTTTTATGTCAAAAAACATTCTCGGTATTGGCGAAAAAAACCGCCGCCTTATTGCTCGGCGAAATTGAGTTTTCGCGTTATGAATCGGCGCGACAAGTGGTAGCCTTTGCCGGAGTTACGCCAAAAAAAGCTGAATCGGGAACAAGTTTGAAACAAACGAAATTATCAAAATCAGGAAATGGCAGAATCCGCAAAGGACTGTATTTTCCGGCAAATGTGGCAAGACACCACAATCAAACAATCAATGATTTTGTCGCTCGTTTGGAGAAAAACGGAAAAACTGCAATGCAAATAGTGTGTGCTTCAATGCGAAAGTTGTTGCACCTTGCTTTTGGAGTCTTGAAACACAAACAACCGTTTAATCCGAATTTGGCTTTTTTCGGTTGACTTCCAAGACAGTATCTCAAGCTGCGGCAAGTTTTATACAAAAGCCGCAAAACCGAAAAAAATGAGCGAAAACATTTGCAGAGCATTCCGCAACGGCGTAACTTCGAGTAGAATTAAATTTTTTTAATTCTATGAATGAACCGACCGTTTTTCAAAACGACCTGATAAATGCTTCGGCGGGAACGCCGAATCCTGCCAGAAAAGGCGGTCTTCTGCTGCGCCTGATCCGCGCGGCACAGCCGATCACGCGCACCGAGATCGCCAATCGCCTCGATATTGACAAAAGCACCGTGACCGATAACGTCAAACCGCTGATCGCCGTCGGAATTTTGCGCGAAGAAACGCTCGAAGTTTCCGGTCAGGGGCGCAAACCGCGCGTTTTATCTTTTGTTGACGGCAGAGATTATTTTATCGGCGTAAATTTAGGCGTTCGCACTTCGCAGGTCGGAATGACGACTCTCAAGGGCGAAATCACGGATGAAGACGATTTTACAACACCGCCAAATGCCGAAACCGCTTTGAAAATGGCGCGCAAACGAATTGACGATTTAATCGAGGCGAACGGCGATAAAAAATGCCGCGTGATCGGTGTCAGTATTCCGGGTTTGACCGATGCCGCAAGGCAAAAACTGATTTACGCGCCGAATATGGATTGGCGCAATGTTGACATCGCCGGTGCTTTACAGCCGCGCGAAGATATAAAAGTCGTCGTCGAAAACGATGCGACCGCCGCCGCGATGTATGAAGCGCGTCTGAAAATCCGCGATTCTGACGGCGACGGGTTGATGACGAATTTCGTTTTGGTACGTTCGGGAACGGGCATCGGTGTCGGCTTGGTTATCGGCAGCGAAGTTTATCGCGGTTCGGGAATCGGGCGCGGAATCGCGGGCGAATTCGGACATATGACAATCGTCGCGGGCGGCAAATCCTGTGTTTGCGGAAATCGCGGTTGTTGGGAAAAATACGCTTCCGCCGCGTCTGCCGCGTCGCTCTACACGGGCGATCGCCCTTTGCGTCCGAACGAATCTATGCCGCGTTTTGTCGAGATCGTTTCAAAAGCCGAAAACGGCGAGACCCGCGCCCAGCGAACGCTCGAAAAGATCGGCGACTACTTAGGCATCGGCATTGCCAACGTCATTATGGGTGTCGGAATTTCTCGCGTTATTATCAGCGGGCGATTGGTTTACGGCTGGAAATATATCCAAAAGCCTCTGCACGAAGCCATCGAACGAAGCATTATCGGCAAGCTCAAAGGCTGGTCGGTCGAAGCCGGCGAACCGCAGGGCGCGGCGATCGGCGGCGCGCTCGAAGTCGCCGTCGAAGAATATCTGGCGCACGGTTTTTGAAGAAAGATTAACCGCTAAAGACGCGAAAAACGCTAAAAATAATTTAAAAACATTTCGCGTCTTTTCGCGTGTTTAGCGGTTTATTAAATTTGTGAGGAGAAACGAAATGTCCGAAGTTCATTATCGAGCCTGCAACTTGTGCGAAGCCATCTGCGGAATCGAAATCAAACACGAAGACGGCAAGGTTTTATCAATCACGGGCGACAAACGCGACCCGTTTTCGCGCGGTCATATCTGCCCGAAGGCACTCGCACTGAAAGACATTTACGAGGACAAAAACCGTCTGAAATTTCCCGTTAAACGAATCGGCAGCGACTGGCGCGAGATTTCGTGGGACGAAGCTTTTGACGAAATCGCCGCAAAGATCGGCGAAATTCAAGCCCGATACGGCAGAAACGCGGTCGCGGTTTTTCAGGGAAATCCGTCGGTGCATAATTTCGGAACGCTGCTTTCGAGCGGCGATTTTCTGAAATCTCTCAAAACTCAAAATCATTACACGGCGACCTCGGTTGACCAATTGCCGCATCATTTCGCCGCGTGGGCAATGTTCGGGCATCCGCTGCTTTTGCCGATTCCCGACATTGACCGCACCGAATATTTTCTGATCTTGGGCGCAAACCCGCTCGCGTCGAACGGCAGTTTAATGACCGCGCCCGACATTATCAACCGTTTGGAAGCCATCACAAAACGCGGCGGCAAAATCGTTTTGATTGACCCGCGACGCACCGAAACGACACGTGTTGCTTCGGAACATCATTTTATTAAACCTTCGTCGGACGTTTATTTTTTGCTCGCCATTATTCACACACTGTTTGCCGAAAATCTCGTCAATCTTGAAAGATCGGACGATTTTACCGACGGAGCTGAGATTTTGCGCGAAATCGCAAAAGATTACGCGCCCGAAAAAATCGCCGCTTTAACGGGAATTTCCGCCGGTGAAATAAAACGCCTCGCGCACGAATTCGGGCAGGCGAAATCTGCGGTTTGTTACGGCAGAATCGGCGTTTCGACGCAAAAATTCGGCGGGCTTTGCCAGTGGCTGATAAATTCTATAAATGTCTTGACGGGAAATTTCGACCGCGCGGGCGGCGCGATGTTCACCGCTCCGGCGTTTGACGTTTTGGCGGCATCGAAAGGCGGAAATATTTTTGGTCGCTGGCAAAGCCGCGTGAGAAAATTGCCCGAATTTATGGGCGAACTGCCGGTTGCCGCGCTCGCCGAAGAAATTTTGACTGACGGCGAAGGACAGATCAAGGCGTTATTTACGAGCTGCGGAAATCCGGTTCTTTCAACGCCGAACGGCACGCGGCTTGAACGAGCTTTGGAAAAACTCGAATTTATGGTTTCGATTGATATTTACATCAACGAAACGACGAGCAAAGCCGACATCATTCTGCCGCCCGCGACCGGCTTGGAAGTTTCGCATTACGATGTGATTTTCAATATTTTAGCCGTTCGCAACACCGCAAAATATTCCGCGCCGCTTTTTCCGAAAGCCGACGGCGCAAAATACGATTGGGAAATTTTTCAAACGCTCGCGCATCGTTTGGGCGGCAAAGACGAACCATTAAAACTCGTTCCGCCCGAAGCGAAACTGGATTTCGGCTTGCAGTTCGGGCAGTCCAAATTGTCGCTCGAAGAATTACAGAAAAGTGCGCACGGCGTTGATCTCGGCGAATTAAAACCGTGTCTGCCCGAAAGACTTTTTACTGAAAACAAACGCGTTAATCTCGCGCCCGAAGTTCTTGTAAAAGATTTGGCGCGGCTCGAAGCGAAAGAAAACCACGCGGACGAATTTCCGTTCGCGCTGATCGGCAGACGGCATCTGCGCGACTGCAATTCGTGGCTTCACAATTCCGAAATTCTCGTCAAAGGCAAAAATCGCTGCACGCTTTTGATAAACAAAACGGACGCGGAAAATTTGAATTTGGAGAATCATCAAACCGTCAAAGTGTCGTCGCGCACGGGCGCGGTCGAAATTCCGGCGGAAATTACCGAAAATATTGCGCCGGGCGTGGTTTCGATTCCGCACGGCTACGGACACGGACGCGACGGAGTAAGACTCGACACGGCAGCCGATCACGCCGGCGTTTCGATTAACGATTTAACCGATGCCGCGCTGATTGACGAACTAACTGGAAACGCCGCGTTCAGCAATGTCAGGGTGCGCGTGCAGACGATTTGATTTCAAATCCGGCGAAAGAATTTTAGGAAAGGATTTTGCCTGCGAAACCCACGAATTACACGGAAACAAAACAAAAAGCCGCGCAAGTTGAAAAACTTGCGCGGCTTTTTGTTTTCTTGTTTAAAGGATTTAGTTGACGGGTTCAGACCATTTCGGCATCGAAACCGCCTGGTTCAGATAAATGCCGAATTCCGTCCCGGATTTGACCTGAGCATCTTCGCCTTTGGTAAATTTTTCGCCCAAATAACCCGCGCCCGCGCCGAGCAAGCCGCCGATCAGCGCACCTTTGCCGCCGCCGATTGCCGCACCGAGAACCGCGCCGCCCGCGCCGCCGCCGCCGATGAAGATGATTTTACGATTCTTCATCTTGTCGCCCGAAGCCACGCTTTCGCTGTCGCTTTTTGCGCTTTTCGAGTCTAAATCGGTCAACGCGCCGTTAATCGCGCGCAGTCTTCCGGTCGGCAGTCTGACGGATGTAAATCTGACGCTGATTTGTCCCGGATTGCCGCCTTTTTTAGCGGGAATGACCGAATCAACGCGACCCGTCACCGTGCTTCCGGTCGGAATCACAACCACGCCGGTGCTTGAATAGACGGGTTCGGTAACGGTTGTCGTAAACGTGTCGCCGACCCGCGCGGTCTTTGAACTGATGCTGTTATTCATCCGCACGCGAAAAACCGTTCCCGTGCTGACCGTATAAAGTCTGGCAGTCGGTTTAACGACTGTTTTTCTGACGGTTGTTTTTTTGCGGATAACCGGCTTTTTCTTTTGCGCCAGCACGTCCGCCGCGCCGAATGCCAACAGCATCGCTAAAATCGCAGTTAAACTTTTGAAATTAAACATTTTCTTCATATTTCACCTCTTTTATAATTTTCCGAACCAACGTCAAAAAAAACTGTAAGCGTCAGTCGTGCCTTTTGACGATAAACGACTTTCAGCCGTTGTCTTATATTTTATTTAACGGGGGAATCATTAAATTTAAGATTAACAGCGAACACCGAAAATAAAAATCATAAAATTTATAAAGTTTTCTTGAAATCGGGATTTATTAAGCGTATATTCTAGGCAACTAAAACAAAATGTTTTTCTCTAAGTAACGTAACCTTATTTTTATCAAGGGTTGTGATGTTTAGGTTAAGAAAGATTATACGGATTTTGCAGGGGAATTGTCTTTAAATATGCCGTTATTTCATCAAACTTTTTTGCTCTTTGCGCTCAACTTTCTCGATGCGGTTTTAACGATTTACTGGGTTCGCAACGGTTATGCGACGGAAGGAAATCATCTGATGGCGACGCTTCTGGACATCGGCGATATGCCGTTTCTGGCGGTCAAGATCGCCATCGGCACGGTGACGGCGATCGTTCTCTGGCGCTGGCGAAAAATGCGTCTGGCGAAATACGGTTTGGCGGTCGCGCTGGCGGTTTATATCGGTTTGATGGGCATTCATTTTGTCACCGGACTTTCCGCTTTCGGTTATATTTCAGATACCTTCGTTAATGATTTTTCGGCGCAGTTTGGCAGACTGCTGGCTTAAGCCGCTTGAAAAAACTTTACAAAAAAAAACTTTTTTTGCGCAGTCCGTTGTTTTATACTAATTTGAAACAGCGGTTTGTTTTTTTTCGTATTTCAACACGCAACGATTTTTTTCGAATCAGGCATCAAATACTTGCAAAAATTTTCAGCAGTTCTATAAAGGAAGTTATGGCAAAAAAAGCAGTTTATCAATTATCGGCAAAGCAGATAGTTTTACTATCGTTTGCTTCGGCACTCATCGCCATCGGAGCGGTTGCCTGTTTGAGCAACTTCGGCGGCTTTTTCCAGCTTAGAGATTCAAATATCGCGTTGGCGGAAAACGCGCCGACACCGCAGGGTATCTCCAATCCGGCGACGGTCAGCGACGAGCAAAACAGTATCGAAGTTTATAAAACTCTCTCACCCGGAGTGGCATTTATCCGCACGAGCGCACAGTCGCAAAATTTCTGGGGCGATGAATCCGAAACCGAACGCGGCAACGGGTCGGGTTCGGTTTTGGACGCGCAAGGTCACATTTTAACGAATTATCACGTTGTCGAAGGCGCGAACACGAAATTGACCGTCACCTTCGGCGGCGAAAAAACTTATCCGGCAAAGCTCGTCGGCGGCGACCCGGACACGGATTTGGCGGTTATCAAGATCGAACCGGGCGCGGACAAATTAACGGTTGTCCAGCTCGGCGATTCCGAACAGCTCGAAGTCGGTCAGAAGGTTCTCGCGATCGGCAATCCGTTCGGTTTCGACCGCACTTTGACGACCGGCGTGATCTCCGGTTTGCAGCGTCCGATCAAGGCGCGCAACGGTCGCACGATCGAAGGCGCGATTCAAACCGACGCTTCGATCAATCCGGGCAATTCGGGCGGACCTCTGCTCGATAAATTCGGCAGAATGATCGGCATCAACTCGCAGATTCTTTCGCCTTCGGGCGGTTCGGTCGGGGTTGGTTTTGCGATTCCGGTCAATATTGCGAAACGCATCGTTCCGCAATTGATTCAATTCGGCGAAGTTCGCCGTCCGAAACTCGGCGCGACGCTTTACAGCGTTGAACAACTTGTCGAACGCGGCATTCAAATGCCGGTCGCGAAAGGCTTGCTCATTCGCAGTATTTCGCAGGGCGGTTCAGCCGCTGGCGCGGGACTTCGCGGACTTTCGCAGGATAACAACGGCGAATTGGTTTTGGGCGACATCATCACTTCGATTGACGGCACGAAAGTCGGCAGTTTGGAAGAACTTTACCGATTTCTCGATAAGAAGCAAATCGGCGACACGGTGCAGGTCGAGTTTTATCGCGGTAACAAAACGCAGACGATCGCGGTTAAACTGATGCCTTTACCGACTTCGCTGCAAGGTCGTCCGGCGGGCGGTCGAAAACAATAAATTTGCGCTTTCGAGTGCAAACCTTTGGACAGTAGGAAGCCGATTCTTACTGTCCATTTATTTTTTGAATGACTGAATCAACCAATTTTTACAACGACGGTTTCGGCTGGATTTGCCGCGCCTGCGAGCGCGATTTGAAACCGCCAAGCGAAAGCGCGAATCGTTCGCGGCTTTTGCGCGAAGGCGAAGCCGAAAGCAAAACGCCGCGTTTTTCAAATTCCGCGCTCGCCAAATGGGCGGACGAATCGCGCCAAACGCTGGTTTGCCCGCGTTGCGGAATCACGCAAAAAGTAAAAAGGCAAAAGTAAAAAGGCAAAGTTCGGCATATTTTTACTTTTACCTTTTTGCCTTTAACACTTTGTTCCTTTGTGGTGAAATATCTTTCAGATGAAAATACTCGATGTCGGCTGCGGCGCGAATAAATACGAAGGGGCAATCGGACTGGACAACAATCCGCGCACGGCGGCGGACGTGATTCACGATCTCGGAACCGTTCCGTATCCGTTCGCGGATAACGAATTCGATCTCGTAGTTTCGCGCCACGTGGTCGAACACGTGCCGGACGTGATGGCTTTTATCACCGAACTTTACCGCATCACAAAAAATGGCGGCACGATCAAACTCCTCACGCCGCATTACACGAATCCCGATTGGGCGACCGACCCGACGCACCGCAATCATTTCAATTCGTATTCCTTCAACACGTTTCTGCCCGACCGGCAGGTTTTCGATTTTTACACGGACGTGCGGCTTAAACCGGTCAAACTTTACGTTTCGTTGGCGAATTTGTGGCGCGCGCTCGGTATGGAATTCGTCGTCAATCTCGACCAAAAACTCCCGCGTTTTCGCTGGACGCGAAAATTCTGGGAATTTTATCTGAGCTATATTTTTCGCGGCAAGGAACTGTCTTTCGAGTTTGAAGTCGTTAAAGACGATCCGGCGAAGAAAGAATAACTTCAAACCGCTAAAAATTCCCCAATCATTCAGCCAACTTTTATTTATCGCAGAATCATCTATAATTTGACGAAGTTTAGTTTTATAAAGAGGTTTTTATAATGAAGAAAAAGATTTTCGCGTTTATGGCGGTTTGTTCGATTGTGCTGAGCGCAGTCGGTTTTGGTTTTGCCGAAACGAAAGACAATAAAAAAGCAAAAACGGCAAACGGACTGCTCGCGCTTTTGCCGCCTTCCGATGCGGCGTTGACGGTTGATGCAAAGCGTCTGTTCGACGAGGCTCTGCCGCAGATTTTATCCGGTAATCAGCCGATGCTGACCGAAATTTTAAGTAAATTCGACGAGATCAAAACCCGCACGGGCATTGATTACAAACAATTTCAGCAAGTCGCGGTCGGGATCAGTTCGATCAAAGCGTCGGAAACCGGCTATGATTTCGAGCCGCTCGTGCTGGCGCGCGGGCAGTTTAACGCGGCAAATCTGATGACGACCGCAAAAACCGCCGCCGCCGGTAAATATCGCGAAGAAAAGATCGGCGAGCAGACGGTCTATATTTTCTCGCCGCAAGCCGTTATCGAGCAGAACAAAGACAAGATCAACAGCTCGAAATTTGGTGATATTATCGGCAAAATGCTCGTCGGGCTGAACAAGGAAATGGCTTTGACAACCTACGATAACAACACTCTGGTGATCGGTTCGGCGGTGCGCCTGCGCGAAATGTTCGAAACGAAAACGCGCATCAGCGGCGAAGTTTTGAGTCTGGTTTCGCGTAAACCCAACGCGATCATCAATTTCGGCGCACAGCTTCCGACGGGGTTATCGCCGTTTATGGAACTCGACGATGACAATCTCGGTAAAAGTCTTGCCGGCGTGCGCCAGCTTTTCGGCTCGATGGATGTTGTTGACGGAAATACGGTTGTCGCGATCGCCGCGAAAACCGCCGAACCCGCGCAGGCGAAAGATCTGAAGGAAACGATCGCCGGTTTTCAATCGTTCGCGGGAATTCTCAAAGGCTCGAAACGCGCAGACCAGAAAATCTACGGGCGAATGCTTGAAAATGTGAAAGTCGGGCAAACCGGCAGCGAAGTAACGCTCGATCTGCAAGTTCCGCAAGCCGACATCAATGTGATTATCGGCGCGAAAAAGTGAAGAAAGTAAAAAGGCAAAAGTAAAAAGGCAAAAGGCAAGAAATATTCTCGGCTTTTGCCTTTTTTAACGTTGAATGCAAAGCCGTCAATTCTACATTTTACATTGTGCCTTTTACATTAATTGCAGAAAAACAACTGTTTTATTATCTGCAAATTAATGTAAAGTGTAGAATGTAAAATGCAGAATGAATTTTTCTCTCAAAAATATTCACCTGTAAAATAAAGTTCGATGAAAAAAATCAGCCAAATCAAACTCGCGCTTTTCCTGATCGCGGCAATCGGCTTATCCGTCGCCGCGCAGAACGACAATCGCCAGCGAATCATCGTCGGCACGACGCCGACACCGACACCGACCGTCACGCCAACGCCGGTTTCTTCGCCGACACCCGTAATTTCAAGCGGGCAGACGATTTTCGACTTGCAGGCGAAAATCCGCCAAACTCTTTTGCGTCCGCAGCTCCGTCGCGGAAGCGTCGGCATAAAAATCGTTTCGCTCGATACGGGCAAGGTCGTTTTTGAAAACGATGCCGAAAAATATTTTATGCCCGCTTCGAATATGAAGAGTTTCACGGTCGCAGCGGCACTCGAAAAACTCTCGCCGAATTTTCGGTTTATCACGAGCGTTTTCGCAAATTCGCAGCCCGACGCGAGCGGCACGATCAAGGGCGATCTGACCGTTTACGGGCGCGGCGATGTTTCGTTTTCGACCGCTTTTTACGATAAGGATTATTATCGCGGGCTGGACAATTTAGCCGACCGGATCGCGCAGTCGGGCGTTAAACGAATCGAGGGAAATCTGGTCGGCGACGAAAGTTATTTTACGGGCAGTCCGATTCCCGTCGGCTGGGAATGGGATGATTTGCAGTGGTATTGGGGCGCGGAAGTTTCGGCTTTGCCGCTCAATGA
The DNA here is from genome assembly GCA_022843305.1 of Pyrinomonadaceae bacterium. Classification (GTDB taxonomy): domain Bacteria; phylum Acidobacteriota; class Blastocatellia; order Pyrinomonadales; family Pyrinomonadaceae; genus JAFDVJ01. The sequence continues at coordinate 3,421 of JALHNX010000160.1, read as the reverse complement.
CAACGCGCTCGATCTGAGCGTTAAGCCTTCCTCGGTCGGTGCGCCGTGCGTCGTCAATGTTCTGCCGTTCAATCCGGTCGTGAGAATTATCAATACCTGCAAAACAACCGTGTCGGGCGTGAGACGCGATCTGACGGTTAAAAAAGACCTTGACGGAAATGTTCTGGAAATCAGCGGCACGATGCCCGTCGGCGACAAAGGTTTTAACAATCCCGTCGCAGTTTCGCGTCCGGCTGAACTTTTCGTCGCGCTGCTCAAACAACGCCTTGAACAAAAAGGCGTCGTCGTCACCGGACAAACGCGCGTTGTCGGCGCGAAGGAAAAAGCGTTTTTGACGGTCGCATCTTCGGTTGCGCCGGTTCAGATCACGCAGATCGAATCGCCGCCGCTTTCCTTGATCGCCGCCAAAACGATGAAGCCGAGCCAGAATATGTATACCGAAACGATTCTCTGGACGCTCGGCGAACAGCTCGGCAATAAAACTAACCTGCGGACGGCGAGCGCAGATCGCGGAATTTCGGTCGTCAAAAATTTTCTGAATGAGATCGGCATCGCTCCTGACGGCATTATTCAATACGACGGCAGCGGGCTTTCGCGGCATAATCTGGTTACGCCGGCGGCGCTCGTTACGCTTTACAGCTATATGGCGAAACAAAGCCGTTATGCGCCCGCGTGGCTCGAATCGCTGACCATCGGCGGCGTGGACGGAACTTTAAAAGGTCGTTTCAAGGGCGCGAGAACGAACGGCAATGTGCGCGGAAAAACCGGAACGATCAATCAGGTTTCCGCGCTTTCGGGTTACGTCACGAGTGCCGCAGGCGAAAGACTGGTTTTTTCGATCATTGTCAACGGTGTCAGCGAAGTCGGAGTGCGAGTCTCGACGATTGACGAAATCGTCGGAAATCTGGCGAATTTCGACGGCAGGATAAATTAAAGTGAAAAAGGGAAAATGTTGAAAAGGGAAAAAGTTTGATTGATAATTTAACAAACTTTTTCCCTTTTCCCCTTTTTCCCTTTTCCCCTTTTCAGATTCTTTTGCCTGAAAAATTCCTTTAGTGAGGCAAGTCTTTTTCGTGTTTCCCAATCAATAAAGGCTTTCATGATCGGGTGCAAAACCCATCTCAGGAATTTGGGTTTTGCCGTGAAATTTACTTTATAGACAATTTCGGACTTATTTTTGCCAATGTCAGAATGGCGAATACTGGCGGCAAAAGTCTCGAAAAAAGGCGGCTGATTGAGCATTTTGACCGCCGCCACTTTTCCTCTTTCGAAGGTTATATACATAGTTCGGAGCGCAAATCCGCCCAAACTCGCTTTTCCCTGACAGACCGAGATCGCGCCTTTGCAGGATTCCGTGAAATCGTCTTCGAGATAGGCTTTCTGCAAAAGCGTGTCCCATTCCAGCCGCCGTCCGTAATCGTGCAAAAGATCAAAAACTTCGACGGCTGAAGCCGGAATAACTTCTTTTATTTCCGCAGTTGGCAATTCTTATTAATTCTCTTTCAGGATATTCAAAATCTTTTCGTGAATTCCGCCGAAACCGCCGTTCGACATGATTGCGACGACATCGCCGTCTTTTAATTCGGGTGCGAGATGTTCGACAATAGTATCGGCATCGGGAAACGCCATCGCGGGTTTGCCCTGCAGTTTGATGTCTTCGACGAGTTCGGCAACGTCCAAAACTTTGCCGAGTTCCGACGCTTTTGAAGTATTGTAAACTCCGGCAATCACCACATAATCCGCGTAATTAAAGGCTTTTGTGTAAGGTTCTTGAAAAACCGCGAGGCGCGACGACCACGAACGCGGCTCGAAAACGGCGATCAGACGTTTGCCTTCGTATTTCATCCTTAATGCCTTCAAAGTTTCTTCAACCGCCGTCGGATGATGCGCGAAATCGTCAATCACGGTCACGCCGCGTTCGACTCCGCGAATTTCGACGCGCCGTTTGACCGATTTGAACGTGCGGAACGCTTCCTGCATTTTGTCCTTTGAAATTCCCCAAGCGACCGCCGCGATGATGACCGCCAGACAATTGCGCACGTTAAATTCACCGATCAGATTCGTTTCAAATTCGCCCCACGAAGTCCCGTCTTTGAAAACCGTAAACCGCGTCACGTCGCCCGAAAAATCAATATACCGCGCCTGCCATTTCGCGTCGTCCGAAGTCCCGAAAGTTTCGATGTTCGTGAAAAGTTTGCCCTGCATTTCGTCCAAAACTTCACGCGCGACGGGCGAATCAATCCCGACGATAAGTCGTCCGTTTGACGGCACGAGATTCATCAGGCGCGAAAATTGATACTTTATTTCCCAAAGGTCGCGGTAAATATCGGCGTGGTCGAACTCGACGTTGTTGACTATCGCAATTTCGGGCAGATAGTGCATAAACTTCGGCTTTTTATCAAAATAAGCCGTGTCGTATTCGTCGCCCTCGATGACGAAATAATTGCTTTCGCGGACGCGAAAACTCGCGCCGAAATTCTGCACGATTCCGCCGACCAGAAACGACGGATCAAGTCCGCCCGTTTCGGCAATCCACGTCGCAATACTCGTCGTCGTCGTCTTGCCGTGCGTTCCCGCGACGACCAAACTTCGGCGACCGCGAATAAATTCTTCCTTGACGATTTCCGCCTGCGAGCGATACAAAAGTTTGCGGTTCAAGACTTCTTCAAGCTCGGCATTCCCGCGCGAAATCGCATTTCCGACGACTGTGCAGTCCGCGCCGATGTCGGCATTTTCCGCCTGATAGCCGTTCAAAATTTCGATTCCGAGTTCCTCAAGCTGCGTTGACATCGGCGGATAAACATTCTGATCTGAACCCGTAACTTTATGTCCGCGCGCCTGCAGCATTCCCGCCAGACTAGCCATCGCCGTCCCGCAAATTCCGATTAAATGATAATGCATATATAATAAAGTTAAATTAGGCAGTTAAATTTCTTCAATTCCTAAAGTAAGATGATGTTAATAATAAAAATTCTGGCTCAATTAGTCACATTTGGAATTGCTTTTATTATTGCGATTTTAGATTACAAAGTTTTCGCATTTTCTCTTCGTGCTAAATAAATTTAGCCGTTAAGATTTGTAATAACGGAGTCTTGCCGAAGTTCTACAACAATTTTGCTTCCAGATGAGTATTAAACTTCGCCTAATGCTATAATCAATAATTAGGCTATTCAGGTTGCACGAATAGCCTTTACTTTGATATAAAGTTTCTTTACCAATTTACGGTAGGAATCGTGAAAAGGTAGAAGAAAAGGTAGAAAGTGATAAATTGCAGCCTTTTGTTAAAAGATAGTTTATCACTAAGTAATTGAAATTACTTAACTTAAAAAGATTAAGCCATCCTAGCTCAGCTGATAGAGCATTCGATTCGTAATCGAAAGGTCGTGGGTTTGAATCCCATGGATGGCTCCATTATTTTCAA
>JALHNX010000159.1 GCA_022843305.1 Pyrinomonadaceae bacterium | reverse complement strand
AGAAAATTTTCGCGATCTCCGACAATTTCTATCTCAATCTCAGCCAAAAGTCCTTTCCGTAATAATTTGCCCTGGACACCATCGGTCAAAAGATTGGTGTAGCGAATCAATTTTTCAAATGCGTCGCCCAAATTTGCACAACTCAACATCACAAAACCAACCAAACCAAGCATTGAAGGATGATTTTGTTCGCCGAGATGCAAACCGATGTCTGCATCGCGCGTCAATTCTTCGGCTTTGAACCAAACCTTCTGCGATAAAGATCCGGCAACTTTTTCATCAGGTTTTGTCAACAAATCAGGCGAAATTCCCGCCGCCTGACAAAGTTCCGCCAACGATGCCCCGCGCGAAACAGCAAAGTAAATGATGTCTCGCAGAAAACTGACTGAAACTTTACTTTCCAAATTTTCTCCTTTCGACACTTTGCAAATTGGCGCAAAAAGTCAATTTTGCGTCATTTGCGGTCACTTTCAACACTTCATTTAAAACGTATCTTTTAAATATAAAGTTTTCCTTTCGTGGAAACAAATTTTATATAAGGAATCAGATCAATGCACAAATTACAATTAAATTTTACCCAGATAGTTTTATGGCTCGCTTTTGCGACAACATTTATTTCAGGACAACAACCGAAAAAAGACGATGAAGTCATTAAAGTCGAAACCCGCGCCGTTTTTACAGACGTTTTGGTGCGCGATAAAAATTCACGGCAACCCGTTACGGATTTAACCCGCGAAGATTTTACGTTGCTGGTGGATAACAAACCGCGCGAAATTTCCGAGTTTGAGTTTGACGGCAAAAAAAGCTGTCCGTTGACCATCATTCTATATTTCAATCTCGCGCCAAACGGAGCTTTACGTTATTTGGAACAAACCAAAACGCAAAAATCGCTGAACGAAGCACTTTCCAACCTTGGCGAAGATGACGAAGTTGCGGTAATTGTCGCGCAAGACTGGTTTGTCGGCAAACCGATAATTTTAACCAAACCAACTCGAAATTGGGAAGAAGTTATCAAAAACATCGGCGCGGCAGTCAACGATGCTGTTTCAAGCAAACAAACCAAAGCAAAACCGGACCAAATCAATAAACGCACAATGACTGAAGCCATCGCCGAAGTCGAAAAAATTGCCGCCGAAAAACCTGAAAAAGAAATTGCGCTGGTTTATATTTCGGACGGCATCAACACGCTCGACACAATGAATTTTAACGACCGCAAAGAACTTGCCCGGCGTTTGCTGAAAAATAATATCAGTTTTAGCGCGTTAAATTTTGATATGCTGCGGAGCTATTCGACGGCGGCAAATATTATCAATCCGCTTGCTTTTGTCTTCGGCGCGAGCGTTTCCGGAAGCGCAAATTATCTTGCCGAAGAAAGCGGCGGCGTGGCAATAAAAGTCGAAAAGGTGGAAGAATTTGGCACATCACTCGAACAAATCATCAATCTTTACGGTTCGCGTTACAGTTTAGGTTTTTATCTAAACGAAAACGAAATAGATAGCGGAAAAATGCACAAATTAGAGGTAAAAGTTAAGCGTAATGACAAACCTAAATTATTGTTAAATGCGCGACGCGGTTTTTATATCAACGGAAAATCACGCTAAATTACTCAAAAACAAAGGATAGATAATGAAACAAAATTATTTAAGGCAAATCTTGAGCAAACTGCAAACGGGTATAATTGCCAAATTTATCGCTAAACAACTTCGTCAACCGAGCGGTTTTTTTGCCAAAATAATCGGTAAACAAATGAATCAAAGTAACAAAATCCTTTACGGTTTGACGATAAAAACAATGAATCCGAAAGACGGCGATTCAATTCTGGAAATCGGTTTCGGCAATGGCAAATTTTTCAAACAGATTTTTTCAACTGCCGAAAATTTGAAAATTAGCGGCATTGATTTTTCACCCGAAATGGTAAAAACAGCAACCGCCAATAATTCGCGCAATATAAAATCAGGAAATCTTGATTTACAGGTTGGCAACAGCGATAAACTTCCGTTTTCCGACAACAGTTTCGACAAAGTTTTCTGTATCAATGTAGTTTATTTTTGGCAACAACCGGATAATCATTTACAGGAAATTTATCGAATTCTCAAACCGGACGGAAGATTTTATTGCGCGATAAAATCGAAGCAAAATCTGCAAAAAATGTCTTTTACGCAACACGGATTTACGCTTTACGAAGAACAGGAATTAGTAAATATTTTGCAGCATAACGAGTTAAAAGTTGTCGAAGTCAATAAAAATACGAAAATTTTGGAGAAAATAGAAATCGAAGCAATTTGTTTCGTTGCCGAAAAAGTGTTCAGCCTTGAGTAGCGGTTCAAACATTTGTATCTTGTTTTTATTGCTTCAGTTAATATTTTCAATCGCAATTTATCAACAAAAACTAATTGAATTAAATAACGCCGAAATGCTATTTTAGTTAAAGGCAAGTTTTCTAATTGCCGGCTTCCTAAACGCCCTAAATAAAATCATTTGAATACCTATCTAAACTATTTACTGCTGTCCCGAATATGCAAAACCTTAAACAACTCAGACGGAAATTGATTTCCACGCATTTCTTCGCCATTGAAGGGCTACAATCAGGTGAATTGATTGAAAAAAGAAACTAAAAACAAGATAGCAATCGTTGGAAGCGGTTTCCTCGGTTTAACGCTTGCTTTACGGTTGGCTGAAAGCGGAGATCAAGTAACAGTTTTTGAATCTGCCAGCGAAATCGGCGGATTGGCGAGCGCGTGGCAGATCAGCGATGTGGTTTGGGACAAACATTATCACGTAACGCTTTTGTCGGATTCTTTTACGCGCAAGATTGTCGAAGAAATCGGTTTGGCAGACGAGTTTAAATGGGTTGAAACGAAAACCGGATTTTATACCGACGGCAAATTGGTTTCGATGTCGAACACGCTCGAATTTTTGCAGTTTCCGCCGCTCGATTTACTCAGTAAATTTCGTTTGGGCGGCACGATCTTTTATGCTTCGCGGGTGAAGGATTGGAAATCGCTCGAAAAGATTTCGGTTGAAGATTGGTTGACGAAATTGTCGGGCAAAAAAACGTTTGAAAAAATGTGGAAACCTCTGCTCAAAGCAAAGTTGGGCGAGGGTTACAGGGAAACCTCCGCCGCGTTCATTTGGGCGACGATTCAGCGAATGTATGCGGCGCGAAATTCGGGACTCAAAAAGGAAATGTTCGGCTACGTGCGCGGCGGTTACGCGCGAGTTTTGGAAAAATTTGGCAAACATTTGCAATCAAAAGGTGTCGAAATAAAATTAAACAGCAGAATCGAAAACATCCGGAAAAATGCGGACGGAAAGATAGAAGTATTTCTCGCAAAGGTGCAAAGACGCGAAGGCATAAAGTCAGAACCACCTGCGGTAGCGGGTGGTTTAAGCGCGAAAGAGTTTCAGAAGGCTAATAATAAATTACAAAATCAACTTAAAATTTCAGATTTGAAATACGAAACTAACGAAAACCAAAAACCACAGACCGAAGACCGATTCGATCAAGTAATTTTAACCTGCCCTTCAAATATCGCCGCAAAAATCTGTCCACAACTAACGAAAGATGAAAAAGCGAAGCTCGAACGCGTAAAATATCAGGGCATTGTTTGCGCGTCCGTGTTGTTGAAAAAATCGCTTTCAAACTTTTACGTCACAAACATCACGGACAAAACGCCTTTTACGGGAATTATCGAAATGAGTGCGCTGGTTGATAAAAAAGAATTCGGCGGCAGCGCGCTCGTTTATCTGCCGAAATATGTCGCGCCCGATGATGAATTATTCGATAAAACGGATGCGGAAATTACAGAGATTTTCGTTTCCGCTTTAGAAAAAATGTATGCTTATTTCAAGCGCGAAGACGTTGTTGAATTCAAAATTTCGCGCGTGCGGAATGTTTTCCCGATTCCGACTTTAAACTATTCGGCGAATGTTCCAAACGTGAAAACATCGCTCGAAAATATTTTCATCGTCAACTCGGCGCAGATTACGAACGGAACTTTGAACGTCAACGAAACAATTCAGTTAGCCGAAAGATTTTTTGAAGAAAATTTGAAACACATAGAAACATAGAACACATAGAAATTAAAGGAGCTATGTGTTCTATGTTTCTATGTGTTAAAAATTCTTATGAAACCGATTGCAAGTTTAAGTTTAGACCTCGACAATAAATGGTCGTATATGAAAACGCACGGCGATGCGGGTTGGGAATCGTTTCCGACTTATCTCGACACGGTCGTGCCGCGCAGCCTAAAGTTTTTGCGCGAACGCAATTTGAAAATCACTTATTTTATCGTCGGGCAAGACGCGGATTTGGAAAAAAACCACGATGCGATAAAACAAATTTCTGATGCGAATCACGAAATCGGCAATCATTCGTTTCGCCACGAGCCTTGGCTTCATCTGTATTCAAAAGCCGAATTACGCGAAGAATTTGAAAAAACGGAAAACGCGCTCGAAAAAGTTACGGGACAAATTACAAAAGGTTTTCGCGGTCCGGGTTATTCGCTTTCACCGACCGTGCTGGAAGTTCTTGCGGAAAGAAATTACGAATACGATTGCTCGACTTTGCCGACTTATATCGCGCCGCTCGCGCGGGCGTATTATTTTTTCAAATCGCCCGAAATGTCTGCCGAAGAAAAGGAAAAACGCAAAAAACTTTTCGGTAAATTCTCGGACGGTTTTCAATCTTTGAAGCCGTATAAATGGCAAATCGGCGAAAAAACTTTGACGGAAATTCCGGTGACGACTTTGCCGCTTTTCAAAACGCCGATTCACGCGAGTTACGTTATCTATCTTTCGACTTTTTCTAAAACTTTAGCAAAAATGTATTGGCGCACGGCGGTTGAAATGTGCAAAATGACGGGAACTCAACTTAGTTTATTGCTTCATCCGCTCGATTTTCTTTCGGGTGAAGACGCGCCCGAACTGAAATTTTTTCCGGCGATGAATCTAGCCGTCGAGAAAAAACTGGAGTTTGTCAGCGAGATTCTGGAAACATTGACGGGAAAATTCGAGGTCGTCAATATGCGGAAACACGCCGATTTTGTCGGACGCGAAGAAAATCTTCCGGCGCGAAAATATTTGGAAAAAAGTTTTGAGTCCCGCCTTTAGATGGAAAACGAAAGCGCGAAAAATTTAAAGCTGAATCACGTTGAGTGTTGCGTTTGCGATTCGGACGCGGCGAAACCCGTCGGCGTTGGCGAGGATTTTGAATACCGGACGAGCAGCGATGTTTTTGTCGCAATGCGTTGCGAAAGTTGCGGTTTGGTTTATTTGAATCCGCGTCCCGACGTTGCGGAATTTGAAACGATTTATCCCGAAAATTATCACGCTTTTGATTTTTCCGAAGCAGATTTCGGCATTGTTTATAAAATCCGTTCGCGGCTCGAAGCCAATCGCGTTTTGAGTTGGTGCAAGGGTTTGCCCGATAATGCGAAGATTTTGGATGTCGGCTGCGGCGACGGTTTTCATTTGAATCTTTTAAAACAATACGGCAACAAATCGTGGGAATTAGAAGGAATTGATGTTGACCGACGCGCCGCTGAAATGGCGGAAAAATCCGGTTTGAAAGTTCATATCGGAACGGTTGAAAGTCTGCGTTTGCCGAAAAATTCTTACGATTTTGCATTTATGGTGCAGACCATCGAACACGTCGAACATCCCGAAAAAGTTTTATCGGCAGTTTTTGAAATTCTAAAATCAGGCGGAAAACTTGTTGTCGTCACAGACAACACCGATTCGATTGATTTCAAGTTATTCAAAAATTCATATTGGGGCGGCTATCATTTTCCGCGCCATTGGAATCTTTTTAACCGAAAATCGCTGGCGAAACTTGCCGAAAAATGCGGTTTTAGTATGGCTGATTTGACGACGCAGGTTTCGCCCGTCAATTGGGTTTATTCGATTCATAACGCTTTGGTTGATTTTAATGCGCCGCGTTTTTTGATAAACCGATTTACGCTTCGTTCGACCGTTTCGCTGTCGGCTTTTACGTCGCTCGATATAATTTTGCAAAAACTCGGTCGCGGCGGACTTTTGCGGGCGACTTTGCAGAAACTTTAACCGCGAAATACGCGAAAAGACGCGAAAATAAGAATATTTTCTTTTTCGTATTTTTCGCGTATTTCGCGGTTAATTCAAACTTTATAAGTTCTATGAAATCTGAAAAACCAATCGCAATTATCGGCGCAGGGCTGGCGGGATTGACTGCCGCAAATTATTTAAATCGCCAAAGCGTGCCGTTCATTTTGTATGAAGCGGGAAAGAAAATCGCGGGATTGGCGGCGAGTTTTAAGGACGAAGAAGGTTTTAGTTATGACTTCGGAGCGCATTTTATAACCAATCGTTTGGCGGCGGCAATCGGTGTCAGCGCGGATTGTTTGACCGTTCGGCATTACGGCGAAAGAGTTTGGCTCGGCGGAAAGATTTATTCTTATCCGTTCGGTTTAGTTAAAATTCCGCGAATGACTCTGAGCGGAATTAAAAGCAAACTCGCGGGCAACGGAAACAAACCGAAGTCTGCCGCCGAATGGTTTCGGAAAAGTTACGGCTCGGCTTTGGCGGACGAAGTCGCGCTGCCGCTCGTCGAAGCGTGGTCAGGCGCAAAGGCGGAAGATCTGTCGGCGGCGGTCGGCGAATCTCTGCCCGGAAGCATCGGCAAAACGCTCTGTTTGAAAGCCGCGAGCCGTTTGACGAAACGCGCCGTCGCCTGCGGTTACAGCCGCGAAATGAAAGAGTCGGCAAGCATTTATCACGTTTATCCGAAGGACGGCGTAGCAACTTTGTGCGAAAAATTGGCGGAAGGCATCGAAGATAAGATCAAGCTCGAATCGCCGGTCGAAGAAATCATCGTCGAAAACGAACGGGTCGTTGCCGTCAAAGCAAAAGGCGAAACGCAGGAAGTTTCGGCGGTCGTCAGCACCGCGCCGGCGAATATTCTGGCGAAATTGGTCACGGGAACTGACGCGCTCGAAGAATTCAAAAACTTTCGTTATCGTCCGATGGTTTTTATCAATCTGAAGTTTAACGGGCGCGGACTTCTGCCCGACACGGTTCTTTGGTTTCCCGAAAATCGTTTTCCGTTTTTCCGCCTGACCGAAGCGACGCTTTCGATGCCGTGGCTTGCGCCTGAAGGAAAGACGATCATAACGGTTGACATCGGCTGCGAACGCGGCGACGAGATCTGGGAAATGAACGAAGCCGAACTCGCGGAAATGTGTCTGAAATCTTTGGTCGAAATCGTTCCCGATGCGCGTGAGCGTTATCTCGGCTACAATGTTCTGCGAACGCCGATCTCATATCCGGTTTTTTTGAACGAATACGAACCGGCACGCAAGAATTTCGAAAAATCAACCAATGTCGAAAACCTTTTGAGCATCGGGCGCAACGGCGAATTCGCGCATATTTTTATGGAGGATGTTTACTGGCGGACGCAGAAAAAGGTTAGAAATCTGATAGAAAATCTGTAAAACTGAACTCGTATTATTTCGCCGCTTAACTTTCGGAATGGCTGAGAGCTGAGAGATTTTTAATTGATTAAAAGTTAAATGCCGAAAATTGATGAGAAAAAATTTCTTCTGATCCTGATTTTTCTGCATCTGGCGATTGCTTTGCCGATGGCTTTTGCGCTCAATATCTGGGCTGACGAAGCCTCGACGCTTTACACGACGCAGAACGGGTTTTTCCGCGCGTTTCAGAATCTTTTTACCGACGAAAAACAAGCGCCGCTTTATTTTCTGCTTTTGAGTTTGTGGCGCAAGATCAACGATTCCGTTTATTTTGCGCGGCTTTTTTCGGTGATTTTCAGCCTGCTGGCGATTATCGCTTTTTCGCGGCTGGCGCGGAAAATCTGGGAACGGAAAACCGCACTTTTTCTGACGGCGATTTTTGCGCTGCATCCATTTCTGTTCTGGGCGAGTCTTGAAATCCGGCTTTATTCGTTCATTATTTTTATCACCTGCCTGCTTTTTTCATATTTTTACGACGGTTATCTGCGCGAAGATTCGGTTGATAAAAAAGCGCGGATTTTCTACACGCTGACCGCCGTTGCCGCGCTTTATACGAATTATTATCTCGGCTTTCTGCTCGTCGGCGCGTTTGCGGCATTGCTGGTTTTGCGGCGTTGGCGCGAGGCGAAAAGCTATTTTTGGCAGATGCTCGCGGTCGGCGTTTTGATCTTGCCGCTTTTTTACATCATCAGTTTTCAATTTTCCGACCGCGCCGTCACTTATCAGCCGGAAAAATCGCTTGTCGAAGGCGTTCGCATTCTCTGGAATCATTTTTTGACCTTCGTTTTGCCGACCGAAATTTATACTTCCGAAGACTCGACGGTTTTTTCTTTTTTCAGGTTGTGGATCGTGCGTTTTTCGATTCTCGCGGTTTTAATAATTCTGCTTAAAAATAAGCTGAAAGATTTGGACAAAACCGCGCTCGCCTTCGGCACGATCGCCGCGGTTTGCGGCGTGTTTTTTATGTTCGTTTATTTCCAGCTCGGCGCGGGTTATATCGAAATCCGCCACGCGGCAGTTTATTACGTTGCGATCTTTGTTTTTGCGAGCGCGGTTCTGGTCAAGATTTTGCCCGCGAAAACCTGGCTCTTCGCGGCGGTTTTGTATGCAGTTTTTTTTGCTTATGCGATTGCCGTGATGTATCCGAATCTGGCGAAACGCGGCGATTGGGCGCGGGTCGCGGCGTTTATCGCGCAAAACGAAAAGCCCGGTCAGCCGATAGTTTTTATGCCCGCGTATGACGCGCTTGCGCTGCCTTTTTATTACAAAGGCGCGAATAAAATTTTGCCCGACGAAGGATATTTCTCGTTTTTTACCGAAGCCGAATTGGGCAATCCGAACAGCTTCCGCAAACAGATCGAATTCGTGATCGGCAAAATTCCGCCCGACGCGACAGAGATTTGGCTTCTAACGGACGAAAACTGCGAAATAAAACAATCCTGCGAGCCGTTGGAAAATTTTGTCGAGGCGAATTACACTATTATTGAAGAAAGAAAGTTTTATTACGAAAAAGTTCGACTTTTGAGGAAAAAGCAGAAATGATCGAATCAAATGATCCGAAAGAAATGGACAAAACAGCCGCCAGATGTTCCGAATGTGACCGCGAAATGACGCATTACAACAATTTTCTCAGCCCGACCAACGAAGTAAAAAACGTCTGCTGGGAATGCTTACAACGCGGAGAAAAAGGCTTTTTTCAAAAGCGCGATTTTTACCGCCGTTCGCGGCAGGGTCGTCTTCCCGCAAGATAACTGATTTGCGATTTGCAATTTGCGGTTGGTAAATCAATCCAAAATCCAAACATGGCTATCAGAAAAATCACCGAATATCCCGAAGAAGTTTTGGCAAAGGTCGGTAAGCCGGTCGAAAAGTTCGATGACGAGCTTGCGGTGCTTTGCGAAGATATGTATGAAACGATGTATGACGCGGAAGGTGTCGGGCTTGCCGCGCCGCAGATCGGTTTGAATCTGCGCCTCTTTGTGATGGATTGCGACGGCGTCAAGCTGATCGCCGCGAATCCCGAGATCATCGAAACCGAGGGCGAACAGGCTTCGCACGAGGGGTGTCTTTCGGTCGGCAAAGTTCCGGCGGTCGTCAAGCGTCCGATGAAAGCGAAACTCCGCGCGCAAAACGAAAAAGGCGAATGGTTCGAAGCCGAAGCGGAAGGCTACGCGGCGCGCGCGTTTATGCACGAAACCGACCACTGCGACGGCAAACTTTTCATTGACCACCTGCCCAAAATGCGCCGCGAAATGGTCATTACGAGATTCAAAAAAGAGAAACGCTGGAAATAGTTGATAGTGGAAAGTTGGTAGTGGATAATTAAAAACCAATTCTTAACTATCTACTGAGGGTGTTAAAAAATCGCGCGCGCTTTTGCCAGACGCATCAGATGCTCGATTTGCAGATAGTGGTCGAGTTCACTTTTTTCGGCAGACGATAATTCGCCGTCTTTTTCGCGCTCCAGTAAATCTTCGACACGCGCTTGTGCCGCCTCCGACGGGCGAAAATAAATGACATTCTGCGGAGTCGTTCCGGCGGCAATGAAATCTATCACTTCTTCGTAGGCTTTAACCGTGTTCATAGCAAAATCAGAATACGCCTTTACTAATTTAGCGTCAGTATTTATTAAGAATATAACCAGTTTTTAATAGACTCTTTTCCTAGTCCGAGTAAAAGTTCATAATTGGGTAATATTCCTTCAGTAAAAGTCCCATCTTTGTATTCTCTATATTCCTGAAAGAATCTACTATGAGGTAAAGGATCATTATGTGGTGGTTGCTCACCTCTATGAATAAAACACGACCTATGAGTGTACGAATCTGAAAGAATATTTTTTATTTGTTCTTTATCTAACTCATTTGGGTATTTTCCAATCAAGCTTTTTTCAAATAAAGAAGGAATATGTTTTTGAAATTCTTCCCTTGAATTTGGGACATAATTTTCCCAATTTTCGATAGGCGCATATTTCAAAATAAATTCAATGTATCTTTCTTTCAGATGTTTATTTTGTGACCTTGATTCTTTATATAGAGCAAATAACTTTGAGAAATCATTATCACTTTCTGACTTTTTCTTCCATTCATTTTCAGAAGGATGTTTTTTCTTAAAAACCTTTTCATTTATAGCGGTTTGTGATACTGCTTCGATTGCCGCCACAATTAATGAATAAGCTAATCCAAAATCATCCCGTTTATTAGACATAGACAAATAAACTAGTCGAATTGCTTGCATAACAATCCGGTATTTTTTGTAATCTACTTTTCTAAGTTTCTCTATAAATTGACGAACTTCATCTTCAAATATTGATAAATTTTCTTCTGATAGAGTTGTCTTTATATAGCCAGAACCTGCCGTAAGCACTGGGTTCTCTAAAGCTAATCTATAATAATCATCGTCTAATAGTTGAGGTTTTCGAGATAAATTAAAGCTACTTCTTGTAGATTTGCACACTTTTCCTGTAATAAAAGAAAGGATTGTTGATAAAGCAACGCCAAAACAATGAGGATGATGTGTCCCAACCCATTTAGGCGTATTAACCTTACTTATAAAAGATGCATACGCAATTGGTAATCTTACCTCAATAGATGGTGTAAGAGTGCAAATACCCAGTTCCCACGGATGAGTTAATTTAAAGGATGTCATTATATATGCACAACTCTCGCCTTCAAAAGGAAATGGTATATTTTCCTGTTCGCGTCTAAATGCACTTATACATTCATCGAACAATATATGGTCTGCTGATACGGCACGAGTCATACAATTACTTCCATTAAATAATCGTCGTCACAATTTCGCGGATGCTTCTCTGTAATTCTCTGTCGTCGGTGATCGGTGAAACGATGGCGACTTCCGCCGCGTTAATCGGGGAAATTCCTTTGGCGATCATTTGCGCAGCGTAGATCAGCAGACGCGTTGAAACGCCTTCTTCCAAACCGTGTCCGCGCAGGTTTCTGACCTTCTGACCGATTGTGACTAAATCTCTTGCGGATTGTTCGTCAATTCCGCCTTCTTTGGCGACGATTGCCGCTTCGTCTTCGGGGTTCGGATAATCGAATTCCATCGCCACGAAGCGTTGTCTGGTTGATTGTTTTAAGTCTTTTAAGATTGATTGATAACCCGGATTGTATGAAACGACGAGCATAAATTCGGGCGGTGCTTCGATGACCGTGCCGCGTTTTTCGATCGGCAGACGGCGGCGGTCGTCGGTCAGCGGATGGATGATGACGACCGTGTCTTTGCGCGCTTCGACGACTTCGTCCAAGTAACAGATCGCGCCCGAACGGACAGCCGTCGTCAGCGGTCCGTCGTGCCAGACGGTTTCTTCGCCTTCGAGTAAGAATCGTCCGACCAGATCGGTTGCCGACAAATCTTCGTGACACGCGACGGTGATCAAAGGGCGATTCATTCGATACGCCATATATTCGACAAACCGCGTTTTGCCGCAGCCCGTCGGACCTTTGAGCATGACGGGCAGTTTTGCCTCGTACGCGGCTTCAAAAAGTTCGACTTCCTGTTTGATCGGTAGATAATAAGGCTCGTTATTGACTTTGTATTTTTCGACTGCAAGTTCCATAAGTGAAGAATTATCTTAACATTCGCCGAAAAAGTGGAAAAGCGGAAAGGTGAAAAAGTGAAAAGCCATCTGATTTTAATCAAACGGCTTTTCACTTTTCGACAGCTTAAATTGTCAAATTTGAAAGGATTCGATCATCCAAATTATTTGAATCGGAATTTTGCCATGTATTGGCTGCCGTCAACCAACCGCACTACAAATATCCGACACGTTTCCTTCCACGCTTTGTCCGTTTTCCACACATAGCTGTAGCGTCCGCTCGCCGCGTCATATGTCAGCGTGCTGCCACCCGCCGTCACCGTTTCCTCGATGGTGCTGCCCGCTTCGGTCGCGTCGCAGGCAATCGGACTCGACACCGGATAGCCCGCCGCGAAGATGTTCAGCCCGAAATTGCCGCCTATCGAAAACTTCACCGGCACGGCTTGTCCCGCCGTCGTGATGTTGACCGTCGGCATATTATCAACCGGTTGGAAAAAGCCCGTGAAGGCGAAGCGGCTGTTGACCTGATACGAAACGGTCGCGCTTGCCGTATTACCCGCCACATCGGTTGCCGTGCAGTTCAGCGATTTTGTGCCGACCAGCGCCGTCTGAGGCGTGTCGCACGATTGCGAAACAAGCCCTGACAGATTATCCGAAGCATTCGCAGCAGCGGTTGCCGTGTCGCCCGAAAGAACCGGATTCGGCGTAACGGTCGGCGCGAGCGTTGGGGCGGTCGCGTCGCGTTTGATGGTTACGCTCTGTGAACTTGTGCCACCCGCACTGGTTGCCGAGCAGGTGAAGGTGATGCCGCTTGTGTCGCTTGAGATGGTTTGCGGGTCGCAATCGGTCGTCGTGGAAACGCTTGATTCGTCGTCGGTGACCAACCAAGAAACCTGCACGTCGGAGGTATACCAGCCGTTGTTGCCGAGCGTGCCTGAAAGGTTGGGCGTGATGACAGGTGCCGTGCAGTCAAGTTGAGTTTGCACTTCAAAGGCGCCGATGTCGGTGCCGTCGCCCGCATCCGGATCAAGCAAATTAACGGTGCGGAGAAAACCCGTGCCGCGCTGGTCGTTTGCTGAGATTCCCGATCCGAAAAGGTTTCCGGCATCAATCGCGCGGCTACAGCTTAGCAGTGCGTGAGTTTGCGTCGCACCGCCGTTGTTCGCCAACGGTCCGAGATTCGGATCGCCGGTCAGGTTGTATGAATTCGTGCCATTGACGCAACCTGATAAACCGCTTTCGATCAGCGAGAATGTGGCATTGATTGTGCCGGCAGTACTGCCGCAATCAATGCCGCTCAGACTGTTGGCAACGATCGTATTATTCATCGTCATCATGCTGCTACTCGAGCCGCCATTAGATACACCGCCGCCATTATTGCCGGAGTTATTGCTAACAGTTGAGCTCGTCAGTGTCGCGGTTCCAAGGTTGCGGATGCCGCCCCCGTTGCCGCTTGATGTGTTGCCGCTGACGGTCGAATTTATAAGGTTTGCCGCGCCGGAGAAAGCAATGATTCCGCCGCCAG
>JALHNX010000158.1 GCA_022843305.1 Pyrinomonadaceae bacterium | reverse complement strand
CGCCCCCGCCGTTGAAATTGATCGGGCTGACCGCAATCCCGCCCGACATATTGTTAGTCGTCTGGTCAACGTCCGCCCACGTCAGCGGATTGACCGTATTATTGGTCGAATACGGGAAACGGCGGATTCCGTAAACATAATTATCGAGATACCCGACGATTAATTTATAGGTCGCGTAGCCGCCCGAAGCGTAATTGCCGTCGGGATTGTCGGCGTTGGTGTTGTTGAGCAATGCCATCGCGTAAAAATCAGACCAGCCTTCGCCTAAACCCTGACCGATTGCCCATTGCAAGCCCGCCGCATTGCCGACTAAGCGGTTGCTCGTGCCGTGCGTCAATTCGTGAATCAGAATTTCGGCATCGAGCCCGCCGTCGCGGTCAATCGTCGGACCCGTAAAGCGGAACATCTGCGATCTGCCCGATGATCCGTCCGGCGGGGTCGAAAAATTCGCGTTGTTCGTTCCCGATGCGTCCTGCACGTCAATCAGAACGCGGTCGTTGCCTAAGCCGCCGCCGCCGAAATTGTTGTTTTGGAAGTTTCCCGCCGCCGGATTGAATCCGAGCAGGAAAAGCCGGTCGTGATACCAGTTGGCATTGTAGAACTGCTGAACGACCGAAGCGCGGCGGAATTGATCAAAAGCGTTCGTGCCGCTCGAACCCGCGCCGGTCGCGGTTTGTCCGGCTTCCGGGTTTCCGCCCTGCGGCGGCGGCAGAAAGTTCGTTTCAAAATCACGCGGCGCGGTGCCGAGAAAATCGCGGTTGCGGCTATTTGCGTCGGGGTTTCCCGTCGGTCTGCCGTTGCCGTCCAGAACGCTTGCCGCGTCCGTATCGCAGACATTCGCCGTTCCGGCACGGTCTAAGCAGGAAAGAACGTTGTTGCCGAGCGTCTGCGTTTCGTTTGCCGTGCAAACTCCGCCCGGACAATCGTCAATCCAGCCGTTCGGGCTGGCGGTCAAATTCTGCGCGAGAAACATCGAAACGATCGTTGGCGCGATGCCCGGATATTGCGTTCCGCCGCCCGGAAGCGCGCCCGAAGGCGATTGCGGCGCGGGACTGTCCGCCGGAGTCGTTCCGTCCGCCTGAACAAAAACTCTGAACCGCGCATCGTGCGTCGAAACGTCGTCGCGGATTTGTTTGCGCCAGAGATGCGTGCCGTCGCGGGCATCAACCAGCACATACCAATCTTCATTGATGCCGAAAACGATCTGCGACCAGGCGGGAATCAAAACTCCCGGCGCGGCGGCGAAATAAACCATTTTGCTCGTGACCGCGCCGCTGATAAACGGGCTTTCAACGCGCATTTCCGTGCGCAAGCCGTCTTCTTCCGATTTAACGACGCGCATCTTTTCAACTTCGAGCGGCACATTCAACTGCGCCATCGTTCTTTGCAGAGCATCCTGCGGCGAAAGCAGATTTTCGAGAGCTTCGGCGCTTTCGGAAGCGTTCGGAATCATCAAACCGAGCGACCGGATAATGCGACCTTCGCGGTCGAGAATAAATCTCGTTTCGCTCTGGAACACCGGACGATTATTGATGATCTGTTCGACACGCACCATTCGGATGCCGCCGGTAGGCGAAATGCTTTCGCCGATAAAGTTTAAATTTTCGATTTCCGCGTCGCTCAGACCGTAAATGCTTTTGTTGGCGGAAATAAATTCGCGGACGATTTCTTCGCCCGAGCGTCCCGGCGCGGATTTCGTCAAACCGTCAGGGCTGCCGACAATTTCAACCGCGCCCGTCAAAAACGAACCTTCGATTTCGGCTTTCGGACTTTTCGCTTTTAGTTCGGCAAAACCCGTTTCGATTTCGGATTTATTGCCGAGAGCGGTCTGACGAATCGCCTCATCAACATCCGTCAATGAACTTTTCTGTAAAATTTTACCCAATTCCTGTTGTCCGCTGAGGCGAATGTCGAAATTTTCAATTCTTCGGGCGGTTTTTATCTGTGAATCGTCTTTTAATATCTTGTTTTTTGAATCGCCTTTGATTGAAAGCAGATTCTGAGCGCCTGTTCCCGAAACCACAACCATGATTCCGATTAGAAAGGTTAACGCAACCGCAAGCTTGATGCTTCCCGATTGCAACCATTTTTTGTTTTGTTGATTTAGTGATTTTCTCTTTCCTGATTTGGAGTTTTTTTCTTTTTTCTTTTGATTCATAAACTAATTTCACGAGCGTTTAAGCTCTTTTTTTGGAAACAACTAATTTGAAATAAACCGCTCATAATTACATTTCGAGCAAATTAAAATGCAAATGGGATACGGTTTCTGGCAAAGTTTGAATTGGGAAAAGTGGCGAACAAAATAATTTTACAGGAAAAATAACATAAATCAACGTAAAATTCGGCAAGTCGGAAAAATTGAAAACAAATATTCAAAATATATACAAAATAAACAAAAAAATAAGCCGAACTGTCTGAAAATATTACATTTCAAACGATTCGGCTTTTATCAATGACAGAAAGTTTCGAGGTTTTAAAATTACTATCTTCTTATCAAATCTTCGGTGTAAAGCTCGCGGTAAACGCGATAATTGCCCATCACTTTGTAAACGTAATTTTTGGTTTCGGCAAAACCGACTTCTGCGGTGAAAATTCCCGCGTCTTTCGGTTTCGAGCGGTTAAGCCAGCGCACCGCGTTGTCTTCGCCGCCGTTATAGCTTGCCGCAATGGCTTCGTAAAGCCCGCCGAATTCATCCTTTAAATCCGCGATGTAAACCGTGCCGATGGCAATGTTGACCGACGGCTGATAAAGATCGTCGGGATTCAAGGAAGCATAACCCGCTTTTTTGTTGTATTTGAGCGCGGTGTCGAAAACGAGCTGCAAAAGCCCGCGCGCCGCCGCCGGCGATTTGGCGTTGGCGCGAAAACTGCTTTCCTGTTTCATTATCGCCAGCACGAATCGCGGGTCAATCTTCAAAGATTTTGCCGACCGCAAAAGCTCGGCGCGATACATCACCGGATATTCTCTGGTCAGATTTGCCGAAACCGCAGATGTTCTTTGAATCTGGTTTCCCGCATTAAGAATACGCAGTTTTTCGCTTGCGAGACCGCCGTAATATGAAGAAATGCTGTCCTTTATCGAAGAATACGCAGTGATCGCTTCCGTCTTTCGATTTAATTTGTCGAGCGCGAAGCCTTTCAAATATTTAACTTCGTCGGCAGTGACCATTGCGTTGGCGAATTTGTTCCGCAAAAGCAGATCGTCCGCCGCGCGAACGGCTTCCGTCCAGTTTTGACGGTAAATCTCCATTCTCAAACGAGAGTGCATCGCGTTTGTTTCGACCGCCATTCCCGAAAATCTTTGCTTTGTTTTATCAACCCAGCCGTTCGCTTCGGCGTATTTTCCGGCTTCGCGCAGTGCGTCAATAATGTTTAAGTAAGCCGACTCGATCTTCTCGCCCGTCGGAAACATTATCGTGTATTGCTCGTAGGTTTTCGCCGCTTCCGCGTTTTTTCCCATCCGCACATAACTTGCGCCTTTTTGCGCCAAACCTTCGCGCCCGTCTTTGGTCATCAGGTAATCTTTAGTGAGCTTGTCGAACCATTCGACCGCTTTATCGTAACGGCGTTCCCACATATTCGAGCGTCCCATTCCGAACAAAGCCTTCGGCATCGCGTTCGTATCGGTCGAAAAATTATCCAAAATCTTCTGCCAATGCTCGCGCGCTTCGGGAAAATGGCGGTTCGCCATATAAACATCGGCGCGGTAGAGATGCTCGGCAACCGTTAGGGTTACGAGTTTCCCGCCCGCGTCACGGCTCGTTTTGTCCCTTTCCGTCACGAGTCTTAATGAAGAATCGGACTGCGCGAACGTAAAAATTGAAAAAGCGGATATTAAAGCGAATATAAGAATTAATTTTTTCATAAAGGCGAATTTGTCGGGAAATGGGTTTGCTCATACAAGCATAACCGATTTTTAGACGAGATGAAAATGCCGTCGGGTTTGCCGGACTTTGCTTTTGATTGGCTTTTGTAAATTCTACAATAACGTTTTAAGCAGGTGAGCAAATGATTTCCGGTATGATGAAAGAGACCACAGATTCGACTGATTCGGCGGATTTTCACTGATTTTATCAGTCCTAATCAGTTAAATCAGTTGAATCTGTGGTCTCTATTTCAGCGGTTTCCGGGCAGACAAATGGCAATAAACTCAAGGAATTATAAATTTTTTGAGAAAGGACGGGGGAACGGAGCTTAAAAAATAAGCTCCGTTTCCTGTTTAAATTAGACTGGTGTGAAGATAATGAAAAACTTGAGGTAAATAAGACTTCCGTTTTTCCCATCTAACGTATAACCGACGAATTAAATGAGAAATTGAGGCTCTCATTTATATATGACCTTTTCGTGTCTAAAACTATCATATCTTTAGCATTATTAATAGTTATTTAAATCTGATATTAGGCATTTGAATATTTAATCCTCTGTTTCACTCGTGTTACAATTTACAAAACCGATTAATTTTGGAGTAAAAAATGAAAATAGCATTAAACGGCGCGACGACGATGCATGCCGATCTGGAAACCGATATTAAAGCCGCAAGTGCGGCAGGTTTTGATCTTATCGAAATCTGGGCGGCAAAATTGCGCGAGTTTTTGAAGACTAAAACAACTGCCGATCTAAAGAATTTATTAACAGAAAATAATTTAGAACCGTATTCGATCAATTCAATCGAACATATTACGTTCCGCAGCGCGGAAGATTACGAAAAAATTAAAGCCGAAACCGAAGAGCTGAGCTTGATAGCGGGTGAAATCAATTGTCCGTATGTGGTCGTCGTGCCGGGAAAATTACCCGAAAACGCGACGAAAGAAGAAATTGTCGAAGAATCGGTCAAAGTTTTGAACGAACTCGGCACGATTGCCGAAAAGCATAATGTTTCGCTGGCATTTGAATTTTTGGGACAAACCGATTGTTCGGTGCAGACGCTTGATCTGTGCAATGAAATCGTCGAGAAAGTGAATCGTGAAAACATCGGAAACGTCCTTGACACGTTTCATTTTTACGCCGGAAATTCGACGTTTAAAGCGATTGATTCGATGAAACCCGAAAAACTTTTTATTTTTCACATTAACGATGCCGAAAATCTGCCGAAGGAAGATTTGACGGACGCGCACCGGCTTTATCCCGGCACGGGAATTTTGCCGATCAAGGAAATCAAAGCGCATTTCGATAAGATCGGCTACGACCGGATGGTTTCGATTGAAATTTTTCGCCCCGAATATTGGAACGAAGACCCTTTTGAAGTGGCGAAAAAAGCGCGGCAGGCGACGATTGACGTGTTAGGCTTGCAAAACTCGGTCGCGGGCGGAAGTTGGTAGATTTATAGTCCTGAGTCTTGAGTCCTGAGTCTGAAGTCAAAAGCAGTTTTCGGCTCAAGACTTCAGACTCAGGACTCAAGACTCAAACAATTATGGAAAAAGTTAGAATCGGAATTGTCGGAACAGGCTATGTCGGCAATCTTCACGGGCAAATTTATTCGCAGGATGCGCGGGCGGAAATTTCCGCGCTGTTTGACATTGCGCCGGAAAAAGCCGAACGAACGGCGAAGGGAATCGGCGGAAAAGTTTGCTCATCGCGCGAAGAATTAATGGAAAACTGCGACGCGGTGCTGGTTTGCGCGCCGAACAAAACGCACCCGGAAATCGCCGCGCACGCGGTCGCGGAAGGAAAACACGTTTTTTGCGAAAAGCCTTTTGCGATCGGTTTGGAAAACGCGAAGAAATTGCTTGAAACCGCGCAATCTTCGACCAAGATTTTTCAGGTCGGGCATAATCGCAGATTTGCGCCGGTTTACGCGAAATTGAAGGAATTAGTGGCGAACGATGCCCCGCATTCGGCGCACATCAAGATGAATCGCGGCGAATTGAAAAATCCGGTCTGGACGGGCGACGTGAACGTGACGGGCGGATTTTTGTATGAAACGACGATTCATCTTTTCGATATGATGCGGTTTCAGTTCGGCGAAATCGCGGAACTCGCGGCTTACGGTTCGCAGCACGAATATCCCGAAATTGACGAATTTTCGATAATTTTGAAATTTAAGAACGGATTTCACTGCACGTTTGCTTCGTCGTCGGACGCGAGCTGGCATTTTCCCTTCGAACGAATCGAAGTTTTTTGTCATCATAGAACGATTCTGACCGAAGAAATGGAAAGGCTTTTCGATTCGAAAGGCTTTGACCATAAAACACAAAATGTCGAAACTTTTTCGTGTCAAATGCTCGAAAAATTTGAAAAATGGGGTTATTTGCAGGAAGATAAAGCATTCATTGATTCGATTCTCGAAGGCAAAGAACCGCCTGTCACGGCACTTGACGGTTTCAAATCAGTCGAACTTGTCGAATCGGTCTATGAAGCGATCCGAACGGGCGAAAAGGTCAGATTTGACTAAACGAACTTTTTATAAAATGGTATCGTAAAAAAATATCGGGCAAGCTGCCTGTTGGTAATTAAAAGAGCGAGGAATATAAAATATGCATTGTCAACATTGTGGTCAGGTCAACACGCAAGCCGGCAATTTCTGCCGTTTTTGCGGAACAAAATTTAAGACTGTGCAGTATTCCAACGCGAATAATTACAATCCGATCCCCAACCCCGCACCAATGCCGAATCCTGCGCCGTTGCCGAATCCCGCGCCGATGAATTACGAAAATACGCCGCGCCGACCTTATTCATGGCAAACCGACGAATTTCAGATTCCCGGCGATAAAAGCCCGAAGACGAAGCCGATTGACCGCGTTCCGCCGCTGCCGAATTTTCAAACTCAGCAAAACGTCGCGGTTCAGCCGTTTCATCAGCAGTCGCCGGCAATAAATCATAATTTCAATTGCCCGCGCTGCGCCAGTCAGCTTTTTCCGCTCATAACGCGTCAGATTTCGACTGCCGGCTGGATCGTTTTTGCCGCTCTTTTGATCACGTTTTTCCCGCTTTTTTGGATTGGGCTTTTGATTAAAGAAGACGTGCGCGTGTGTCCGGTCTGCAATTTCAAATACCGGTAAAACTAAGTAGTGGGACAGATTTATCATAATCAAAAAAAACATCAGTATAGCGAGCGGTAGCGAGTCTGATTGACTACCGATTGTCTGTCAGCGGAGCAGACTCGCTACCGCTCGCTATACTGATTGCCGACAGATTGAGATTCATTTTCTGTCCGATTACTTATTTGTTTCCGCGATAATAATAACCTTTCGGATGGTCTATTTTGATTTCGGGATTGGTGCTTAAAACCTCGATTTTATAATAGCCCTTCTTCAAATGAGTCGAAAGATAAGTCAGTGCAAACTGGCGATTTAGCGCGAGATTCAAATCCCTGAAAAAAGGTTGAAAACTTATCGGCGAAAACGTGCCTTGAAAAAAAGCGCGTCCGCCGGTTTCTTCGGAAAGCCGGTTTAATGAGCCTTGCGCGTTGAGTATCACTCCCGAACTACCGTTTTCGGTCAAGGTTGCCGAAGAATAAAAAGAATAAATTGCGACCCCGCGCCGCTGGGCTTTAAGTATCGCCTGATCGAGCTGAAGGCTTTGCGTCGGCAAAGGATTAGACAAATCCAAACCGTCGGAAACAAGCAAAATAGCGCGCCGTCCGGTCGGTAGCGCGTCGAATCGTGCCGTCATTTCTTCGACACCTTCATAGGGGCTGTTCGGCGCAATACTCGGGCTTCCAACTATCGCACGAATCGAACCCGCCGCTTTTTCCAAATCGGTCGTAAATTTTTGCGCAATCTGCGTTGATCCCGAACGCAGATAGGCGACCATCACACGCGAATCGGGCGGCAGTTTTTTGATGAAATTTCTGATTTCGTCGAGCTGCAAATTTACGTTTGAAGAAAGATTGTCCTGAATCAAAACCGCAATATGAAGCGGCGTGTTAGTAACGCTTCGGATGGAGAGAATCGTCTGCTGGTCGCCGTCTTCCTTGACGATAATTTCGCCGGCTTCGATAAACTCGCCGGCTTGGTTTTGTTTTAACTCTTCCTTTGTGAAAATGGAAACGGGAATGGTCATTGTCCGAACTTTTTGCCTTTTATCCTTTTCCTGCGTAAAAGAAAAGGTCGAAAAAAAACCGAGAACGAGTAAAACTGCGGTGAATTTTGAAAGTTGACTTAAAAACATAGATTTCCGGCTCGAATAAATTGCTTATTGAAAGTAACTTCAATAATAATACGAAATGCAGGTAAAAGCTAAGTTTTTGATGCCGTAAGGTTGAATAAAGTTTGCACAGTCGGTAGAGTAATGCGTTATAGATGAAAGAATTACAGCCCGGATACGAGATAACGAGAAAAGACGTGGCGAAGGATAAATTCCTCAAAATCGGCGCGTGGAGCCTTCCTTTTCTGTTAGCCGTGATTCCGGCGGCGATTTTCTTTTTCTTCTTTTTGTTAACAACTCTGCCGACGCAGGCGGCGGTCTGGTTTTTTCTAACGATCGCGTCGCTGGTCGGCGGTTTCGTTGTCGGTTTGCTCATCTCGGGCGGATTGATGCTCTATCGTTCGCGGTGGCTCGCGCAGGTGCGTGAACGATTGGCGGTTGACGGCATCAAAGCCGAAGAGGTCGAGTGGTTCAAGCACGAATTGACCGGCGCCGAAAGGCGTTCTTTGCAGGAAGTCGAAGCCAAAAACCTTCTGCTCGGCGATGCTTTTCGGGATAGTTTGGCGGCGCGTCTGACCGCCACGCGGATTCAAAAATCGGCGCGGGCAGAGCTTTCTTTGATTAAAAGACGGCAGGGAAAATTGAAATATTCGAAGTCTGAAAATTCCGCCACGTTTCAGCAGGAATTGCAGAAAGATTTTGAAAAATTAACGGAAATCCAAAAAGAAGCCGATGCGATGCGCGTCGAAGCCGAAAACCGGATGCACCAGATCGAAACTGCGGCGCGCCACGGCACGAATTTTTCGGAAACCGATCTCGCGCTGAAAAAACTCTCGGCGCGGACGTCAGCGCTTCCGCTCGCGCTCGAATCGGCGCGAATGGAAGAAGAAATAAGAAAGGAACTCGAAAAAGATTCGTAAAGTGAAAAAGTGAAAAGGTGAAAAAGTGAAAAGGTTTGTCGTATAACACGACAAACCTTTTCGATTATAAGCCAACTTTTGTCGGAAAATTACGGCACAAAGGCATTCGGCGTCGGAAAATCTCCGACGCTCCCGAATTGCTGGATGAGCGTTCCGGCGGTTGACCGTTGTGCGAATCAATTTGAACCCGAAGGACGAAAAACCGCCGCATCGGTTTTGCCGTCGCCGTCGTAATCGCCCGTAAAAATAATCCGCGTTGATAATCTTTTTTTATCATTATACTTTTCCTAAATTGCTAAGAAACTCTGATTTTACGCAGATTGATAAATAAATCCGACTAAAGACTTATCTATCAATCCGCCTGTTTTTCTTCAATCCGCTTGGAAGGCTGGACGTGAAGACAATTCCGAACTAATCTTAACTTTTTGTTTAATATTCCATCCCTGAACCTGAACCGCTGCCGTCAAAGCTCTTACCCTCCGATTGCTCGGCATCTTTTTTAACAATTATTTCGCCGACCGTAACAATTCCGAGCATAAAACTCATCGAAAGTTCTACTCCGATTCCAGCCGCCGGAATATCCAAAACAATGGTTTTAGGCGAATAATCCATATTATTAATTTCGGCGGCGGAATAAAGATAAGAAAGTCCGTTTCTGACCGAACTCATATCGTCGGGAGTCATCGTGTTGTCCATATATTTGCCAAGTGCCGTGAAAAACTTGTATTTTTGCAGACCTTTGACAAGCGATGACCATTTTCCGGCTAATGAAACATTGATGCACCAATCGGAATTACTCGTATTATTCAAACTGGCGATGTTTCCGCAGTTAAAAACCAGCATTGCCACCATTCCGACTCCGCCGCCCAAGCCGGGACCAAATCGAAAACTCGTAATATTCAACGGATGAACGTGCTGCTGATAGCCGACATTCCAAACGTAGCCGTCTGCCGATTCTGCTCCGATCAAACCCAAAGAGCCGCCGACTTTTCCGCCAAGCCCGACCCAAGTGTCGTATTCACTCAAATACATTGTGTTATCTAAAATAGTGTCGCCCATAATTTTGCTTCTCCTTCAAATTTCTAATCCTTAATCTTGTAGTAATACCAGACATCGCTCATCGAAAAGCGCGAATGCAGTTCGATTGATTGGTTACGGCTGTTGCCGTTGACCGTCACGATGGAAGTGTCGCCGCCGTCGTAAACGCTCGGAAGTTCGACGACGATGGCGTGATGAACTTCGGGCAATGCGCCGGGTTTCAGATTTTTGCTCGGTTTTATCACGATCACATCGCCTTGCTGCAAACCGTCGGCGTTGCTGATTCTTTCAACTTTGCTTCCGACAATTCCGGCGTTCATTAACCATTTCGCTTCTAATCCGGCTTTGAGATAAACCCACGCCGCGAAAATTCCGCACCACGAAACACCCGAAGGTTTGCTCTTGCCTTGCGGCACACGAAAGCCCGGCGTTTGCACGCCTTGCAAATATCCAATTTCTTTTTCAGCTCCCGAAATCAATGTGATTTTGCCGCGCGCCAGCCAATGGTTTGGTGTCCAACCGCTAACCGCTTCATCGAAATAGCTTTTCAGACGTTCCCAACCCGCCCGTTTGCCGTCAATAACGACCAGATCGGAAACTTTTCCGTTTGGAACAGGCGTCGCTTCTTCACGCGCAATTCTGATGACTTCTTCTCTGATTGATGGCATTGCTTTTCTCCTATTTCTTGATTGGCATGGTCGGAAACTTCATTTCCCAAGAGATGTCTTCATTGGTCGTATAATGTCTGCCGAAGCCTCTGATAATTTCCAGCGGCAACATTTTTTCCGCAAAATTTCGGGGAACTATGCTCAGGACGAGCAGGACATTGGCGGATGTGCTGAAAACCGGATCGTTGGTGTTGGCGGTGCGGGTAAGAATTATCCCGTCGCGCCAATAACCCCATTTGCCCGATTTCGGTCCGAATTGATAGCGTCCAGCAACCTTCTGCCACCAAAGATGGCTTCCGAGTGGACTGCCGTCCGATACATAACCGATCATTACCGTGCATGAAAGATTGGTATTGATTGTCGTAATTGTTGTTTCGATTTGCCACACTGCCATACTGCCTGCTCTCCTTTGATAATTTATTTTTCAAAATGCGCCGCCGAATCCGCGCAAATCAATAGTTGTCCGTGCGCCGTTTCGATTGAATGAATCTGTCCTCTTTCAGCCAGACGAAAAACGTCTTTCTCTGAAACGGCAAGCGCAATTGCAGTTTGGACAATCGTTAAATGCGCGGTTTCCGTCCGACATTGCGAGCAAAAAAAACTCGTGTTGCGGCTCAGACGAATCAGCTTCAGTTCGTGTTTTTCAAATCTGATTTTGGTGCGGCGCGTTGTTTTCATAAAAATTGTCTTTTTGTTTCGCTCTCTTTCTGCTAAAATTTTGGCGAACCCGAAATTCATCCACAGCTTTATTTGCAACGTTGCAAGATTGGCAAAAATGCCGCGAAATTGTCCTAAATTTGCAGATAAATTTTTATAAATTCTTATTAATTGGCGATGAACGACCAGCCGAACAGAATAATTTCATTTGCCGAATTTGAACTCGACACGGTTCACCGGCGTTTGCTGCGCGGCGGCGAAACCGTTTCCCTGCACGCCAAAGCCTTTGATCTATTGACATTTCTCTTGCAAAATAACGGACGGATCGTTTCCAAAGACGAAATTCTCGATGCGGTTTGGGAAGGCAGTTTTGTCGAGGAAGCAAACTTGGTCGTGCAGATTTCTGCATTAAGAAAAGCCCTGGGCGAAACGAAAAATGCGCCGCGTTTTCTGGTTACGATTCCGGGCAAAGGCTATAAATTTGCCGCCGATACGAGCGAAAATCTTTTAATGATCGAAACTCATTCGGTTTCGGAATTAACCATCGAACACGAGGAAGAAATCTCCGCGCAATGGACTTTGCCAAAAAAAGTCCGCTCAAATTGGAAATGGTTCGGCGCGGCGGGGCTGGCGATTTCGACGATGCTTTTCATCGGTTGGTTTTGGAGTAGAAATGCGCAAACAACCCAAAACAGACAGGTCAAACTAACGAAACTAACAACCAGCGGCAAAGTGTTTGCGGTGGCGGTGTCGCCGGACGGAAATTTTGCCGTCTTTTCACAGAAAGAAGATACCGGCGAAAGTTTATGGCTGCGTCAACTCGAAACCGGAAGCGAAAAACAGATTGTTGCGCCGCAACCGCTGGAATATGTCGGTTTGACCGTTTCGCCCGACAATAAATTTATCTACGCGTCGGTTTTTTCAAAAAACGAGATTGATCCGCTCGTCCAAAAAATTCCGCTTCTCGGCGGCGCATCGCAACACATTCCGAATGTTACGACAGGCTCTTCGATCAGCATTTCGCCTGACGGAAAACGTTTTGCTTTTACCACTTCAAACAACAAAGAAAACGAAACTTTGTTCGGAGTTTCCGACATTGACGGCGCAAATTCGCGTTTTTTGATTCGCGCCAAACATGATGTTCGCTATCTTAGTATGTTCAAAACGAGTCCGGTTGCGTGGTCGCCGGACGGCGCGGAAATCGCGCTGGCAGTTCACGAAAAAGGCGAAAAAAATGCGGGAAGCGCGATTTTGATGGTCAATCCCGATGACGGAAGCGAGCGATATTTGACGGAAAAACGCTGGAAAGATGTTGATTATCTGACGTGGCTCGATGCCGACAAATTGGCGTTTATCGCTTCGGAGGAAAACGGTCTTTCAAGTCAAGTTTGGATTTTTTCGCGCCAAACGGGTGAAGCTAAACGCCTGACCGACGAGCTGCAAAAATACAATTGGCTCGTGGCAACAGGCGGAAAACTTCTGACTGTTCAGCTAAATGCGTCTTCGAGTTTGCGAGTCGCCGATTTTAACGAAGCGGAAAAATCGCTCAAAATCCGTGAAATTTTCACGGCTTCCGAATATGTTGACGAAATGGATTGGGACGCGAACGGTGGAATAATTTTCGCTTCGCGAACAAGCGGAACGAGCGAATTATGGCGAATGAAAACCGACGGCACGAATCGCACACAACTGACCTCAGATTCCAATGTTACGTTCGGTTTAGCTGTTTCACCAACAGACGGAAGTTTGATTTTTGCCTCAAAACAGAACGGAAGGCGCGGAATTTGGCGGACGGATTCGGACGGAAAAAATCTACGTCAATTGAGCGAAGGCGGCGACCAGGCACCTGACGTTTCAAGCAACGGAAAAGTCGTTTTTCATCGCGGAATCGGTTATGCCGAAGGGATTTTTCTGACTTCAAACAACGAAACCGCGCCGCGAATGCTCCGCGAAAAATGTTATTTTCCGGCGATTTCGCCCGATGGCACGCAAGCCGCTTGCTACTTTATGGATTTGGAAGACAACCGCAAATGGCGCATTGCGCTGGTTTCGACCGATTCTGGCGCGTTAATCCGCAAACTGACATTGCCGATGCCGATTTACGAACGGCAGATCCGCTTTCACCCGAATGGCAAATATCTGACGCAAATTTTCACGACCGGCGAAAATCTAAATTTATTACTGCTTCCGCTCGACGGCGGCGAAGCGCAAATCAGCAGCGGTTTGGGCAAAGGCGCGTCGAATCTTCCTGAATGGTCGGCGGACGGCAAACAATTTCTCTATCCCGTCATTACCGAAACCCAAGACGCGGTTTTGCTCACGGATTTTTAATGTTATTGCGAAATTAGAGCAGATTTGTAATTAGTGTATGGCATATCCGCAACTTTTGAACCAGCCTTGCGCGTCCTCTTCGGTTATCAGCAACAGAGCCTCGCGCAAGGCTTTTTCTAATTCTTCGCG
>JALHNX010000157.1 GCA_022843305.1 Pyrinomonadaceae bacterium | reverse complement strand
GTGTGAAGCGAGCGCTCTACCACTGAGCTAAGTCGGCGTTTTCAAAATTACGCCTTACATCGAAGGGTCGTCGGCTTTTGCCGGACGATTCTCTTCGGTTGATTTGGTTGTGCCGAGCGTCGAGTCGAAGTAAAAATGACGCGTTCCGGTGGCGGTTACGCCTTCGGCAACCTGAGGGTCGGCGTTGATGGCATAAAATGAAGGTTTCGTCTGCGACTGTTCTTCGACTCTCATCGTAAAAACGTAGCCGTTGACGACCGGATTTTGTCCGGCAAATTTTTCGTCAAGCTGGACGGATCGGATAAGTTCGTCAAAATTCGGGGCAAATTTTCCCTGGTGTTTTGAAGCGTATTGGGTTTGCAGGGTTTTAAGCGTCTGAATGCTTTGCGCGGCGGCGGATTCGTTGCCGCTTCTGACCATCGACTGCCAAGCGGGAACACCGACACCGATCAGGAGCGCGATAATCGCAATCACGATCATCAGCTCGATAAGGTTAAAACCTGCTTGATTTCTATAAATTCGGCGTAAATTCTTCATATTTCTTCTTGTTACGTTTCCTCCGAACCTTTTCACGAATTCTCGGGCGAAAGGTTGCATATTATTTTGATAACTCAATTTATACCACAAAACAAAATCGGAGTGAAAATTCGGTTTCCGACAATCTCGGAAAAAGAGCGGAACTTTTCAGCCAAAACACAGTCTAATAAATTGAAATAAAACTTTTTAATGCAGAAACGGCATCAAATCCTGTAAAATGGATTTGGCATGTCTGTTCTTCAAACAAATGAAATGAGAGATTGGATCACGAAAGAAACCGAAACCGCTCCGCAACCCGTCGTTCCGGCATTTAATGCGAGCGAAAAAATAATGCGTCTGCAAATGACGATTGAGCGCGTCATCAAGGGCAAATCGGAAACCGTCAAGCTCGCGCTGGTCGCGCTTTTGGCGAAAGGACATCTGCTGATCGAAGACGTTCCGGGCATCGGTAAAACGACGCTTGCCAACGCGCTTTCACGGGCGCTCGCTTTATCGTTTCAACGCGTGCAGTTTACCTCCGACCTTCTGCCGTCGGATGTCATCGGGCTTTCGATTTACAATCAGCAGAACGGCGCGTTTGAATGGAAGCCGGGACCGATTTTCGCCAATATCGTGCTGGCGGACGAAATCAACCGCGCCACGCCGAAAACCCAATCCGCGCTTCTCGAAGCGATGGCGGAAGAACAGGTGACGGTCGAAGGCGTTTCGCGCCGTCTGCCCGCGCCGTTTATGGTCATCGCCACGCAGAATCCGGCGGAACATCACGGCACATATCCGCTTCCTGAATCGCAGTTGGACAGATTTATGCTACGTTTGCACGTCGGTTATCCGAACAAAGCTGACGAACGCAGCATCTTACGCGACCGCGAACGCCAAAATCCGCTCGAATTTGTCCGCCCCGTGATGAGCGAAGCCGATATTATGGAACTGCAAAGACTGGTTTCCGAGGTTCGCGTTGACGAAGCACTGGTCGAATATCTTTTGAATATCGTCGAACAGACGCGGCAAACCGAAATTATCGAACTCGGCATCAGCCCGCGCGGCACGCTCTCGCTTTTCCGTTCGGCGCAAGCTTTAGCCCTGATCGAAGGACGCGATTTCTGTATCGCCGACGACATCAAACGGCTGGTTTTGCCCGTCTTCGCGCACCGCATCATCGTCAATTCGCGCTCGACCAATCTCAAACACAAAACCCGCGAAGCCGAACAGCTTTTGCAGGACATTTTACAGAAAACAAGCGTCCCGATCTAAACATTTAACATTTATCATTCATCATTTATCAATAAAATTTGAAAGCGGATGATAAATGTTAAATGATAAATGTTAAATGAATCTCAAGGTTCTCAGCCAAATTTTCAGTTTTCGTGATTTTCGCAATGCTTTGCTCGGGATGACGGTTGTTTTCGGCGGGCTTAGTTTGGCGATTTTTACGCTTTGGGCGCATCGTTCGGGCGATACGCGGCTCGCGGGAATCGCGGCGGGCGCGTCCTTGATTTTTGTTTTGCTGATTCTGATTTTCGTCGTCCCGCCGCTGGCGCGCAATGCGAGTGCCGAAGCCTCGCAGATGAATCTGCCGTTCGAGCTGACAATCGGCGGCGCGGTGATTCTGGGTTTAATTGTAATCGTCGGGTTTTCCGCCTGGAACACGGGCAATAATCTGCTTTTTCTCGTCTTGTCGTTTCTTTCGGGCGCACTCGTCGTCGGATTTTTCGCCGGCAGCGCGTGTTTGAAAAAGCTCGACGTGAAGATGCGTTTTCCCGAAACGATCTTTGCTAAAGAACCGACTCCGATCATCGTCAGCCTGCACAACCGCAAATGGCTTTTCCCGACGTTTTCCGTCATCACGGAAGTTCGCGGGCGCGACCGTGAAAAATCGGCACTCGCGGATGAAATTACGAAAATTCTGCCCGCGAAATGGGCGGAAAGATTGACGCGCCCGCCGATTATCAAACACACGCTCGATTATTTCGTGTTTGTTCCGCGCCGCGGCGAGATTGAAAATAAAGCCGAGCATATTTTCCCGCGCCGCGGACGGTTTATCATCCGCGATTTCGAACTTTCGACGCGGTTTCCGTTCGGATTTTTCCGCCATCGCCGACGGCTTTCGGCGCAGGAGGCGGAAATCACGATTTTTCCCAAACTCGTTTCCATCGAAAAAGATTTGGAAGATTTGCCGCTCGAAGTCGGCAAGCTCGTCGCCAACAAACGCGGCACGGGACAGGATTTGCTTGCCCTGCGCGATTATCAGCCGATGGACGATTTGCGGCGCGTTGACTGGAAAGCGACGGCGCGGACGCGGCGTTTGATCGTCCGCGAATTTTCCGCCGAAGACGATAAGCGCGTGACGATTTTTTTCGACACGCGGATCCGGAAAACTTTCGGCGAAAGGAATAAATCCATCCGCGAACGGCTCGAAGACGAACGCAAAGGCACGAAACTTTCACCCGCCGAAGAACGCTTTGAAGCGGGCGCGAGCAAGACGGCTTCGTTCTTGTCGTATTTTACCGAGGAACAAGCCGAAATCCGTTTAATAATTGACGGCGAAAAAGGCGAATTCGGCATCGGACGCGAACATCTCTACGAATGCCTGAAACGCATTGCGACCGCCGAACCGAAATTCGTCGAAAAGTTTGAGAACGCCGACTTTGAAGAAGTTTTAAGCGAAATCGCCGACGAACGCGACAAGAGCCACACGTTTTTGCTGACCACGCAAACCGAAAACAATTTTTCGCCCGAAATCGTGCAGAAACTAAATGTTTTGGAGTTTTAAAGCGGTTAAGAATGGAAAGTACGGCAAACGCGGAACGCACTTTGCCGATGTTCGTTCAGATTGGCGACCTTCGCAACAAACTGAAGTTTGTTGTACCTTCGCCCGTCAATCCAATTAAAAAGTAAATTGAAAAAATCAGTATAGTGAGCGGTAGCGAACAGGCTTGTTCAATGAGCGGGTTTTTGATTAAGAAACGCGACTCGCTACCGTTCGCTATACTGATGACCCGCGCCGTTTATTCTCCGACAACACTAATCAAGTCAACACGAATTGAAACAAATCCTACAAAAAATACGCGTTATGTGGTAGAAAGGATAGCGGTGAGAAGTTTTTTGTCACAAATCCGATTGTTGTGGTGTTTTTAGGTTAGCAAGCACGATTGATGCTGAAAATGAACGAAGGCGCGGAAACATTTGTGGACATAATGTCCGAGAAAGCGGCAACGGCAGCTCAGGAAAAAATAGTATTTGATGAAGCCTTTACGCTTCACCATCGGACTGTCTTTCGGGCGGCGCGGTCAGTCGTGCAGGATTCCGGTTTGGCTGAAGATGTCACGCAGGAAGTCTTTCTGCGCCTTTACAATCATCTTGATTCGATCGGCGATACGGAAATGCTTCGCCCGTGGCTCATTCGCGTGGCGATAAATGTTGCGCGAAATACGATTCGCGGGAATATTAGGGCAAACACGCGGGACGAAAATTACGTCAAAGAATCAGCAGAAGTAAGCGTTTATTCGGTTGAATCCGATTTTGAACAAAGAGAATCAACCAGCGAGATCAATCGGGCTTTGAATAAGATAAAAGAACCTTTAAGAAGCTGCCTGATTTTGAAACAGCAAGGATTATCTTATCGGGAAATCGCCGAAAGTCTTTCGCTCAACGAAACGAGCATCGGTCAATACGTCGCTCGGGCGCGAAAGGAATTTGTCAGGTTTTACGGCAAAATCGGGAGAGAGATACAATGATGGAAAAATGTTTTGACGAAGGAACATTGCAAGCCTTTTTAGACAATGAGTTATCCTCGGAATTGTCGCAAGCCGTCGCGCGGCATCTGGTTGACTGCGACCCGTGCGCGATGATGCTGGCGGAAGTCGAAGAAGAAACGGCGTTTACCTTTGCCGCGCTCGAACAGGAATTTAATACGCTCGTCCCGACCCAGCGTTTGTGGACGAAGATCAACCAGTCAATCGAAAGCCAAAGCCGCCCGCACGGAATCTGGCAACGACTTTTAACGCTCGTTTCGGGCTTGAGTTTTACGAATCCGCACGTCGTCGCGTTCGGCAGTTTATTAATGATCGTCGGCGTGGTTTCGACTTTAATTGTGGTCAAAAGTGATAATGTTTCGGGCGATATTGCCAATATTAATAAAGCTGTTCCAAGAATCGAACCGGCGCAAACCGAGCGTGCGCCGATTATCGCGCCGCCGGCAGGAATTCAAACGGCAACTGTTAATAATCCGGCGGATGATTCAACATTTACACCGACGACATCGCCGCAGTTTCAGGTTCAAAAAGCGGTTTATGTCGAACTGAATCGCAAGCCGATTGTAAAATCCGAACCGACGAAAGATTATTATCCGCCGGTTCCGCAATATCTGGACGGCGAAGAAAGCTATGTAACGACGATTGCGCGGCTTGAAAAAACGGTTAATGATAAGAAGGATGAAATTTTAACTCCTTCGGCGCGTTTTTCTTACGAGAAGGATTTGGCGATTATCAGCGACACGATTACAAAAATGAAGCGGGAAGTCAAGAAAAATCCGAAGAACCGCGATGCCAAACAGATTCTTTTTTCTTCATATCAGAACAAGATTGAATTGCTCAACTCCGTGACACAGCGGGGCGAATTGATGGCGAGTCTGCGTTAAGAAGTTTATATTTGAATGAATAAGTTTAAGGTAATTGTCAATTTGATCGGCTCAAACGGAAAAGTCCTCGTATTTTTCCTCGCCGCGCTGTGCTGTTTGAGCGTTCAGAAAATATCGGCGCAGGGCGTTCCGCCGCCGACTCCGAATCCGACACCGAAAGTAAAAGTAACAACTCCGACGATTGTGACGCCGAAGGTCAAAGTAACGAGTCCGACGGTCGTTACGCCGATGCCGCGCCCGCTTCCGACACCGCCGCCGCGAGATACGAAAAGAGTTGTCGTCAACGAAAGCGAAACTCCGGCGGAAAAATTAATTATGACCGAATCGAAGGTTAGCATTAATCTTTGCATTCTCGAAGGAAACGTGCGGATCAACGGCTGGGATCGTGACGAAATCCGCGCTTACGTCGAGCGGGGAAGTCAGGTCGGTTTCAAGATCGTGCAGACCGGCGCGAAAACAAAAAAGCCCGTCTGGGTTAATGTCTTAGGCTTTGACCCGCAGAAAAACAAGGAAGTAAAACCCGAGGAATGTCTTTCGGGCAGCGAGATCGAACTCGACGTGCCGCGCAACGCGACGATCAAGCTGAAAAGCGGCGAAAGCGAGATCAGGATCGAATCGGTCGCCAGAGTCTGGGTCGCGAACTTGGGCGGCGGAATCTTTCTCAACGACATTTCGAACGGCATCGAAGCGACGACCTATCGCGGCGATCTGATGGTTGAAAAATCCAGCGGGCAGATGGTTTTAACGAATACGGACGGGAACATCATCGCGCTCGACGTTGAACCGAGCGAGATCGGCGATTTTTTCAAGGCGAAAACCGGCAGCGGCAGAATTACTTTGCAGGGCATCGGACATCGAATGATCGAAACGAATTCGATCAGCGGTTCGACGAGTTTTACGGGTGAACTTTTGAGCGGCGGGCAATACGGGTTTTCGACCGAAAACGGTTCAATTGTGATGACCGTTCCGCCGGAATCTTCGTGCCGGATCAACGCTTCGTTCGGTTTCGGCGCGTTTGCTTCGGAAATTCCTCTGCAAAATACCGTGAAAAAAGAGCAGAGCCTTTCGGCACAGCTCGGTAGTGCCGAAGCGAATTGTGCGCTGAATCTCAGAACCGGCAGCGGCGTGATCAGGATTAGAAAGCAGCAATAGGTAAATTTTAAAAAGAATCTTAAAATAGAAAGCACGCGATTTTATATAATCCGCGTGCTTTTTGTTTTTCTTATCTTTACAAATTTTTACAACTAAAAGGCTTTTCGCCTCGTAAAAACTTGCAATAGGGATTTAAAAACGGTTAGAGTTTGCAGGAAAGCAAAGATGAATTTCGAAAATTTAATCGGCGAAACAGTTGACGAAAAATACAGAATCGAACGCCAGCTCGGCAAGGGCGGTATGGGAACGGTTTATCTTGCCACGCACATCGGCACCGAGCGTCCGGTCGCGGTCAAGGTGATCGCCCCGCAATTTATGGAACGCGCCGAATTTGTCGAGCGATTCCGCCGCGAAGCCCGTGCCGCCGGCAGACTTCGGCATCCGAACGTGGTTGACGTAACCGATTTCGGTTACTGCCGCGGCGATGCCGTCTGCGCGGAGATGGCGTATCTCGTGATGGAATATCTCGACGGCTGCACTTTGGGCGAAATTCTCGATGAAGAAAAAAAACTGCCTCTGGACTGGTCGCTCGACATTCTCGAACAGGTCTGCTCGGCGGTCGGCGCGGCACACGCGCAGGGAATTATTCACCGCGATCTAAAACCCGACAATATCTGGCTCGAGCCGAATCAGCGCGGCGGCTACACGGTCAAAGTTCTCGATTTCGGGATTGCCAAACTCGAAGCCCAACCGGGCGGCGAAAATGCGGAAGAAGACATCCATATCTCGGTCTTGCCGACGAATGCGATCAACTTTGCCGAAACTCTGGCGGACAATAAGCAAACGCCGACGATTGCCGAATCTGCCGGCAGTTCGACAATGATTTCCGAAGCCGGAACCGCGATCATCACCGCCGAAAAAGCAGCTCCGGCTAACACCGAAACTGATTTTTCCGAAAAAGGCACGGCGATCATCGAAGCCGGCGAAGTTGATCTGGAAGCCGGAACCGCGCTTTTTCCGAACAAGCAGACGCGTTTTGTCGAAAAAGAGGGCGGCACGCGCCTTATTTCTTCGGCTGCCGAAACCGATAAGGCGTTAGAGATTTCCGCGACGGCAGATTTAACCCGCGTCGGCGCGGTTCTCGGTACGCCGCTTTATATGTCGCCCGAACAGTGCCGCGGCGAACGTCTGACGGCGCGTTCGGATATTTACTCGCTGGCGGTTATCGCCTATCAAATGCTCGGCGGAAAAACGCCGTTCGAGGGCGATTTTACGAGCGTCATGGAGGCGCACAAAGAAACGCCGCCGCCGCCTTTGACGGCAAAAAAAGTCCCGCGAAAAATTAAAAAGGTCATCGAGGAAGCCTTATCGAAAAATCCCGCCGAACGACCGCAAACCGCCGAAGCCTTTGCCAGCCGTCTGCGTTCGCAATCCGAAGGAATCGGCGCACTTTTGCGGCGTGCGCTGGTGATTTACAGTGCGCACCTGCCGAAATTTATCGGCTTGACGACGATTTTGTCAGTCCCGGTAATTTTGATGACGCTTAGTTTGATCGTTTTGAGTTTTCTTAAGGCAAGCGCGGTTATTTCCGAAGGCTGGGCAAATATCCTAACGTGGACATTCGGCACTCTGCTCGGCATAACGAGTGCGTTTTGCGCGTATCTGATCTTAGGCACGACAACCTGGATCGTCGCGCAGTATCTGGCGGTTCCGCTGCGTCCCGTGCGGCTTCGTCCGGCATTTGCCGCCGCGCGGACAAGGTGGAAAAAATTTGCCGGAACGGGAATTCTCAGCACGGTTCTGACGATGGTTTTCGGGGTTATCACCTGCGGAATCGGATTTTTGGTAACATCGGTCATCTGGACTTTGACCGCGCCCGTCGTAATGATGGAAAATCTCGGCGGCTGGAAGGCTCTCAAGCGTTCGACACGGCTTGTCCGGCGGTCGGTCAGAACAACCATCGCGACCGTCTTATTGATGGTCTTGATACCGGCTTTTATTTCCGGGTTTATCTCGTTTTTTGTCAACGTGACGGCGAAGGCTTTTGAAAAAACAAGCAACCCGCCGCCCGCCGCCCAACAACCAAAGACAGATGGAAATGCGGCGGCAAATGCCCAAACCGATAAAACCGAAGATATTAATTTCAGTTTCAATACCAATCAGCCCAAACTGAAAGTTGACGGCAAGGATATGCAAACCCGCATCAAACACACGGTTTTGGAGAGTCTGATCCAGATTTTCTGGCTTCCGACGCATATTCTGGTAACGTCTTTTTCAGCAATTATCATCGCCCTGCTTTATCTGAAAACTCGTCAGGCAGGCGGCGAATCAATGCAGGATTTGCTCGAACAATTTGAAGACGACGAACAGCCGAAATCGAAATGGCAGGAAAGAGTTCAGCAGCGCCTCATTCAATCAGGCAGAATCACGACGGGCAAAACATAATGTTTGGGAGTTAAGCATTTGAGAAAGAAAAAAACTCGGAACAATCAAAGAAAATTACAGACGGAAACGAAAAATAGTTACCGGCTGTCGGCTGTCGGCTGTCAGCTATTTCGAAAAAGCTTACTTTTCATCAGCCTGATTTGGACGATTTTACTCATTGCAACGGTTTCCGTCGAAGCGCAAAATTTCCGGCGCGATTTAACCGTAGCGAAAGGCGCGAATATCGAAATCGTCAATAATTTCGGGCGCGTTGACGTTTTGGCGGAAAAGCCCGAAACGGAAGAACCGACCGAAATAAAAAGTTTTCTGACTGCAAATTCGGCAAAATCAATTACCGACGGCGAGATAAAAATTTCAAATTCAAACAACAAAATTTTGGTCGAAGTCGTGCCGTCGGACACGAAAACGCGAATTGATCTGACGTTTCATCTGCCGGAAAGAACAAATCTGAAAATCCAAACCAACGAAGGCGAAGTGCGCGTGTCGGGCGATTTTGAAAAAATCGAAGTGCGCACCGAAACCGGCACGATCGCGGCGGACGTTCCGCTCGACAATCTTTTCTACAATTTCTTATGGACGGCTTCGCGTCCGCGCTTTATAAGCGATGTCGAACTTGATAAAGTCAAGGAAAAATCCGCCGGAAAATTTGTCGTCAGCGGCAAAGTAACAAAGGAAACACCGAAATCGAAATTTCGCATCGCAAAAACGCCGGACGAGGAAATCTCGGAAATCAGCGAGGAAACGAGCGATTCTAACAGCGAAGAAAATAAACAGAAAAAGGATAAAAGAGACAAAAACAACGGGCGCAGCGAACTGAAATTTTCGACTGCGCGCGGTATTGTTTTATTAAACGTCAATCCGAACGAAGTTCCGTCGGATTTGCGCGAAAGACCTTTGACGAACGCCGCCAAAGCGATTATCCGGAGCGGCGATTCGCTGTTGATGGAAGCCATCCGCCGCGCAAGTCCGAAATATTTCGGCGAATATGCTCAGACATTGCCGCCCGCGAGATTCGAGCCGACCTTGAACCTCAGAAATTCGAATCAAACCTTTGTTAATTCAAACGTCAAAAGGGTTTTGGTCAGAGTTACGGACATCAATAATCGCGCCGTCGCGGGTTTGAAAAAGGAAGATTTTCAGGTTTTGGAACGCGATACGGAACGCGACATTTTAGCAGTCGAACCGGCAACCGCGCCGTTTAATCTGGCGCTTTTGCTTGACGTTTCGGGCAGCGTCGAAAATTACGTTGATTTTATCCGCAAAGCCGCCCGCGCGTTTGTCGAAACCGCCGACCGCAACGATAAGATCGCCATCATAATTTTCAACGAAGATGTCAAACAAATCTCGACGTTCACGACCGATAAAGGAAAACTTTCCGAAAGTTTAGACACTTTCGACGCGGGCGGCGGCACGGCTTATTACGATTCGCTTGCCTTTACGATTGCCGAGACTTTGCGACCTCTGCGCGGCGAACGCACCGCGATTGTCGTTTTGACCGACGGCGACGATAATCAATCTTTTTTACCCTTCGACGCGCTTTTGGGTTCGATTCAGGAAAGCGGCGCGCTCGTTTATCCGCTCTACGTTCCGTCGGCACTGATCGTTGCTTCGAACGCCGATCTGAATGCGAAAATTGATCCGCTGCGCGCCAAATATATGGGCTTGACGACCAAAGCCGAAGGCGAAGGCGAACGGCTCGCGCAGATTTCGGGCGGCGTTTATTACCCGATCACGCAGCTTAATCAAATCCAGAAAGCCTACGACGACATAGTCTTACAGCTGCGCACGGCTTATTCGGTGACTTTCAAATCCGATCTGGTCGAAACCTCGGACAAAACAACCGCCTCGCCGCGTTTGAAGGTCAGAGTCAAACGCGAAAACGCTTTCGTCAAACTCGGTTCGGTCGTCGAAGTCAAAACGAACGTTTCCGAAGTAAAAAAAAACTGATTAAAACGACTGGAGCGCAAGCGGCTCGCTTGCATACGACGTTTGGAAAACGGCGTAAAAACGCTCCGAATTACTTAAAAGTTGAAAGAAAGCCGGAGTATTTGAGCGTTTTTCAAACGCTTGCAAGCGAGCCGCTTGCGCTCCAGTCAAGATTCCAATCCGGCGAAATTTCGGGCGACATCGAAAAGATCAAATATAAACAATTCTTAGGCGATACTTTAAGGACTTCAAAGCTCGAAAATTTCGACATTAACACGTCGCAGGGCGCGTTTTTGCTGGCGAACGAAAAAGAAACGATCGCCGTCAGCCGCTGGATTTCGCCGAAACGCTCGCGCTCTTACCCGTTTGAAAGGGTTTACGATACGCTTTCGCACAGCGGAAAAAAAGTGGCGATCATTCCGGTTGTCAAAGACGAAGGTTTAGGCGGCGACCGCGATTTTTTGCAATGGGACACGATCTCGCTTCTGAGTCTTTTAGATGTTCACGTCGTATTAGCCTATTACAGCGAAGCCGAAAAAAATCCGAAGCGCAACGATCAGATCACAAAGCAAAAACTCGATAATACTTACATTCAGTCGCGCATGAAGGAAGTTTTTGAATTCAGAGGAACGCCGCGCGAATGGAACGAACGCGAAGCCAAACAGCTCAAAGCAATGTTTGAAAAAGCCAAATCCGCTTACGCGGAAATTTCCAAAGCGACGAAAACCTATCTGCACAATTCGGCGGCGCTCGACGAACTGATAAGATACGCCGAAACGCCCGCGAAATTTATCGAGTTCTCGCGCAATAAAGCGCAAAACGCGCAAAGCCGCGAGTTTCAAACCGACCAGCCGAAAGAAGTGCTTGCTTCCGACACGAAAGCGAAAGTGACGATCAACAACGCGCTTTTCGGCAAATATTTTTTCACCTGCGACGAAACGCGGATCGAAGGAAAAACGCTTTATTTAATCGAAGCCAAACACAGCCAACGCGCTAAATTTCCAAGTAAGAACGACATCAAAGACGGCTTGGTAAAATTGATGCTTTACGCAAATCTGACGAACGTCAAAATCGGCAAAATCCCGTTCAATTTGCGCGTAATGATCCGTTTGACTTCAAAACAATTAAAAGGTTCAATCAATTCTGACGCGAAAGACACGGAAATCGAAAAATTCTTTGCCAACAACAATTTTGCTTTGAAAGATAAAGAATTTTTCAAGAAACTTTTTAAAGAAGCGCGGGAGAACAAATTCACGATAATTTTGGAACACGCGGAAACAGCGAAATAGATGAAATCTCAACTTTTACAATCACTTTTCGACGGCGAAACGCGCCGACCTTTGACGGTTTCGGAAGTCAATTCGCAGGTTAAAGCGGCGATCGAAAAGGCTTTTGCGTCCGTCTGGCTCGAAGGCGAGATCGTTAATTTCGTCGTGGCGGCTTCGGGGCATTGGTATTTTACTTTGCACGACGGCGATTCGCAGTTGAAAGCGGCTTGTTATCGCGGGTCGAATTGGAAGATCCGCTTTCAGCCGTTCGACGGTCTGCAGGTGCGCGTGCGCGGAAAATTGAGCGTTTACGAACCGAAGGGCGAATATCAGATTCTGGTCGAATCGCTTGAACCGATTGGCGAAGGCGCACTCAAAGTCGCATTTGAACAAATCAAGTTAAAGCTTGGTAAGGAAAGGCTTTTTGATGAGGATTTGAAACGACCTTTGCCGTTTTTCCCCAGAAGAGTCGGCGTTGTAACTTCGCCGAACGGCGCGGCTTTTCACGATATTTTGAATGTTTTGTCGCGCCGCACAAAATCGGTCAGTATCGTTTTGATTCCGACGCGTGTGCAGGGCGAAATGGCGGGCGAGGAAATCCGGCAGGCGATAATTTTGGCGAACGAATATAACAAAACCGCGCCGGAAAAAGAACGAATTGACGTTTTGATCGTCGGGCGCGGCGGCGGTTCGGCGGAAGATTTGTGGGCGTTTAACGAAGAACGTCTGGCGCGGACGATTCGCGCTTCCGCGATTCCGATAATTTCGGCGGTCGGACACGAAATTGACTGGACGATTGCCGATTTTGTTTCTGACCGACGTGCGCCGACACCTTCGGCGGCGGCGGAAATCGTCGCCGAATCGGAAGACCGGATCGAAGCGTTTGTCGCGCAGCGAACGCAGGATTTGTTTCAGCTGATTGATTACAAAATTCTGCATTCGCGCTCCGTTTTGCAGGAACTCGCACTTTCGCCGGTTTTTACGCAGTTTCCGCAAAAGATAAAAGATTGGCGTTATGAAACGGAAGACCTTGCCGTGCAGATCAAAGACGCTTTGGCGGAAAAACTGCGCCGCGCCGAAGATCGGCTAGAAGCGGTCAAAGCGCGGCTTTCACCCGTCAAACTCGCGTCGAAATTAAACAACAAAAAAACACGTTTAGCTGTTTTGCGCGAAAGACAGTTTTCGGCGGTCAGAAAATTGATTGACGCGAAAGATGAAAATTTGAAAATCGAAATGGCATCGCTCGACGCGCTTTCGCCGCTCGCGGTTTTGCGGCGCGGTTATTCGATCACGCAAAAGGAATCGGGCGAAATTATCAGCAGTATCGGTCAAATTAAGCAAAACGCGCACGTGCAAATTCGTCTTTCAGATGGCAAACTTAAAGCCGAAGTTTTAGAAACGGAGAAGGATTAATGTCGCAATTTGTGGTCAACTTGAGCGATCCTGAAAAGGAAAAAGAAGAGCAAACCGTCGTCGGTAAAAAGGCGATTGAAACGAATGTTTCTCAAAAAGAAAAGGCAACAGATGCCGCCGATAAAACACGCGGCGGCTGCGGACGGATTTTGGGAATTTCGGCAATCGTTCTCGCCGTGTTTTTATTAATCGGCGCGGTGGTCGGTTATTTTTACTGGCAGGGTTTGAAAACCACGCCGCAGTATTCGCTCGCGTTGCTGGTTGATGCCGGAAGGCGCGACGACCAAAAGACGATTGACGAACTGGTTGACACCGACGCGGTGGTCGAGAGCTTTCTGCCGCAAGTGACCGATAAAGCGACCGAAATGTATGGCAAAAATCTGCCGCCGGATAAAATCGCTAAAGTCAAAGAAGCCTCGCTGCCGCTTCTTCCGGCGATCAAACAGCGCGCACGGGCTGAAGTTCCGCGTGTGATTCAGGAAAAAACCGATAAATTCGCCAGCATTCCCTATTGGGCAATCGCCATCGGCGCGGGTTATTATCTGGACATCAAACCGGA
>JALHNX010000156.1 GCA_022843305.1 Pyrinomonadaceae bacterium | reverse complement strand
TAAAAAAATTGTTTTGTTTTTTGTTTTTTTTTATTGTCGAAATCTGACTTGTTGCGTATAATCCAGCAAGCGTCAAAAACGCCTTCCAAATATCAGAAAACAATGGAGAAAAATTTAATGAATTTTCAAAGTCAGTTCGTCAAGACGGCTCTACTTAGCGTCGCGTTTATTATTTTGAGCTT
The DNA here is from genome assembly GCA_022843305.1 of Pyrinomonadaceae bacterium. GTDB lineage: Bacteria > Acidobacteriota > Blastocatellia > Pyrinomonadales > Pyrinomonadaceae > JAFDVJ01. Next base: position 13,859 of record JALHNX010000156.1, on the reverse strand, counting down.
TACGGCGGTAAATGCTCAATCGTCGGAAGAATATTCGTTCAAGGTAACGAACAATACCAGAACGACGATCAAGAAGCTGCTCGTCGCGGAAGCCGGAAAAAAATACGGTTATTTCGACATCGGCAAAGGCATTCCGCCGGGAAAAACCGTCACGCTCGTCTGGGATAAATCAACCAATAATCAAGCCTGCGTTCAATATTTCAAAGCCGTCTATTCCGACGGAGTCGAGTCGGAAGCCGCAGAATTCGATTTTTGCGAAGACGAACTTGAATTGATTTTTGACCGTTAGCCGTTAAATTCAAAACAAAAAGCGGGCGATGAAAGTTTCATCGCCCGCTTTTTGTTTTGAATTCGCGCTAATCGGTTTGCCAAATCTGCAAAACTTCCCAATTCTCACGGGTTAATTCAATGCCTTCCGAAAAATGCGCGAGAAAATCAGCGCGAAGCCGTGCGGATTCCGTGTTTAGATAATCTTCCAAAGCCTTTTGGTCATACGCTTCATATTGGATTCGATAACGGTTTTCGCCGGAGCGCGTAAATTTCGCGCCACTGAAATAGTTTGTCGCCATCAAGTCGGGAATATGCCGCTCAAGCATATATTTTTCGTATTCTTCAATCAAATCGGCGCGAACCGTTGCGGTTATTTCGTAAATTATCATTTCTTTTCTATGTTTTAATTTGATCTCAATTCATATTTTTATTTTGTTTTGTTTTTGTGTCAAAACTATATAATATTTAGCGTTACCTTATTTTCAAAAAGGAGTTTTAATAAAATGAAATCGTTTTCACAACTATCAATAATCATATTTTTTCTGTTCGGATTATGTGTTACTTCTTGTGGGCAGAATAAAACTGTTGATGCGAAAGATTCTGACGAATTGGAAAAAATTTATAAAGAATACGATGAAGCAACAAATAACCGCGACATTAAAGCAGTCGAAAAATACTTGGACGATGACTTTAAACTGGAAGACGGAAAGACGACCGTCAACCGCACCGATGTTATAAGAAAAGTCAAAGAAAATTTTGCGGCGATTGAAAAAATTATTGAAGCATCTTCCAAAATCGAAAAAATCGAGGTTAAAAACGGTATCTATTTTCTCGAAGTTTCGTCAAAAATGATTGCAACTTATAGATTGCCGGACGGTAAAACTTCGCAGGTGGAAATTAACGGTAAATCAACCGACGTTTGGGTAAAAAACCCCGCTGGTTGGAAAGAAACCAAGCAGATTATTCGTAGCTTAAAAGTTTTTATTGACGGCAAAGAAATGCCGAATCAATCAAATTAATTTTACGATAATCATCGTCATATCGTCGTGCTGTTTCGCGCCGTCGGCGAATTTGTCGGCACAGGCGACGATGTGCGTCAGAATTTCTTCGCTCGGTTTGTCGTAAACGATTTTCAATTGTTCGAGCATCGCGTCTTCGCCCCATTCTTCTTCCGCCGGATTCATCGCTTCCGAAATTCCGTCCGTGAAGCCGACGAGCAGATCGCCCGCTTCGAGCTGAATTTCGCCCTGATTGTAATTGATGAACATCGTCGGCAGCATTCCGACGACCGCGCCGCCTTCTTCCAACTTTAAAACTTCGCCGCTTTTACGAATCACGAACGGCGGATTATGTCCGGCATTGACGTAAATTAATTTGCGGGATTTTAAATTAAGCTGTGCATAAAAAAACGTCGCGTAGCGGTTCGAGGTCGAGGCTTCATAAACGAGCGTGTTGATGTGTTTCATCAGCGCCGCGAGATCGCTGCCGCAATGAATTGCCTGCCCGCGCAAACTTGCCTGAAGACTCGCCATCATCAGCGCCGCGCCGATGCCCTTGCCCGAAACGTCGCCGATCGCGATGCCGAAATTGCCTTCGGGAAGTTCGAGAAAATCATAATAATCGCCGCCGACACCCAAAGCCGGACGGCACGCGCCGATGTAATCCAAGCCTTCCGTCGGCGGTAATTCTTGGGGAAATAAACGCTCTTGAACTTCCCTCGCGATTTCAAGCTCGCGGTTCAGACGCTCTTTTTGTCCCGTTTCATAAGCAATCACTTCGGTCAAACGCGAGTTTTCCAAGGCTAATCCCGTCTGCGCCGCAACCGATTTCAAAAGCCGCAGATCGTTCGGCGTGTAAGGTTCTTCCGAGCGTTTCGGACTCAAGCTGATAACGCCGGAAAGCCCGTTTTTCGCGCCGATTGGCAAAAGAAGCTGTGAATTAAGAGTTTGCAGTTTTTCGCGCTCGTCGCTTTCAATTTCTTCATTTATCCACGATTCTTCATCGTCCTGATAAATCGTCAAAGTTTCGTTTCGCTTCAATTTTTCAAACGTTTTATCGTTTTCGGAAAACTCGATGGTCGGCGCAACATCGTAACCGAGCGCGTAAGCCGGATGAAAATTGCTGCCGCTTTTCAGTAAAAGCGTGATTTGCGGAACATGCAAAGATTCGGAAATTCGCGTTGAAACCGTTTCGAGCAGCGGTTTTGTTTCGACCATCGTGCGCACGTCTTCGCTCAATTCGCTCAAAATCTGTTCGGCGTTATAGGCTTCGCGGAAAAATTTTCTATCAATCCAGACGCGCAGATTTTTCGCCGCGTAATCAATCAAAGGAATCAGCGCAAAACCGGCGGCGACAAATCCGATTTGCGACGCAAAACTGAATTTGTCGTTGCGAAAGATCAAGATCACGCCGAAAATTACCGCGATCAGCAAAACGAACTGCAAAACCTTGATGCCGTTTTGCGCCAGCGCATACTGCAAACCCTGCCGGATGACCACGCCGACATCCATCGCGCGATGGACGACGATGACGTAAGCTAAGGTCAGCGGAAACAAAAGCATCGCGAGCAGAGACAAAATCGCCATCCAAAACGGAACGATGTCGAAAAACGACCCGCGCACACCGCTGACGACGCGGTAAATGATGATTAAAAACGACGGCATCATTGCCGCTGAAGTCCCGTAAACCATCAGTTTCAAACGTCTTTTTGCGTCCGGATTATGCGTCGTTCCCATTTTGTGTCCGAGCGCGGCAAAAAACAGACCGATGGCGAGCAGATTGAGCGGAAAAGCGAATTTGCCGTAAGAATTTGTCAAAAATCCGATATAAGTAAACGGATTCAAACCGAGAAACGTCCTGAAAAACGAAAAAACCGTGATCAGAACCTGAAAGCCCAAAGGCACGATAAAAATCCATTTCGCCCATGGAATTTTCTTATCAATCGTCCAGCGTTCGGGAAAATAGATGCCGAACAGCAGCATCGCCAAAGCCCACGCCGAAAAGGCGAAATTCTGATACGCGCCGACCAGCGTGTTTGAATCATACATTTCCAAACCGAGCGAGCTTAAACCGAGCAGCACGAACAGCAGAAGCCACGCCGAAAAATCGTGCGGACGCACGAAAACCACCCAGAAACCGAGCAAAATGCAGAATGTCGGTAAAAAATAGGTAAACAAAAATCCGACGATAAACTGTGTGTAATAGTTAAAATCCCGCACGAGCTTGACGGGCATCACCGTCGTTTCGTAACTTTCCGTCCGCCCGTCCGCCGTATTTCTCTGCATCGTCAGCGAAACCGGCTGATCGCTCCGCATTTTGGCGATTTCTTCGCGGTAAACGGAATTATTCGACATCGTGACACCGTTGAACTTCTCGATGCGGTCGCCCAATTTGATGCCCGCGCGTTCGGCTTCCGGGGAGACAACCGAAACTTCGCCGATGTAGGAAAATGGCAAATCAGCTTCGCGCGAAGCCATCCGGTTATTGGCAAAAAGCTCCAGATAATGAAAAAAAAGTGCCGAAAAAGCAAAAATTGCCAGAAGGATTAGCGGAATGTAAAGAATCTGTTTCTTTTTCATAAAACGATGACGTGATTCGGAAATGACGGGAATAAAATAGCACAACTCGTATGCGAAAAGTAAACCTTTTATTCACACCTTGTCAAAAGGGCTTCGCAAAAACGCCGATTTGCCGGCAAAATCCCCGCAGAATCTGTTGGTCACACGATCGTTCTGACAAAAAGGGCGAAGAACGTGTTTTGGTGAATTTGAACAAAATCCAGCTTTTCGGAAAAACGTCGAAAATTATCCGAATTCGGCAAATGTCTATGACAGTTTGGCTGAGGCTTATGAAAAAAACGGGCGGTTAAAACAGTCCGCCGAAAACTACGAAAAAGCCTACAAACGCGCCGAAGCAAACAACGAAACACAGCTTGCCCAAAGCGCGAAGGCGAATTTCGAGCGAATTTCGGCGAAGCTGAAGTAAAAAGAATTTGCCCACGAAACACACGAAAAATACGAAAAATAATTAGGTCTTAAAATATTTCGTTTCTTTCGTGTGTTTCGTGGGCAAATGTCTATTTCGGCAAGCCGCCGTAAAATCGCCAGTTTGATTTGAAATCCTTGTTTAATTTCTGCTTTGTCAGAATCGCGCGAACCATTTCGACCGGAATCGCGCCTTCTTTTAAGATCGCGTCGTGAAATTGCTTGTTCGTCATTTTTTTGCCGCCGACAAGATCGCGCTGGAGGTTGTAGAACTGCAACCCGCCCATCATATAAGCAATCTGGTAAAGCGGTCCGTAATCGCCGGCGAACGAGCGGCGGACTTCGCCCAATGCGTTTTCGCGTTCGTGTCCGACGCGTTCGACGAGAAAATCAACCGATTCCTGCGGAGTCATTTTTTCGAGGTGAAAACTAAGGCTGAAAATGATCCGCGCACAGCGGTGCATTCTCCAAAACAACGCGCCGATCTTATCTTCCGGCGTTTTATTGAAATTCATATCCCAGAGCAAAAATTCCCAATATAAAGCCCAGCCTTCCGTCCAGAAAGGCGTGCGGAAAAGTTGCCGATACGGGCGATAACGCTTGTTCATAAAGCCTTGCAGATGATGACCGGGAATGAGTTCGTGATGCGTCACGGCGTGCGTAAAATGCGGATTGTTGCCGCGCATCGACATCATTTTTTGCTCGTGCGTCATGCCGCTCGTCGGATAAGAAACGAGAATCGTTTCGCCGCCTAAGAAAAACGGCGCGACGAGCTGGCGTTCGGGCGACATCATCTCCATCCGCCACGATTCACGCGCGACTTTCGGAATTGTTACCAGATCGTTCTTTTCGAGAAATTCGATGGCTTCATACGCCTGATTACGAATCAGTTCGGGCTGTTTGCCCGGCTCGACGTATTTGTTTTTGACGGCTTCGAGTGCCTTTTTCCAATCGTCGCCGAAACCCATTTCACGCGAAGCTTTTTTCATTTCAGCTTCGCACCACGCGAATTCCTTACCCGCAAGCTCGATCAATTCTTCGGGAGTGTAAGGAATCATTTCATATTCGAGTTCCTGCAAAAGAGCCTCGCGCCCGATGGGATCGCCGATGATCGTTACTTTGTCATCGGCTTTTATTCCGACCAGTTTTTCGCTGACGAAGTTTTGATAATTTCCGAGCGCCGCGTCAACCGTTTTGTAAGGTTCGGCGTTCCACCACGAAAACTGCGGGTCGTATGCGTTGTAAAAATTAAACCAATTCCGCAAAGTCGTGCGCAGCGACGCGATGGTTTGCGCGGCGCGGTTGGCAACCGTTTTTTTTGGTTTCGGAACAGTTCCCGCCTCGATTCCCTTTTGAGTTTGGAGAATCATTTTGTTCAATTCATTCAAAAGCGCGGCGGTTTTTGCCGGATCAATCGTTTCAAGCCGGCGGCGCAAATCTTCCAGATCGCTGATAGTTTTCGCAAATGGCAAAAGCGCGGACATTTCTTCAAACTGCTTTGTGCGGCGGTCTGATTCCTTGATCTCGTGCGCCAGATAATTTTTAAACAGCAAATAATCAATCTGCTCGTCCGCATTGAGCGATTCAAAATTCTGACGGTTCAAAAAACTCAGCCAATCCGCGTAAAACGTCCGCAAACGCGCCGCACGATTCGGCGAAGTTTGCGCCGTATAAAAACGGTTCAAACTTCCGTAATCCTCGGAAAACTTCTCGATCACCCCGCGCAGACGGCTCGGCGGTTCATTGTAATTGCTTAAATCATCGGTTGTTTGGGAAAACGTATTTGCAACTAGAAGCAAAAAAAAGATTGGAATCAGACGTTTCATAATTGTTGAATAATAACCCAAATTAGCTTATAAAAGAATTCTAATTTAATGAGCATCTAATTTCCTTTTATGTTAAAACCATTGAAGAACTATCGGGATTTGAGTTTTTTCAGAATAAACTAACTGACAAAATTTACATTCTTAACCGCAGTCGCAATCTCAAACAAAGACAGCGACGGGCACAGGTCTTTCGGTAGCGAAGTTTGCGCGGTTGCGTTTGATGTTTTCGATTTCGCGTAAGGTTTGAGCGGTGAGATAACTTTCGCCGCAATGCGGGCAGGAAATAACCGGGACATTTTCGATGACCAATAAATCCGCTCCTTGACCGTAGCTTTTTGAAACATGCAGAATTCTCGCGCCGGTTTTTCCGCACATATCGCAGGTTATTTCATTTTCTTTAGTTTTCATAATCTTCAAAATCTTCACGATAAACCGTAATAATTACGAGTTTATCAGTCGCGCTCAGTTTTCCTGCAATTATTATATCTTCTTCGTCAAGAGTTTTTCCGCCGACTAAATATTTCCATTCGCTTGTTTCGATATCTTTCTGTCTTTCAACAATTTCGCCCGTGAGAATCGCATTTTCTATATCAAAGCATAGAAAGGTTGTCGTTTTCCATCTCTTCTTCCGCATGAATCGTCAACAAATATTCGAGATTGCGAATTTTTTCACGCATTTTGTTGCGAATGGCTTCAAACATTACGGGATTTTAAACCATCTTTTTAACCGCCCCGCAAAATTTTTAAAAGTTTTTTTGAATTCTTACGCCAAAAAATTTTATTCTCCCGTCTGCTTAAAGGAAACGAATCCGAATCTTTTATTTGATTCTTACAAACTAAACTGAGAAAAGAATTTATGTTCAAAATACAGCGAATTAAAATCTATATCGGCACACTTTTACTGGCTTTTGTCGCCGTCAGTTCGGCGTGCAGTTCCGGCACGGCAACCGCGCAAACGCCGCGTGTCAAGCCAGCCCAATCGCCGACACCCGAATATAAACCGCCGAAGCGCGTCAGCCGCGACATCATCAAGACCGAAACCAAGGTCGAAAAAGACGAAAAGGTTAAAACCAAAGCGAAATAGTTCCCCCTATAACCCCCGAAGGAAAGCGGAAAGCCCTTGTATTAAACACAAAGGCTTTCCGCTTTTTTTAAGTAAAATAAACTTCAGTTTGGTTCCCGCGCCGCGCCTGAAATTAACATCCGCGACAGACTCAATTTTGTCGTATTTTAGTTAAATTTCATTCAAAAAACTCACGCCGTCCTTTAACTGCAAACCGAAATTTTCCGCAACCGTCTGCCCGATGTCGGACAAAGATTGGCGTGTTCCGAGATTCACGCCCGACTGCGCGGATTTTCCGTAAACCAAGAGCGGCGCGTATTCGCGTGTGTGATCCGAGCCTTCTTTTGTCGGGTCGTTGCCGTGGTCGGCGGTCATAACAAGTAAATCGTCTTCCTTCATCGCGTCGAGAATTTCGGTCAGGCGCGTATCGAAATGCTCCAACGCTTTCGCGTAGCCTTCCGTGTCGCGCCGATGCCCGTAAAGCATATCGAAATCAACGAGATTAGAGAAAACAAGTCCGCGCGATTGATTATTCAAAGCGTTGATGGTCTGGTCAATCGTCTGATCGTTGTTTTTCGCCGTCAAATCTTCGGTCACGCCCATCGAATCGTAGATCGAAGCGATTTTACCAATGCAGACAACGTCCAAGCCGTTATTTTTTAAAAGCGGCAAAAGATTATCGGTCGGCGGCGGCACGGCGTAATCATGGCGGTTTTCGGTGCGTTTGAATGTTTCGGCGGTTTTGCCGACAAACGGTCGCGCGATCACGCGCCCGACGCGGTCTTCGCCGTCGAGAATTTCGCGGGCGATGTGACAGATCTCATAAAGTCTTTCGACCGGAATGATTTCTTCGTGCGCGGCAATCTGAAACACGGAATCGGCGGAAGTGTAGATAATCGGTTTGCCCGTTTTGAGATGTTCTTCGCCGTATTGTTTGATGATCTCCGTCCCCGAAGCCGGAATATTTGCCAGCACACCCGGAACTTTCGCCTTTTCGACAAATTCGTTGATGATGCGCGGCGGAAAGCCTTCGGGAAAAGTCGGGAAAGCCTTTTTCAAAATGATGCCCGCCATTTCCCAATGCCCGGTCGTCGTGTCTTTGCCGTTCGATTTCAGGGCGCATTTGCCGAAACTGCCGACCGGATTTCCGATCCCGGGCAAATCCTTGAAAGCGCGAATATTTCCCAACCCCATTTTTTGGAGATTCGGCAAATTGACCTTGCGCGATTCGAGAATATGCCCGAGCGTGTCCGCGCCCGCATCGCCCCAATCCGCCGCATCGGGCATTTCGCCGATTCCCGCGCTGTCCAAAACCATCAAAACTATGCGATTGAATTTTGTTGCCATACGATTTTTATCATAATACAATGCCGTTAGCGAGGTAAAAGTAAATGGAAGTTTTTCGCACGACGATAGATGCCAACGGCAGAATCCAAATTCCGCCGCAGGTTTTGGAACAACTCGATTTCGAAGAAGGTCAGGAACTGGAAATCGAAGTCGAGAAAAGGTCTTTGCACGTTTCTTTGAGTGCTTCGGAAAGGGTCAAACGCGCCCAGTCGAAACTTAGAAAATATATTCCCGAAGGCGTTTCTTTGGCTGACGAATTGATTAAAGACCGACGGCGCGAGGCAGAAAATGATTGAAAACATTTTAGATGCTTCTGCTGTTTTAGCTGTTTTGCAAAATGAAACCGGCAAAGATAAGGTTGAAGCAATTTTGGATGAATCGGCAATTAGCCGTGTTAACCTGACGGAAGTTTTAACCAAACTGATTGAAAAAGGAATGTCGGTTGATGAAGTCAAAGAAACATTCGAAGAGTTGGCTTTGAAAGTCATTGAGTTTGACGAAAAGCAATCATTGAAAGCCGCCGAACTTCGTCCTTTGACAAAGCATCTCGGATTGTCTTTGGGCGACAGATGCTGTTTGGCTTTAGCGATTTTGGAAAATCTGCCTGCCGTTACCGCTGATAAAAATTGGGCGAGCCTGACTTTTTGCGAAATCGAAGTGATTCGCTAAAAACGCACTTCTAACTTTTTCACTTTTTCACTTTTTCACCTTTTCACTTTAATTGGTCGGCGCGGTGTAGCCTTCGCGAGCGCGAATCTGTGATCCCGTGGGAACGCCTTTGAGTTCGATTTTGATTTTTCGGTAAGTTCCGTCGCGTTTTTCGTTCGACGGATAATAGCCGAGCGAATATTTCGTCCCGATTTCGTCGGCAACCGCTTTAAAGGCGTTTCGCGCTTCGCTCAGATCAGCGACGGGAAAAACCTTGCCGCCCGAAAGTTTTGCTAAATCCTGCATTTGCTTATCGGCTAGATCGTATAAACCCTTGCTGATGGCGAGGCGTTCAAAATCGCCGAGCGCACAGAAATTCAAAGTCTTTTCGACGTTCGATTTCGGGTAATAGGTGCGATAGTAACGGCGAATTTGCGCGGTCGAAAAGCGAATCGCGATGCGGCAGTCGCCCAAAAGATTCTCTTCAAAAAATTCACGCGTGTTGACCTGTATGAAATAAGAAGTAATGCCCGCTTTTTCAAATTTTTCCTTGACTTCGCCGAATTCCGCTGCGCTCACGGAATCAACGCCGTCGGTCAGCGCGACCAACGCGCGGCGACCGCGAAAATCGTCTTTCGCGGGTTTGTCGAAAACCTTTTCGACGACCTGCAGAAGCGAATCGTAATAGGGCGTTCCGTTGCTGGTTTTAACCGAATCGAGAAGGTTTTTCAGCTTTTCGCGGTCGTCGGTCAAGCCGCTCAAAACTTCGCTGACGGCAAACGCCTGCGTGCTGTCGCGCTCGGTTTTATAAGAAATGACGGAAACCTTGTCACCCGGTCGAAGCGACGCGATAAAATTGGCGGCGGCACGTTGGATCAACGTCAAGTCCGAGCGCGTCGAGCCTGAAGTGTCGAGCAGAAGCGCGACTTCAAACGGCGCATTGGTCGCGGCAAATTCCGAGATTTCCTGTAATTTGCCGTCTTCGTAAATAATAAAATTGTTCCGTTTGAGATTGAGAATCGGCTTGGCGGCTTTGTCCGTTACAACAATCGGAACGTCAACAAGCTGCGTTTCCACACGGATAACGTCATCGTCCTTTTCATCGGTTTGCGCCGAAAGATTGACGATAAATCCCGAAATATAAATGAGCAGTAAAACAAATCGCGCCGCTTTCATTTTTTTATAGATTACCCCGTTTTTTTAGATTCTATCAGAAAAAACCTCGATCACCTTAAATTTCTTTGAATTTTTCCGGTTTTGCATATCAGTCTCCGAGTCTTTTGTGCTATTCTTACTCAAAATTGAAGAATTGCAAACATAACCCCTTAACAATGCGTTTTGTTGCTTAAAACCGGACGTGGACATTTGTGTTTCAATAAAATTTAAACTTAATAATCATCAAAATTTGAAGAGGAGAATTAATGAACAGAAAATTTGCTTTAGGCGTTTTGTCTATTTTAGCGATAATCACGAGCGTAATTTACAGTAATTCCGCTTTAGCGCAAAAAGCGGAGAATGAACCGACGGCGACGCTGTTGGTCGAAGATTTTACATATGCGGCAGGCGCGTTGCTGACGGCAAACGGCTGGACGGCGCACAGCGGCGCGGGAACAAATTCCATCGTTACTTCCGCACCGAGTTTGACGTTGAGCGGCTATCCTTCGTCCGGCGTCGGAAATGCCGTGAGTCTGACGACCAGCGGCGAAGACGTTAACCGGACTTTCGCCGTTCAGTCGAGCGGTTCGGTTTATGCGGCGTTTATGGTCAATGTCAGCGACGCTTCGACCGATGCGGCGGGCGGATATTTTTTCCACCTCGGACCCGATCCGGTCGGCACGACGTTCAGAGGCAGAGTTTTTATTAAAAAAGATGCCTCGAACAATGTCGCCTTCGGTATTTCCAAGGCTTTAACCACGGCGGCGGACATTGCTTATACGCCGTTCAGCTATTCGCTCAATACCACATACCTGATCGTCGTCAAATACACCATCGTGGACGGCGCGACCAACGACACCGTTTCGATGTTTGTCAGCACGACAGTTCCGGCAACCGAACCGGCACCGACCGTGACGGCGACCGATACGGCTCAATCGGACGTTAGTCCGGGCACAGTTTCGCTGCGCCAAGGCTCGGCGGCGACATCGCCGACTGTCAGAGTTGACGGCATCCGCGTCGGCACGTCATGGGCGGACGTGACGCAGGCTTCGACCGCGCCGACGCAGAATCATGTTGATTTTAACGGCGACGGCAAAACCGATTTTGCGGTTGTTCGCAACACGGGCGGCGGTCCGACCGGTCAGATCACATGGTTTATCAATCTAACCGGAACGACGACGACATATGGTTCTGCGTGGGGCATTACGACCGATCTCTTCGTGCCGGAAGATTACGACGGCGACAATAAAACCGATATTGCAATCTGGCGCGCTGGCGCGCCGACGGTTGCCGCGTTTTACATTCTGCAAAGCAGCAACAACACCGTCCGAATCGAAGCATTCGGACAAACCGGCGATCAACCGACGGTCGTTGGCGATTATGACGGCGACGGTAAATCCGACCTGGCAGTTTATCGCAGCGGATTAAACTCGGGAGATCAAAGCACCTGGTTTTATCGCGGCTCGTTAAACAATCCGGGCGGCAATGTCACTTATGTTCCCTGGGGACAAACCGGCGATTTTCCGGCACCGGGCGATTATGACGGCGACGGCAAACGAGATTTCGTCATTCAGCGCAACAACGGCGGCGGGCAAGCCCGTTTCTGGATGTTGCAGACGACTGCCGGATTCGATTCGGTTGTCTTCGGAACGCCGAATGACGTTATCGTTCCGGGCGATTACGACGGCGACGGCAAAAACGACCTCGCGGTTATCAGAGGTGCTGCCGGACAAATTAATTGGTATGTTCGTCCGAGTTCGACCGGCGTGATCAGTGGTTCGCCGACAGCGATCTTCGGCGCGTCGGCGACCGATTTTCCCGCGCATGGCGATTACGACGGCGACGGTAAAACGGACTTTGCTATCTGGCGACCGAGCGCGACGCCGGGTGCGAGTACGTTCTGGGTGTTAGGCTCGACGAGCGGCGCGTTCAGCGTTCCCTTCGGACAAAACGGCGATTATCCGGTGGCTAACTATAACGTCTTCTAATCGTTTGCGAAAAACACAAAAAAGTTCGAGCCGTAAGAATCTTACGGCTCGAACTTTTTTGCACTTTATTTCCGGCTAAAATTTTAATCGGTAAATTTTCGGCAATAACAATAAACGAATTCCTGCGTCGTGCCGAAAGGCGTTTCGTGCGTTTCGTTCAGGCTCTTGACAAGTTTAAATCCAATGCCGAATTCGCCGTGCATCGTTTCGGGACTGTAACGCACAACTTCCAAACCGCTGCATTTGTTTGGACCGTTTTCGCCAAAAGAAGCGACGATGATATGTCCGCCCGGCTTTAACGAACGCACTACGAATTCGACATATTTCCGGCGATCTTCGGCAGCGGTCAAAAAATGAAAAACCGCGCGGTCGTGCCAAACGTCGTAATGATTTTCAGGCAGCGAAACTTCAGTAATATCGGCTTCGATCCATTCGATTTGCGAGGCGCGTTTGCCGAGACGAGCTTTGCTCTTTTCCAATGCCTTAGCCGAAATATCCAAAACCGAAACATCCGCAAAACCATGGTCGAGCAAATCGTCAGCAAGCGTCGAACTTCCGCCGCCGACATCAATTATCGCCGCGTTTTTGACGACTTTCGTGTTTAAGATCATCTGCAAAGAATTGTCCAGATGTTCCCGATACCAACTGACCTGTTGGTCGGATTTTGTTTGATAGACGGTTTCCCAATGCGTCTTTTTATTCATTTTACAATCTCCGTTTCAGTTATTTTTTCGACATTTTTCTTACGTCGAGACTCGACGCTGCAAGCACCGCGCAGTCAGGTTGAAACGCCGAGTTTCGGCAGAATCACGAGCTGTAATAAAAGCCAAATGACGAAAAATCCGATAATCCAAAAGAATTCTTCCATAATAATTTATTTTGAGTTCGCGCAAGCCGCTGCCGAAACTTCCGTGTCAAAACCCGCGTTTATCCACGCCTGCGTTCCGCCCGTGACGTTATAAACTTTTTTAAATCCGGCGTTTTCCAGAATACTCGTTCCGAGGCTCGAACGATACCCGCTCTGACAAATAACGTAAGTCGGCGTTTCCGGGTCGAGCCGGTCAATTTCTTTCGACAATTTATCGAGCGAAATATTCAAAGTTCGTACCGCGTGACCGCCCGCGTGTTCAGCCGGACGGCGCACGTCAACGAATTGCAGATATTTTTCGGTTTCGGTTAATTCCTTAACTTCTTCGACCGAAACCTGCTCGACGGTTTTCGTTTCCCCCGCGAAATCCTTCATCAGAATAAAACCTTTGACCGTTTCGTGTCCGACCCGCGCGAGACGCATAAACGCTTCGTCAATTTGTGCCTCGGTTTCGGCGGCAATCGCAATCGGCGTTCCGATTGATATAAGCGTTCCCGCCCAGCTTGCAAACTGACCGCCGAGTCCGATGTTGATCGCGTTCGGAATATGCGCCGCGCCGTATTCCGTATTTTGACGAACATCTAAAACAATGCCGTCGAAATTTTCGATTTCGGCGGTCGAAAGCGCGAACGGTTTCGGCAAATCTTCCAAAGATTTTGAGCCTTCCAGATTTTTCGCCGCCGATTTCGGAAAATAAGCCGGCACTTCGGG
>JALHNX010000155.1 GCA_022843305.1 Pyrinomonadaceae bacterium | reverse complement strand
AGTTCCTTTTCGGCGGTCGTATTTTCGGCATCGAAACGCGCCAAAAGTTCATCGATCTCGGCGCGCATTTCGGCATCTTCAATACCGGCTTTGTTTAGATATTCTTCGCGCTCCCGACCTGCAAAAACGGTCGCGGTATGAAATATCGTTTCAATATTTTGCCGACGTTCAGAAGCCATTTCGTTTGACCACAATTTTTGCTGAAAAGAATTGTTCAAAGTATAAACGAAAAGCCGTATTTTCAACAGGGAAATTATGTGCGGAATGATACTTTTTGCGAACGGTCTGCGCGTTAGAAATGTCAGCCATTTTTTCTGGTGGAGAACAAAAATGAAAGAGCGTCACGGATTTTTATATAAACTTTTTAGCTTATTACTGATTTTTACGATTCTTTGCGGAAATTTTTCTGCCTTCGCGCAGGTCAAAAGCGGCGGCAAGACGCCGGCTTCGAAACAATCGGCGCAGAAATGCTCGGGTGCGTGGACGGGCAACATCACTTACACGCGGACGCAGGCGATGACCGACAGCAAAATCGTCAAACGGGTTTCGAATCGCGGCGAGGACAAACGCGACTGGGAGATGCGCTACAACTATAAAGCGTCGGTCGCGGTGCTCGAAGCGCCCGAAAAAAACGGCTCGAATACTGGTAAAGCGCGCATCGAACATAAGTTTTCGTCAATCGATAAAACCGTCGCCCGTGAAGAAAATTCGTGCGACCGCGGCAAAACCTGGAAAGTTATGACCGGAAATTTCCTGACGAAAACCGAAACGACCGCCAACGCGACCGGCGCCGCGTCAAACGTTCATGTCGGCGTCAATTCGGACGGCACCTACACGGTCAGCGTCGCCGTGCCGCAAATTCAAGGGCAAACTACGGGAACGGAAACTTCGAGCTTCAGCGGTCAATGTGTGCCGAAAGAAGGCAAAAATTTAACGATGCCGCCGACCGTGACGAGCGTTGACGGCAATTCGCTGACGAGCGACGGCACGCACCGCGTCGATCCTTCGGATCCGAACCGGCTTTCAGGCTCGTTTTCGAAAACCTGGGAGAACGTGACGGAAACCATCACTTGGAATCTGCAAAAATGCGGTGCGCCGCTACGCATTACCGATTTGCAGGTCGAAGATATGAAGTATCCGAACTGGAACGATTGGCAGGAAATCAGCGAGCAAAAGGGAACGATTGACGGAAATCTCGTGAAGATCAAGGCAAAAATCCTGAACGAATCGGGCGAAACGAAATACGCCGACGTGCGTTTCAAGGAAACATACAAAGGCGACAAATGGGACGGTGCGCGTCCGGACGCGCCACTCAAAGACGAGACGGTTTCGGTGCGCGTGGACGCGAACTCGGAAGAAACGGTCGAACTCGTCTGGGATTCGTCCGGCTACGCGTGGTTCGACGACGGTCGCCCGCGCCTTTTACAGCGCGTCAAAGCCGAGCTTGAAGAAAACAATAAAAAGATTGACGAGATGACGAAAAATCTGAAAGTCGCGCCGAAACCGCTCATGCTTGTTCACGGACTGTGGAGCAACTGGCAGGCTTGGGAAACGTGGCAGAATATCCTGACGACTTCGCATTCTTACGATTGGAAGGCGTTTCCGGTCGGCGAAAAGCCGGAACATGGGCGAATGAACACGGGCGGCGCGTTTCTTTCGACCGACAAGACAAATTCGATTGGCGAAAACTCGTGGGAACTCGAAAAATACATCGAATACGCGCAGAAAGACCGCAACGCGTGGCACGTTGATCTGGTCGCGCATTCGATGGGCGGATTGATCTCGCGTTATTACATCAGCCAGGTGATGAAGAATAATTCCGGGGACGGTCGCCCGCGCGTGTCGCATTTGATTATGCTCGGCACGCCGAATATGGGCAGTCCGTGCGCCGACGTGATGAACGTCGCGTTTGAAATGCTCGGGAAAAACGTCGAAGCCGTCCGCCAATTGCGACAGGATCAGGTCGCCAATTTCAATACGGTCAACAAATTTCGAAAAGGCGTGAAATTTTCAGCACTCGCCGGAAATCCTTTACCGACGATGTGCAAAAATGTCGTCTGGAACGACGGCGTGGTGTCCGTGCCGTCGGCAAAATGGACGATTGCCGACACCGCCGAATCGAAAAACATCCATACGGATTTGACCGGCACAAGCGATTTTTCGGATTTCGTCAAACCGCGTCTCGCCATCGGACCGAAGGGCAATCACAATCCCGAAATGCCCGACATTCCGACGCGAACCGGACAAACAAACAAAAGCGCGTTCGGCACTAACTTTGTAAATGCAAGCTGGTCAGAACCGTCTGCGGTAGCGGACGGGTTTAACGTGAGCAATCGAAACGCAAACATTGACCAAAACGCCTTCAAACCAGATTTTGCAAAAGCGATAAAAATCGGTGCGAAGCAATCGGTCGAAATCGAAATTCCCGTCGTGCAAGCCTTGAATTTCGGTCTGACGTTTATGGCGGCAAGCAATATTTCGGCGACGCTGTTCGACGATAAAGGCGCGGAAGTCGGCAAAAATCTGACCAAAACACCCGAAGCAAACGCGTGGTTTCGCTCGATCTATGTTGATAAAAATGTTTCGGGCGGAACGTGGAAATTAAAGCTCGAAAACACTTCCGATAAAGAGTTGGAAGCGATTATTGCGACATGGAAAGATGCCTTGAAATAAATTATTTGTGGCTTTGCACCAAAATTGCTTAAATTTTTCGGCTTTTCGTGCAAAAATTATTTGTCATAAACCCGAGATGAAATTTGCTAAATATACATTTTACGCGGCGGGAATCTACGGACTGATCGCTTTGCTTCCGCAGTATTTTCTCGAAGAAAAAAATAACCGCGATTTTCCGCCGGCGATCACGCATCCCGAATATTTTTACGGTTTTATCGGCGTTGCGGTCGCGTTTCAGGTCGTGTTTTTGATAATTGCCCGAAATCCCGTGCGCTATCGAATGATGATGATTGCGGCGGTGATTGAAAAATTCAGTTTTTCGATTGCCGTTTATGCGCTTTTCGTTTTTGGTCGCGTTCATTCGATAATGGTCGGGCTGGCAACGATTGATTTAATTTTAGGAATTTTATTCGTCGTGTCGTTTTTGAAAACGCCGAAAGAGTAAATTTATGAAACCTGAGTTCGACTTTAGCCATTTTAAAAATTAAGAATGTCAATCAAAGACTGAGCCTGGCGATTTTGCGTGAGAGTTTTCAAACATCGTGCAAAATTGTGAGGTTTGAAAACTCTCAGCGATTATATTTCGACACTTGTAAAATCAAGTGAAGCAATTTTCAAAGGACGTTCAAAAAATGGATAAAGTCGAGCTGAGATAATCTTAAATCTCAAATTAGCTTCAAAACCATTTGAGATTTAAGATTTCAGATGGTTTTGAAGTTTTTACGGAAAATTTAAGGTAAAATGCAAAAAGACGTGTCTTTTACGCATTTTTTATCGAATTTTTATACGACGGGCTACACGGGAAAAGCGTTTGAACAGCTTCCCGCGCTGCTCGATTTTCACGATGCGGTCTTAGCCGATATTCGCTTCGCGCCCGTTTCGCGTCATCTGCAATGGACGAAAAGTTATCTTTCGCTGATGCTCAAAGACCGTTACCGACACGTCGCCGCGCTCGGCAACCGAAATTACAAAACGCACGGCGGCGCAATTCAGATCCATAATCTCGAACTCGGAATTCGCCTTATTCAATCATGGAAAACAAACGTGGTTTTGATGTGTGCCTGTGCCGAATTGGAAAACTGCCATCGCCGCGTCGTTAAAAACGAACTCGAAAAACGCGGTCACGAAGTTGGGGAAATTATCGATTGGAATGTCGCCCAGCCTTCATTGTTTAGAAATCAGTATAGCGAACGGTAGTGAGCAGGTTTCATTTTCATAAAGTTATATGAATGAAAAATGTTCGCTACCGCTCACTATACTGATTTTTCGCGTGTTTCGCGGTTTATATTTTTTTCAAATTTCCGATGTGTTAAAGTAAAAGTTCTGAAATTATGAATGAAATAAATGTTATCGGCGGCGGTTTGGCAGGTGTCGAAGCCGCGTGGCAAGCGGCGAATTCGGGCGCGAAAGTGAAACTTTACGAAATGCGTCCCGTCGTGCAAACGCCCGCGCACCGCACCGATTTGCTTGCCGAAATTGTTTGTTCAAACTCTCTGAAATCTGACGAAAAAGGCTCTGCGCCGTATCTTTTGAAGGAAGAATTAAGACGCGGCGGTTCGCTCGTGATGGAAGCCGCTCGTCAGACGAAAGTTCCGGCAGGCGCGGCTCTCGCGGTTGATCGCGGAAAATTCGCAGAACTTATCACGCAGAAAATCAAAGCGCACAAAAACATCGAAATCGTCCGCGAGGAAGTCAAAACGATTCCGGCGGATGAAATCACGATTATCGCTACAGGACCTTTAACTTCGGACGCTTTAACGCTCGAAATTATGAAAATGACGGGCGATGATCAGCTTTATTTCTACGACGCGATTGCGCCGATTGTCGCAGCGGATTCGATTAATATGAGCGTTGCCTTCAAAGCCGCGCGTTACGGCAAAGGCGGCGACGATTACATCAATTGCCCGATGGACAAAGAGCAATACGAGCGGTTTTACAATGAACTCGTCGAAGCAAAATCCGTCCCGCTTAAACGCTTTGAAGAAACGCACTGGTTTGAATCGTGTCTGCCGATTGAAGAGATCGCGCGGCGCGGAATTGATACTCTGCGATTCGGTCCGATGAAGCCGAAAGGTTTGCCGCTGCCTTCGACCGGGAAAGAGCCTTACGCCGCCGTTCAATTAAGACAGGAAAATCTGATGGCTGATGCTTATTCGCTCGTCGGTTTTCAAAATCACTTAAAATACGGCGAACAAAAACGCGTTTTGCAAACCATTCCGGGCTTGGAAAACGCCGATATTCTGCAATACGGGCAAATTCACCGCAACACTTTTATCAATTCGCCGCAGATTTTGCGGGAAACTTTGCAGACGAAAAAGAATCCGAAACTCTTTTTCGCCGGACAGATTACGGGTGTTGAAGGCTATCTCGAATCGGTCGGCACGGGTTGGCTCGCAGGTTTGAATGCGGCGCGGATTTTGCGGAACGAAGATTTACTTGTCGCGCCCGAAACATCAGCCATCGGCGCGCTTTGCCGGTATGTTTCAAACGTCGAAACCAAGAATTTTCAGCCCGTCAATATTACGTTCGGCTTGCTCGCGCCGGTTTCGGTCGAGATTCGTAAGAAATACCGCAACAAGCGCGAACGGCACGGCGTGCAGGTCGAACTCGCGCTCAAAGACTGGGACGAATGGTTCTCTAAAATAAACAAAAATTCTCTGGAGGCGCATCAGTAAATGACAACGATTGTCGCGGTCAAAAAGAACGGTTATGCGGCGATTGCCGCCGATACTTTGACGATGTGGGGCAGTATGAAAGAATCCGCCGATTATATCGTCAACCACGAAAAGATCCTCAAATTTCAGGATAATTACATGGCTTTTACCGGCTCGCCCGCCTTTAAGCTGGTGGTCGGACATTGGCTCAACAGAATCAAGCGCAAGCCGAATTTCGAGAGTGTTGAAAACATCTTTGATTCGTGGCTGACCTTTCACCATCAGCTCAAAGAAAACTATTTTCTGCGTCCCGAAGATGAGGAAGACGATGCCTTTGAAACATCGCGGATGAATGTTCTGATAGTTAATCCGAAAGGCGTTTTTGCGGTTGGCTTTTCGCGCGATGTGACGGAATATAAAAGATTTACGGCTTTCGGCAGCGGCTGTGATTTTGCCAACGGTGCAATGCACGCGGTTTATGACGACGAAACGAAATCCGCCGAAGATATTGCGAAAATCGGAATCGAAGCCGCCGCCAAATTCGACGACGGAACGGGTTTGCCTTTGAATTGTTATACAATAAAACTCAAATAAACAAATTTTTTATAAACTGGAAGTTATGAATTTTTTCGCAATTTTTCTGCAAATCGGCGAACTGTTCGAGGGAAATTTCAACTGGCAGGGCGTGTATCATCTTTTTCTTTTTATTTTGATGGCGGTGATACTCGGCGGACTCGGCATTTTTCTCGGTTACAAAGCGTTCAAACCGAAAAAATAAATGACTTTTGAAATTTTGATAATTCTCGCCGTTTTCGTTGTTGCCGTGCTTTATTCGTCGGTCGGACACGGAGGCGCGTCGGGTTATCTGGCGGTGATGGCACTGCTTGCGGTCGCGCCCGAAATCACGCGCCCGACCGCACTGCTTTTGAACGTTTTTGTTTCATCAATCGCTTTCGTGCAGTTTTATCGCGCCGGACATTTCGATTGGAAAATCTTCGCGCCGTTTGCAATCGGCTCAATTCCGCTGGCGTTTGTCGGCGGAATGATCCAGCTTCCGACCGCGGTTTATAAAATAATTCTCGGCGGTTGTTTGATTTTAGCCGCGATTCGCCTTGCGTTAAACTTGAAATCGGAGAGCGAAGTTCGCGCGCCGCAAATTTGGGTTTGTCTGCTGATTGGTACTATTTTAGGTTTTGTTTCGGGTTTGGTCGGTGTCGGCGGCGGAATTTTTCTGACACCGATTCTGCTTTTGATGAACTGGACGGAAACAAAACGCGCGGCGGGAATTTCGGCACTCTTTATTCTGGTCAATTCGATGTCGGGTTTAGCGGGAAATTACGCGCAGGTTTTGAAACTTCCAACAGGAGTTTACGTTTGGATAATGGCGGCAATCGTCGGCGGCGCAATCGGCGCAACGCTCGGCAGTTATCGTTTTAATTCGCTTGTTTTGCGGCGCGTTCTGGCGGTCGGTTTATTTATCGGCGGCGCGAAATTGATTTTTACGTAACGGAGAAATACTTATGAATCAACAGGTTAATCAGGATTTGGAACATCTGAAAATTCTTTCGATTTGCTTTTATGTGAAAGCCGGTTTGATGACTCTGACGGGGCTTTTCTTTTCGATCTACATTCTTTTCGGCGCGTTCTTTATTGCGGCTGATATTCCGCGCCAGCGAAACGAACCGCCGCCGGAATTGATGGGCGGAATTTTCGTCGGTTTCGGTCTGGTTTTCATGGGTATGTTTTTTCTGTTCGCCTTTCTCGCTTTTTGGGCGGGACGCTCGCTGGCGAAACATAAAAACTACACATTCTGCATCGTCATCGCCGCGCTCGTCTGTTTTTCGATGCCGCTTGGCACAGTTCTCGGAATTTTTACGATCATCGTTCTGATGCGCGACACGGTCAAGGCAATTTTCAACGGGCAGAATTTTTCGCAGTTTGGAAATACGCCGCCGAACTGGAAATAAAAATCCGTCATCAGATAACTTTTTTTAGAATTGAAGCATCGAAAGCGGTAACTCCAATGGTTCATAAAGTTTTACTCACAATTTTAATTATGACTTTCGCGCTCGGCATTTTCGCGCAGAGCGGGCGCAATAAACCTGCGGAAACGCCGACCCCGAAGCCGACGCCGCGCAAAACGGTTGGCGGTTACAATCCGACCGAAAAAATCACGTCGCTGCCGAACGCTTCGCCGACTCCGCAAACGAATCAGCAAATCGAGGACGATAACGAAGTTATCAAGGTTAGTTCGACGCTCGTGCCGATTCCGGTTTCGGTTCTCGACGGGCGCGGAATTCCCGTGACGAATCTGCGGCTCGAAGATTTTCTGCTCCAGATTGACGGGCAAGAGGCGGAGATCGGCGATTTTTCGCGCTCGGAAACGCCCGTGCGTTTGGCTTTGCTGTTCGATAATTCGTCGAGCGTTTCGATTGCCCGCGAGTTCGAGAAAAAAGCCGCGATCCGATTTTTCCGCCGCGTTATTCGTCCCGAAAAGGATTTGGTCGCGCTTTTCAGCGTCGCCACGGTTGCGCGGCTCGAACAGCCTTTGACGAAAGATGTGTCCCTGCTCGTGCAGGCAATCGAGGGTTTTGCGCCGCCTGCCGGAGCGACCGCGCTTTTGGACGGGATTATTGATGCCGCCAATTATATGCGCGAAGTGCAGGGCAGACGCGTGATTGTCATCGTTTCCGACGGCGACGACACGGTCAGCGACGCGACTTTTGAAAATACTCTGAAGGCTCTGCAATTGGCGAATTGTCAGGTTTATGTCGTCAAAACGACCGATTTTGAAAATTACAAACGCACCGGACAGCGGCGCGGCAGCGCCAATCTCCGCCAACTTGCCGCCGAACGAAGAATGCAGGAATTTGCCTCGCAAACCGGCGGCGCGGTGTATTCGCCGGTTGACGAAGACGAACTCGACCGCGCCTTTGCGCAAATCTCCGCCGAGCTTTCCCAACAATATATCCTGAGCTATTATCCCGAAAACGAAACCGACAAACGCGGCGAATTTCGCGCGATTTCGCTTTCGGTCAAAACCCGCCAAAACGTGCAGGTTCGCACCCGAAAAGGTTATTACGTTCCGCGACAAGTTAATCGTTAATTGTTAATTGTTTTTTGTTGATTTATATTGAGAGTCAACAATTATGCTTGAAGAGCTTTTAAAACAATTTTTCCAACATCTGCGTTACGAGCGCAACGTCAGCCAGCATACTCTGCGAAATTATTCGAGCGATCTCGAACAGTTTCGTGATTATCTGCTCGCAAAAGGCAAGGTTTCCGACATTCCGGTTTCGGAAATTGACCATCTGACGATCCGCGAATGGATGGCGTCCTTGCACGGCGATCATAAAAAAACTTCCGTTGCGCGGAAATTAGCGAGCTTGAGAACCTTTTTCCAATTTCTCGTCCGCGAAGGCGTGCAGGAAAATAACCCCGCCAAACTCGTCGCCACGCCGAAGGTTGAGCGCAAACTGCCCGTTCATCTTTCGATGGAGGATGCCGTGCGCTTTATCGAAACGCCCGATCTGAACACGGATTTGGGCAGACGCGACCGCGCGATTTTGGAATTTCTCTACTCGACCGGAATGCGCGTCGGCGAACTCGTAAATTTAAGTCTTAAAGATATAGATTTCCGCGAAAAGCTCGTGCGCGTTACCGGCAAGCGCAAGAAACAGCGCATTTTGCCGTTCGGCGAACCGGCGCTGCAAGCGTTGATGTATTATCTCAACGAAACGCGTGCGACATTTTTAAATAATTGCCCGCCGTCGGAGCGCGACGACCAAGCCGTTTTCTTAAATTATCAAGGCACACGAATTACAACCCGCAGCGTCGGGCGAATGGTTGATAAATACATCAAAATTTGCACGGAAATCAACCGTGATATTTCGCCGCACAGCTTAAGACATTCGTTCGCCACGCACTTGCTTGATTCCGGCGCGGATCTGCGCGACATTCAGGAACTTCTCGGACACGCGCGGCTTTCGACGACGCAGATTTACACGCAGGTTTCGATGGAAAAACTCATCGAAGTTTACGACCGCGCGCATCCGAAAGCGTAAATTAACTGAAGATTGTGCATAATTCAAAAAGAGCGAAAAACCTTCGGAATAGATGATAACTGATAGATAATAGCTGAGAGATTTGGGCGTGTGCGAGCCGGCATTTCTTAATCTATCATCTATCACTTATCACCTATCATTTATTCCGAAAGTGTTAAATCTTGCAGCGACACATACTTTATTACGCACAGTCTTCAGTTAATTCTCTATCAAATAATCAATCAATTAACACTCTCAAACCTTTTTCGTTTATACTTCTCTCAAATAAATCTTTCCCCGATTCTTAAAAATATGAAAAAATTCCGATGGCTTTTTATTGCGATTTTTATCTTTTCGGCGCTGACGGTAAAGGCGCAGGAACGTCTACTTTCGATTGACGATATTTTCGATCCGCAGGCGCGTGTTCCGTTTTCGGGCAGACCGCTCGCCGTTCGCGGCTGGACGAAGGACGGACGCGCCTACAAGGTTTTTCAGGGCGGACAACTGCTGCGGGTTGACGCTTTGAGCGGGCAGAGTTCGCCGGTTTACGACACGAAAAAATTCGTTTCCGTGCTGTCGCAAACGCCGGGATTTTCGATCAGCGAAGCGAACGAGATCGGGCAATCGCCGTCTCAGCAGTTTAACGCGGCGGAAAATGCGATTTTGATAAATCATAACAGCGATCTGTGGATTTACGATCTGACGGCGGGAAGGGTGCGGCGGCTGACGAACACGATGAAGGACGAAGAACTCGAAGCCGATTTTTCGCCCGACGGACGCTGGGTGAGCTTTGTGCGCGGAATGAATCTTTTCGTTGTTGAGGTCGCCACCGCAAGGGAAAAACAACTGACGCGCGACGGCGAAGAAAAAATCCTCAACGGTTATCTCGATTGGGTTTATGAAGAAGAACTCTACGGGCGCGGCAACAAGCGCGGTTACTGGTGGTCGCCGGATTCGCGTTACATCGCGTTTTTGCGAACCGACGAATCGCCCGTGCCGAAATTCGTTCTGACCGACGACACCGTTACCGATCAGCGCGTCGAAAATACCGATTACCCGCAGGCGGGCGACCCGAATCCGCTCGTTACGCTCGGCATTGCCGATGTCACGAAAACGAGTTTGATTCCGAATGTTAGACAGCTTCCGCGCGTCGGCGCTAAAGTTCCGCCGACTTTGGCGCGGTTCGGCGATCTGGTGAAATTCGTCAATCTTTCAAAATACAAACCCGAAGATTTTCTGATCTCGCGCGTTACATGGACACCCGATTCACGCGCCGTGATGTTTCAGGCGCAAAACCGCGAGCAGACTTTTTTGGATGTCAACACCGCGTTTCCGAACGACGGGCGGATGACGACCGTCATGACTGAACGCTCGCGCACCTGGGTCGAAGCGATTGATAACCCAACGTTCTTAGAAGACGGCACTGCCGTTTGGCAGTGGGACAGAAACGGTTTCCGCCATCTTTACCGCTACGACAACAACGGCAAACTCATCAAACAGATCACCGACGGACGCTGGGAAGTCAGCGAATTTTACGGCGTTGACGAAGCGCGCGGTTACGCGTATTTTTCGGCGATCGGCGAAAATAACGATTGGATCAACACGCATATTTACCGCATCAAATTGGACGGTACGGAGTTAAAGCGTTTGACCGATACGCCGGGAACGCACCGCGCTTCGTTTAATCCGACGTTCACGCATTTTATTGACCAGTGGAGCGACATCAACACGCCGCCGAAAACCTGGCTTCACGCGGCGGACGGACGGCTCGAAAAGGTTCTGGACGAAAACAAAGTTCCGGTTCTCGACGCTTATAAACTTGGCAAACCGCAGTTTTTAAAAATCAAAACGCGCGATAATTTCGAGATGGAAGCGATGATGATTCTGCCGCCGGATTTTGACAAAAACAAAAAATATCCGGTTTTTGCCTTTGCATATTCGGGTCCGCACGCGCCGTCGGTAAGAAATCGCTGGGGCGGAGCGCAGTTGATGTGGCATCAGATGCTGGCGCAGAAAGGCTATATCATCTGGATTTGCGACAACCGCACCGCGTCGGGCAAAGGCGCTGAAAGTGCGTGGAACGTTTATCAAAAAATGGGACAAACTGAAGTCCGTGATCTGGAAGACGGTTTCACATATCTCAAATCTTTAACGTTTGTTGATCCGACGCGCATCGGAATGTGGGGCTGGAGTTACGGCGGTTATATGACGAGCTATTTTATGACGCAGTCGAAAACCTTAAAAGCGGGCATCGCGGGCGGTCTGGTCAGCGATTGGTCGCTTTACGATTCGATCTACACCGAGCGTTATATGCGCACACCGCAGAATAATCCCGACGGCTACCGGCAAGGTTCGGTCATCGCCAACGCCGCAAACTTAAGCGGCAGACTGCTGATCATTCACGGCACGATGGACGACAACGTGCATCAGCAAAACGCGATCAAGCTCATCTACGAACTGCAAAAAGCCGGCAAGCAGTTCGAGTTTATGACCTACCCGACACAGCGCCACGGCGTTCAGGCAGGCACGATGCAGCAAAAACATCTCTACACGCTGATGACCGATTTTATCCAGCGAAACCTTTAAGAAAATTACGAATTACGAATTACGAATTACGAATTACGAATCGGAGAAAGATTTTTTAATTCGTAATTCGTAATTTGAAATTCGTAATTGCCCGCCAAGCAACCAATTCAAAATCTCGCGGCATCTTTTAAGACGGTTTCGCAAAACTCTAAAAAATCTGACTATAAATTTGAGGTAAGTCTTTATGCGGCAAAAACTTTTCCTGTCGGTCGTGCTGTGCCTGGTGTGTCTTTTTTCGGTGAAAGCGCAAACGGTCAACGAATCTGAATCGAGCATTATTTTTAACGAAACTTCGGCAGAGGTTTCAATTGTTGTCGAAAATCCGAAACAAACTTTCGATACGCGAATCGAATTCGAACTGCTCGATGCGGAAAGCAAAATTCGTGCAAAAACCGCGCAAAACGTGAAAATCGAAAGCGGCAAAAGATCTTATAATCTGACATTGCCGACGGGCGATTTGATGAAAACAAACGAAGATGACATTGCCTGGTTTCGTCTGCGTTACCGGGTCGGCGAAGCACGCGGCATCGTTTCGCTTTCGCAGATTATCCGCGATATTTTTGAACTTCGCGTCATCGCTTCCGACAATTTGCTTTCGGGAATGACTTATCGAAGCCGCGTCAGGGCGTTAAATCCTTTTACGCAAAAAGCGGTCGCGGGCGTGAAAGTCAGCGCGGAATTGAAGTTGGAACTCAAAAGCGATGCGGAAGAAAACTTGAAGCTGACCGCAACGGACGAAACCGATGCCGATGGATTTGCGGTTTTGGATTTTCAAATTCCGGTTGAGGCGAATTTTGACGGCGAAGGCGAAATAAAACTGACCGGCAGAAAAAACGGCATCGTTCGCGAAGCCGAAGAAGATTTGCAGACGTTAAGCAATGATTTTCAGTTTCTGATGCTTACCGACAAACCGATCTATCAGCCCGAACAGATGCTCAATGTGCGCGGAATTTTGATGAAAGGCGGCGAAAGCAAAACGGTCGTTGCGGGCGCGGAAGTCGAATTTCGCATCGAGGACGAAGACGAAACGGTTTTGTATCGTGAAAAAGTGAAAACATCGGCGTTCGGCGTGGCGGCGATTTCGTGGAAAATTCCCGAAAATGCGAAGCTCGGCGATTATCGAATCCGCGTTAAAAATCAGGATCAGGACGAAGGCAATTATGTCGGTTATCAAAAAGTGAAAATTTCGCGTTACGATCTGCCGAATTTTGCGGTTAATGCGAAAGCCTTAAAGCCGTATTATTTACCGAACGAAAACCGGACGGAAATCGAAGTTTCCGCCGATTATCTTTTCGGCAAACCCGTCACGCGCGGCAAGGTTCGCGTCGTCCGCGAAAACGAACGGACGTGGAATTGGAAAGAGCAAAAATACGAAATTGACGAAGGCGAAGCGGACGAAGGCGAAACGGACGCGGAAGGCAAATTTACCGCCCGATTCGATTTGAGCGAAGAACATAATGATTTGAAGGACAGTTCACGAAAATTCCGCGATCTCAATTTCACCGCGTATTTTACCGATCTGACGACTAACAAAACCGAGCAGCGCCGTTTTGACGTGCGCGTTACGCGCGAGCCGATTCACGTCTATTTTATCGGGCAGGAATACAACAATCATCCGAACTTGCCGATAACCGCATACATTTCGACATTTTACGCCGACGGAAGTCCGGCAGTCTGCGATGTCGAACTGAAAGGGCGCGAAGAAGACGGCGACGACGAAAAATATCGAACGATTCAAAAACTCAAAACAAATTCGTTCGGTGCGGGAAAACTTCAATTTAAACGCCCGAAATTCGAAGATGAAGACAGCGATTTTGAAATTCAGCTGATCGCCAAAGACAAAAAAGGACTAAAAGGAACTTACGGAGTCGGCGAGGATAGCGAAGAAAGCATCTCTTTTGATACGGACGACGATGCGCTAAAAATCGAAACCGGGAAAACGATTTTCAA
This sequence comes from Pyrinomonadaceae bacterium, assembly GCA_022843305.1. Lineage (GTDB taxonomy): Bacteria > Acidobacteriota > Blastocatellia > Pyrinomonadales > Pyrinomonadaceae > JAFDVJ01. The sequence continues at coordinate 136 of JALHNX010000155.1, read as the reverse complement.
GCCCGGCGAAACGGTCGAAATCAAGCTGAGTTCAACCTTAAAAACAGGTCAGGTTTACATTGATGTCGTGCAGGGCTGGTCGGTTATCGAATCGCGTTTTGTCAATCTATCGAACGGCAAAGCCGCACTCAAAATT
>JALHNX010000154.1 GCA_022843305.1 Pyrinomonadaceae bacterium | reverse complement strand
CGGCAAACTAAAATCGAAATAGCGCGTTCACCGCCGCTGATTGAAAACAACTGTATAGTTGAAACTTTCATCTGAAGTATCATTATGAGAATAACTTTCCGAGGATGAAAGTTAAATTTTTGGAGGCTATAAATTGAGTTCTAAAGCAAAACAGGTTTTATTGTGGTTGATGATCATTTCCAGCGCAATGCTGTTCGTTTGGTTTCTGCAAAGCAAACAGACGAAAAGCCCTGAAGAATTAAGTCTTGACCAGGTTGTAACCCGCATAGACAATAAACAGGTTAAGGAAATTAACTTTAAACAATCACAGGTCGAATTGACCGATACCGAGAACAAGAAATTTTTTGCGAGTGTCGGAAGCGATGCGACCCGCGAATCGCTGCTCGGCACGATCAAGGAATATAACAAAACAAATACGAGCGCACCGATCAAATACAACGAAGAACCATCTTCGAGTGGTTGGGGCTGGATCGTTTTAATCAACGCCTTGCCGTTTCTTTTGCTGATCGGATTCCTCGCATTTACCCTGCGGCAGATGCAGGCGGGCGGCAATAAGGCTCTCAGCTTCGGTAAATCACGCGCCAAATTGCTTAATAATCAGCAAAAACGTGTCACCTTTAAAGATGTTGCGGGCGTTGAAGAGGCGAAGGAAGAATTGCAGGAAATTATCGAATTTCTGAAAGACCCGCAAAAATTCCAAAAGCTCGGCGGACGGATTCCGAAAGGCGTTTTGATGGTCGGACCTCCGGGAACGGGTAAAACTTTGCTTGCCAAAGCGATTGCCGGTGAAGCAAATGTACCGTTTTTCTCGATTTCGGGTTCCGATTTCGTTGAAATGTTCGTCGGTGTCGGTGCGTCGCGCGTTCGTGATTTGTTCGAACAGGGCAAAAAGAACGCGCCGTGTATCATTTTTATTGACGAAATAGACGCGGTCGGTCGTCATCGCGGAGCCGGTTTAGGCGGCGGACACGATGAACGCGAACAGACTTTGAATCAACTTCTTGTCGAAATGGACGGTTTTGAATCGAACGACGGCGTGATTTTGGTTGCTTCGACCAACCGACCCGACGTGCTTGATCCGGCACTTCTCAGACCGGGACGTTTTGACCGCCGCGTTGTCGTCGGTCGCCCCGATGTCAAAGGTCGTGAAGGAATTCTGAAAGTTCACACGCGCAAAATTCCGCTCGACGAAGCGGTTGACATCAGCATTATCGCGCGCGGAACTCCCGGATTTACGGGCGCGGATTTGGCGAATATCGTCAACGAAGCGGCTTTGAACGCGGCGCGTTACAACAAAAAAGTCGTCACGATGTCCGATTTTGAAATCGCTAAAGACAAAGTTTTGATGGGCGCGGAACGCCGCAGTATGGTTTTGTCAGACCACGAAAAGAAATTGACGGCTTATCACGAAGCCGGTCATACGCTAGTCGGTTTGAAAGTTCCGTCGGCTGATCCGGTTCATAAGGTTTCGATCATTCCGCGCGGCATGGCGCTCGGCGTCACGCAGCAATTGCCCGAAGCCGACCGCCACAGCTACACGAAAGAATATATCTTAAGCCAAATTTCGATCCTGATGGGCGGAAGGCTGGCGGAAGAAATTTATTTCGGCGCGGATAAGATCACGACCGGTGCTTCAAACGATATTGAACGCGCAACCGAATTGGCACGTTCGATGGTTTGCGAATACGGTATGTCCGATCTCGGACCGCTGACGTTCGGCAAAAAAGACGAACAAATCTTTTTGGGTCGTGAAATCAATCAGCACCGCGATTATTCGGAAGATACCGCGATATTGATTGACCGCGAAGTCAAAAAAATCATCGGCGATCAATACGAAACAGCGCGTAAGATTTTGCAAGACAACGCCGAGGCGATGGTGCGGCTTTCAGAAGCCCTGCTCGAACTCGAAACGCTCGACAGCGTCCAGATTCGCCGTGTCGTCGCCGGTCTTCCGCTTGACGGCAGCGACAGTTCGCCTTCGACCAACGATGACGGAAACGCGACCGAATCGGAAGAGAAACCGAAAAAAGGTTTCAAGAAACCGATTCTGCCGCCGATCACGCCGAATAATCCGGCAACGGCGTAACCGGAATGCAAAAAATAAAAAGATAAAAGGCAAAAGTGAATTTTACATCCTCACTTTTGCCTTTTTTATGTTAGGCAACGAAAGGTCTAACCGACAGAATACGAACCAATATAAAGGATAACTCAGGTTAATCACCCAAAACCGTGAAATAATGTTATTTGCATTCAAATTTATTGACTCATCCGTCGCGATGTGGAAACAACAACTACCGGGTTTTATACATAATGACTACGTTGTCAATGATAAAGTCGTCAATGTTGCCGCCGCCGCCGCCGGAATCATTGCGAGCCTCGACATGTAGCACGTTACCTGTTGGTTTCAATCGGTGACGATTTTCTACAAGCAAGACGTTGCCGTTCCATGTATCTTTACTTGGGCTTGCGGGCAACCCGCCAAAAACATCAACTCCATTAACCCGAAAGACATCTTTCTGGGCTTTTGAAACCTCACGCGATTGAAACATCAAAACGGCAGTTTCATTAGGGTTAACATTCGGACAATTGAACGTGAAATCCTTTGTTGGTCCGACAAAAGGTGTACCGGGTTCGACATCATTAAAAACGCCCGGCTCATTGCCAAAATGTTGTCTTTGAAACAGAATAACGGTAAATTCAGTTGGCATAAAATTTCTCCTTAGAGTATTTAGGAATGCTTTAACTAGGCGGTTTTTCTATCGCCGCCTCCTTTTAAGCGATAGCCGCCGAAAATTTTTTTGAGAGTGAATTTTGCTCTCTACTAATCAGCGCGACAGATTTTAGAAACTGAGGTCAAATTTTTCAAAATTTTTTGGTGAATTACACAAATGTTTGTGGTAGAATACGAATCATTCTCGACAATTAAGAGGTTTGGCAATGGCTGAAAAAGTTCATTGGGCAAGCGGGATAACCAAACGACTAAGGAATTGGAGCGAACGGCAGGACACCGAAGCCGAAGAAGCTCTGCTCGAACTCGTCTATACGGAATTGCATCGGCAGGCGCATCGTTATCTGCAACGCGAACGTGCCGGACACACTCTGCAAACGACCGCTTTGGTGAACGAGGCATATCTCAAGCTGATCCAACAAAAATCGGTTGTGTGGGAAAGCCGTTCGCATTTTTTTGCCATTGCCGCGACGCTGATGCGGCGGATTTTGGTTGATTACGCAAAATCGAAACACCGCGAAAGACGCGGCGGCGGAATGGAAGAACTGCCGCTCGAAGATGCTTTGACGGTTGCCGTCAGCAACGATACGGATTTTGATTTACTCGCGCTTGATGAAGCATTAACCCGTTTGGCGGAAAAGGAAGAGCAACTGGCAAAAATCGTCGAACTTCGATTTTTCAGCGGTTTGGACGTTCCCGAAACGGCGGAAGTTTTAGGTGTTTCCGAATCAACCGTCAAACGCGATTGGGCGATGGCAAAGGCTTGGCTCTATCGGGAATTGACAAGATAAATAGGTAAAACCGAATTGGTTTCTCAAACGGCAAAAGGCAAAAATAACAGCTTTTTCAAAAAACTAAATTGAAAATGGACAAAGCGGGTTGTTAAATAATTGACCTCTGTTATTAAAATTTGTCGCGCTAATTGTTAAGGAATAGTGTGTCGGAGAAAATAATGGCGGATGAAAATTGGCAACGAGTAAGAAAGATTTTTGACGATGCCCGGCTTCAAAAGCCCGAAACACGTCAAAAATTTGTCCGGCAAGCATGTGGAAAAAATAAATCCTTGCTGGCGGATGTCAAATCGCTTTTGGACTCGCTCGACAGTGCGGAAAATTTTATGGAAGTGCCTGCCGTTGCCGAAATCGCCGGACAGATGCTGACGGATAGCCGTAAATTTTCAAAAGGGCAATTTCTCAATCATTACGAAATAATCGGGCAAATCGGCGCGGGCGGAATGGGCGAAATTTATCTGGCACAGGATACGAAACTTTTTCGCCGCGTCGCACTTAAAATTCTGCACGAGAATTTGCTGTCGGATAAACAGGCAAAACGGCGGCTTTTGCGCGAAGCTCAAGCGGTGGCATTGCTCGACCATCCGCATATCTGCGCGATTTACGAAATTTCCGAAACCGAAAACTGTAGTTTTATCGTGATGCAATATGTCGAGGGCGAAACGCTTGCCGAGATTTTGACGCAAAACAGTTTAACGGCGGAAAAATCGCTCGATTTGGCTATTCAGATTGCCGAAGCCCTCGCCGAAGCCCACGCCCGCAATCTTATTCACCGCGACATCAAACCCGCCAATATTATTGTCAGCGAAAAAGGTCAGGTGAAAGTTTTGGATTTCGGTTTGGCGAAATTTATCGAAGATGAAAAGAGTGGCGAAACCGCAAAGAGGCTGAACAGTTCCGGCGCGGTGATGGGAACTGTGCCGTTTATGTCGCCGGAGCAGCTCTGCGGCAAACGACTTGATGCGCGAACGGATATTTTTAGTTTCGGCGCGCTTTTTTACGAAATGCTGGCAGGACGACAAGCCTTTGCCAGAGAAACCAATGCCGAAACGATTTCCGCGATACTCAACGACGAGCCTGATTGGTCGTTTATTCCGACAAAATTAAAGCCGATTTTGCAAAAATCTTTGACGAAAAATAAAGATTTGCGTTACAAATCGGCGCAGAATCTAGCCGAAGATTTGCGCGATTTGCAGAAAAGCGTTGATTTTGACGAAATACGGCAAGGCGTTTCGACAAAGTCGGGTGAACAGGTCGCGGCAAACGAGCTGACGCGCCCGAAAAGCCGTCAATTCTATTTTTGGCAAAGCGGAAACGAAAAGTTTCGCGTCCCGCCCGAAACCGCCGACTTTGACGAAAAGCAAACCGGAGAAACAAAACAGGTGCAATTTAATCCTTTAATTGTGCCGTCTGTTTTAATAATTTTTATGCTAACCGGCGTATCGGCTTTGTTTTATTGGCAATTCAAAAAAGCGGATGATTCCGGCAATTTTGATGCTCTGCGTTCGGTCCGGATTGTCTCGTGGAAAAGCAGCGCAAGCAGTAATTACGGAGATTATCGCGTGTCGAATAACGGCAAAATGATTGCTTTTTCTTCGACGCAGGACGGCAAAAACGAAGGAATTTACGTCAAGCAAACCGCCGACAGCGAAGACATTCGCGTGACCAAAGACCGGTGGACGAATCATAGTCCCGTTTGGTCGCCCGATGACCAACACATCGCTTTTGTGTCCGTTCGGGAAAGTGTTTCAGGCATTTATGTCAGCCCGTCTTTGGGCGGCGCGGCGGTTGCGCTGAAGATCATCGGCAAAGGCGATCTTTCGGTGCGGAATTGGACAGCGGACGGCGCGGCGATTTTTTATGAACACGACGGCAATTTATTGCGGCTCGATTTAGCGACGCAGGAAACCGTAAAAATCACGGATTTTGCCCAATCTCCCAAAGACGGCAGACATTTCGACCTTTCGCCCGATGAAAAGCAAATAGTTTTTGTGGACGAACGCGACGGGCAGATTGACCTTTGGACGATGCCGATTGAAAGCGGCGTGCCGTTTCGGTTGACAAATAACACGGAAAGAGAAACCCGTCCGCTCTGGCACGCCGACGGCAAGCGGATTTTATACAACGTCGTGCGCGACAACGATATGCAAATCTATCTCGCCTTTACGGACGGACGCTCGCCGCAACAGGTTACACGCGGCGACGGCGATTATGAATTGGCTGACATCTCAGCCGACGGCACGAAAGTTTTCTATTGTTTTTGGGAAAATCATTCGGACATCGGCGGCGTAAAAATTGTAACGGGCGAAGTGTTCGAACTTGCTTCCGAAATCGAATCGGAATTGTGGGCGGACGTTTCTCCCGACGGCAAATTAATCGTTTTTGAATCCAACGACTCGCCGCATCTTACGCCGAATTTGTCGAAATCTTCGTTAGTCGTCAAATCTTTGGAAAATGCTTCATCGCCGCTGTTCAGACTGAAAGGACACAACCCGCGTTGGTTGCCCGACAGCGGCCACGTCGCTTTTATGCGCTGGCATAAAGCAGAACAAAACTATCAATACTGGCTGGTCAATACGGCGAGCGGCGAGGAAAAACAATTGACGATTGATGGTGTTTCTTCGCCGTCATATGGACGTTTGCCGATTAACCGGCACGACACCGGCAGAAATTGGTCGCCCGATGCGAATCGTTTCGTCTATCTCGATTCAAAAAAACAAAACATCCTGACGGCTTCGGTCGAATCGTCCGAAAACATTAATTTAACTGACATCAATAAGGCGAATATCCGGTTTTATCCGCCGATTTGGTCAACGGATGGCAAGCGCATTGCTTTTTTATCAATGGAAAAAACCGAAAACCCGAAATGGAGTATATGGCTTAACGAAGAAGGCAAAACAAAGGAAATTTATTCGGGTGTGGGGGAACTGCGGCTCTTGGGCTGGTCGGCTTCGGGCGATGAGATTCTGCTGGCGATGACCGACGGTTTAATGAAATCAAGTCCGCTCGATGTCAAACTCCTCAAAGTTTCTGCCGCTGGCGAAAGCCGTGTTTTAACCGTTTTCAAAAACATATACGCTTCGAGTCTGACGCTTTCCGCCGACGGCAAAATGCTTGCTTTTAGCGCACGACACGCTGATAAAGACGATATTTGGATTGCGGCGGCAAGCGGGCGCGAAGAAAAAAAAATAACTTCCAACAGCCACAACAGAATATTTTACGGAAGTCCGGCGTGGTCTGCCGACGGAAAAACGGTTTTTTTCGACAAACAAGACCAAATCAATACAATCTCGATGTTCGAGAATTTTAAATAATAAAGGAGAACCAAGATGGAAGCAGCAACAAGTGAAAAATTAAATTATTGGGCAGATAGCGAAGAATTGAAAAGATTCTGCATTATTTGCGGGGTAAGACAATCGAATGCGATTTATCGCATTCTATCCGCGAATGACAAAGCGGAAATGATTGAACGGGTAATAGAGGAAACTGAAAGCATTAAATTATCTATGCGCGGCAGCGAAAAATGCACGGACGGAAAAGTCTGGGATGAAGCACGGCAACAATGCATCTAAATCATTTAATACTTTGCAGATTTCAGCTTTAAATGCAGATTACCAAAATCGGCAAATAATTAAAAGGAGCAAAATCGGCTGACCGAAATGCCGGAATCCCGGCTTGCGCTTCGGTCGGTTGAATAAGATTACGCTTCGGAAGATTTGCTCTCAAACCTCTCATCGGCTTTAATTGTTTCTATGATTTGGCAGACTTCGCGGCGCGCAATTTCACTTGAAAAAACACTTGTACTGGCGATTTTGAATGTTACGCCGGACAGTTTTTCGGACGGCGGAAAGTTTTTTTCCGTTGACGGAGCCTTAAGACAAGCCGAAAAAATCATCGAAGACGGCGCGGATATTCTCGACATCGGCGGCGAATCAACGCGCCCGAACAGTGCGCGGGTTTCGGCAGATGAAGAAATACGCCGCGTCGTGCCGATTGTCGAGGCGGTTGTAAAACGGTTTGATATTTCGGTTTCGATTGATACTTCAAAAAGCGAAGTTGCCGAAAATGCCGTCAATGCGGGCGCGGAAATTATCAACGACGTTTCGGGACTTCTGTTCGACGAAAAAATCGCCGAAATCGCCGCCAAATATAAAACCGGTTTGGTTTTAATGCATTTGCGCGGTAATTTTGAAACGATGCATCAGCAAACGCCGGTCGAAAATATTTTGTCGGAAGTTTCAAACAGTTTTCGGCAAAGCATCGAAAAAGCAAAAATTTTCGGCGTGGCAGAAAATCAAATCGCGCTCGATGTCGGAATCGGGTTCAGCAAAACTTTCGAGCAGAATTTAGAACTTCTCGCCGAACTTGATAAACTCATCGAAGAATTTGCCGTGTTCCCGATGCTCGTCGGAACTTCCCGGAAATCATTTCTGGGAAAAATTCTGGACGACGCGCCGCCCGGTAAGAGATTGCAGGGAAGTTTGGCGAGCGCGGCGGTTGCCGTCTGGAATGGCGCAAAAATTGTCCGCGTTCACGATGTCAAAGAAACCGTCGAAACATTAAAAGTTGTCGAAGCGATAAAAAATTGGAGAAAACGCGATGATTAAGAAAATCTCAGGCATAATTCTGCCGTTTATTTTACTTTTTAGTTTTTCGGTCAAAGCCGATGTTCCACCCGATGCGGGCAAGGTTCGCGTGAAAATTGATTTGATAACCGAAACCACCGAAGATTTAGCGGATTTCCGGTTTTTTCTTGATTTTTACGGCGATTTAAGAGAAGTCGAGATAAAAAGTAACGGTCGAACGACCATTCCGCCGATGGGCGGCGGTGCGCGTTACAGCAGCGGCACTTTTCTGGCAATTCCCAAAAACAGTCTGAGCGGTTACGAAAAGAAACTCTCAAATGAACAGGCGAATAATTTGTCCAAAGCGATCAAAAACAAAGAAATTGCGGGCGTTGTCGAACTCGCCGACCATCGTTTCAGCGCAGACGTTCCGAATGGCGAAAAGCCCGCCGAGGTTTACTACATTTTAAAGCGCGGGGAAAACACCTTAAAGGCGGAGAAAATATCAAAAGAAACATCAAACTCGAATTCATCATCGCAATTGATTTTCCCGAATTCTCGATTCGGATTGGTCGTCAGCGGAATTTTAATTACTTTGGCGGTCTTGGTTATCGGTGTCTTTGCGTTTCGTAAAGTTTCAAAAAAAGTCTAAGATAAATGTATGAAGTTTTTGCAGTTTTTTTCTCTAATCACAGTTTTTATCGTTGTTTCGGGGTTTACCGAATGCTATAAACCGGTGACGAATTCGGGCTTGCCGGGAAATATCAAAAAAATTGCCGTTCCCGCATTTCAGTTCGAAGTCAGAGGTGCGCGGTATCGTGTCGAATCGCGTTTTACCGAAGCCGTTTCGAGAGAGATCATCCGGCGCGGACGCGGGCTTAAAGTGCAGGGAACACGCGACGGCGCGGATGCCGTGGTCGAAGGCACGATCCGCGATTTTAATTTTTCGGGCGTTTTGCTCGACCGCGACGGTCGCGCGCGCGTCTATGAAGTAACGATTACCTCGGCGGTCACGGTACGCGATCTGAAGGCGAATCAGATACTTTACGACAATCAAAATTACATTTTCCGCGATTCTTTTGAATTTTCGTCCGATCCGCGTTCGTTTTTCAACGAGGAAGACCCGGCGGTCGAACGAATGGCGCGTGCCTTTGCCGAATCGGTCGTTTCGACAATTGTCAACGGAATGGGCGTGAGGGAAGAGAAGAAATAAGGCAAAAGGCAAAAGTAAAAAGGCAAAAGTAAAAAGGAAAAAGTAGGAAATGCCGGTTCTTTCGAGAGAAGATTTAAGAAATAAGTTGAAAAAGCGCGAGTTTGCGCCGGTTTATCTGCTGTTCGGCGCGGAAACTTATCTACGCGATCTGGCGGCTAAAACGATTGCGAATTTCCTGTTTGACGAAAATTCTTTGCGCGAATTCAACGAGAACGAATATTCCTTAAATCAGGCTGAAAATCTGACTTACGCGCTGGCATCGGCAGAACAATTGCCGATGATCGCCGCGCGCCGCGTGGTTTGGATCACCGATGTCAAGGTTTCGGCAAGCGGCAATAAAGATACATTAAAAGAAGATTACGAAAAGCAGTTAACCTCATATTTAACGCGTCCTTCAAAGACTTCGGTGGTGATTTTTGTCGCCGACGAACTGGACAAACGCCGAAAGATGGCGAAGATTCTGCTGGAAAATTCGTGCGCCGTCGAGTTTGCAAAATTTACCGACCACGAACTCGTTAATTGGGCGCGAAAAGAGGTTAAAGACGCGGGTTTCGATGCCGAAGAAAAAGCTCTGCACCAGCTTGTCGCGCTGGTCGGCGATAATTTAAGAAAACTGACGAACGAAATCAAAAAGGTGACGACCGCCGCTTTGCCCGATAAGATCGTTACATATGATTTAGTCGAATCGCTGGTTGCAAATTCGCGCGAGATTCCGAATTTCGGTTTGACCGACCAGCTTTTCGGAAAAGACAAGCGAAAACCTCTGCATACCTTAAAAAAAATCCTTGATGACGGCGCAGAGCCTTTGATGATTCTCGGTTTAATCGCGCACAATCTTCGTCGAACACTAATGGCAAAGGAATTGATGAATCAAGGTGTCGAACGCACGGAAGTCGTCCGCCTGATGAAACTTCATCCCAAATATCATCAGGATTTTCTGGAATCGGCACGCCGAAGCGACGCGAAAAAATTGGTTTACATCATCGAAAAACTCGCCAAAACCGATCTTGCCATCAAAACCTCAAAAGGCGGCGGCGGAAACGCGGGCGCACGGATGCAAATCGAAATGCTCGTTTGCGAAATCGTCAATCTTTAATCCACGGAAACACGCAAAGAGTTTGCATAATTCAGGGGTTTCCTATAAAAATAAATTGCCTCCAACTTCAGTTGGAGGTTGTGTAAATCAACCAAAAAAGGCTTGAGCCGAATTCTTAAATTTTATCATCTTCCTGACAGCTTTAGCTCAATTAAGCTAAAGCTGTCAGGAATGTTTGTTTTCTCAGAAATTCGGCTCAAGCCTTTCATAAAAATCAAACCTGACCTCCAACTGAAGTTGGAGGCAATTTATCAAATGCCGGAAACGTTAATTTATAGGAAAGCTCTATTGCATAATTCCTTTGTGTCTTTGTAGTTCAACGCGGCTTTAAACGAAAAAAAGGAAGCAAACTTGCTTAAGGCTTGCTTCCATTCCATTCAAAGGAGAAAAACTATGAATGAATTTGTCAGGTAAACTGTTTATTGAGCTAAATCGTTGACGTGCGACGTTAAACGGGATTTGTAACGCGCCGCCGTGTTTTTGTGCAAAATTCCTTTGTTGACCGCTTTGTCAATCGTCGAAATCGTCGGGTTCAAAAGCTCCTGACTTTGGGCTTTGTCGCCTGCCGCTAAAGCTGTCCGAAGTTTTTTGATCTGCGTGCGAAGACGGCTTTTGTTGCTGGTGTTGACTGCGTTGCGCTTAACTGTTTGTCTGACGCGCTTTTCCGCTGATTTATGATTCGGCATAATTCTATAAATAAACTTAAGTGAAAATCTTCTCAAATAAGAGAAACTACAGAGTATAAAATTTGATAAAGCGATTGTCAAGCGCACTTTATTCAAACTTTGAGGCGACCGAATGCATCAGGTCAACGCACAAAACGACAATCGGCGGATAAAAAATAAATTCGAGGCGGAATGTCTGCGAGTAAATTGAAGGGATGGTCGCGCCGATAACCAAATCGAGATAATTTCCAATCAAAAGACCGATCCCGAGACTTAAAAACACACCGACGACGACAAATGCGATGCCCGTAAAACGCGAATAAGGTTTTTGTTCGGGTTCAGTCATTTCAAAAATCGAATCGTGGATATTTTCGTCATAAGTATAACGGTCAAACGCGGCTTTCAAACGGCTGAAAAGATGAATCACGCCGACGACGAACAGCGAAAATAAAATGATTTTGCCGATAATCGGCGATTTCGTAAAAACCGCGGGTTTGAAAACGGCAACCGCGAATGTCGAAACAAAAAGTCCGACCATCGGAAAAATAATTTTCTGCAACGCGACCGATTCGCGCCGTTCGTCGGCGATCATCCGGTCAATAATCTCGTTATAACGGCGTTCGTAAGCCATCCGCCGCCAACGCCGTGCATATTCGTTTTCGGACGAGAAAACCGTTTCGCCGTTTGAAGAAATTTTGTATTCCGCCCGCAGTATTTGACGGTCGTAATCGGCTCGCTGTTTCGGGTCGCCGAGAATCGCGTAAGCCTTCGCAACCTTTGCAAATTCGAGGGCTTTTTCTTCGGAACCATCATTTTTGTCGGGATGCAGTTTACGCGCAAGCCGCCGGTATGCCGATTTTATCTCGGCATTTGAAGCCTTTGGTGAAACCTTCAGGATTTCGTAATAATTCACCATCTGCGACGCGGTTGGGGAAGAGTTTTTTTGAGTTATATATCGAACATTAAAGGCTTTTTCAGCCAAAAAAATTATAGCATAAAAATCCTTTCGGCAGAAAATTTTTTTTATTGAAGATCAAAGATTCAAAATTCAAAATCAATCTTGTCCTTTCAATCTTCAACATTTAATCCTACTGCAAATCGTCAATTTGCAAGCCAATCGGTTCTGCACCGGAAAGTTTTATCGCGTCAACAACTTTCACGACGCTGCCGTAATTGATATTTTTCGGAGCTTTGATAAAGACGGTTTTTTCGACCTCGTTTGAATCGGGGCGCAAAATTCCTTCACGTTGGCGTAAATCAAACGTTTCACGCAATTTCTCGATGATCTTTTCGGGATTTTCAACCGTTCCCATTTCGTTTTCACGATTCAAAACCAACGAAAAATCGGCATTGACACTAACAATTAAAGTGTTCGGATGCGATTCTAACCGATTTTCTCCTTTCGGTTCTGCCGGAACTTTCGCCCTAAAAGCCGTCGGTTTCGCGGGCGAAATGACCATAAAAATTATCAGTAAAACGAGCAAAACATCAATCAAAGGCGTCACATTGATATTCGGTTTCATAAATTTTCCTCAAAATGTTAAAAGTCGAAAGCCGGAGGTCAAAAGATTTGGCAGGATTCTGACATTTGACCCACGGCTTTCGACCTTTACGTTTAATTAGACACCGCAAATGACGGTTTGTTCCCGAAAAATTAAAAGTTTACGAATTTGTCAGCGGGCTTTGGAGAAACTATTATTAACATTTGGAATGAGCGTTTTTAACCTCGATTAATTTGCATATTTAGAACCAATGAATAAATTTCCGGTCATATTTTTTTATATATTAAGTTTTTCGTTCGTCGTTTTTGCCCAAAACAACGCCGTAACTTTAACGGGGCAGGTGATTTGTTGCGAAGATTGTTGGGTCGAGAAGAAAAAAGGCGAAATTCCGTGGGGAAACGCTGAAGATTTGCTCAAATCTCAAAGCTGTTTTGCGAAAGGCGACGAACCTTTGCTGGTGGTCGGAACGGGGAAAGACTCGAAACTATACAAAATCGAAACCGGCAAAGCAAAAATTACGTCGGAAGAATGGAAACAGAACGTCGGTCGCAAAATTTCGGCGACCGGCTTTGTAAAAAGGGTCAAAAAACAAGAAGTTTTCTACGTTGATTCTTTTGAAATCGTCGAAAAAAGCATCGCCGAACGCGATGCCTCGAAAGTTTTGCAGACGGAAGTAGAATTAAAACTCAAAGATTTATTCGGCGCGGAGCAAAGCCTCGCACAATTTAAAGGAAGAATCGTAATTTTGAATTTTTGGGCGACATATTGCGAGCCGTGCCGCAAGGAAATGCCGGATTTATCGGCGATTCAGAACGAATTTGCCGCGTTCGGCGTGCAGGTTATCGGCGCTTCGACCGACGAATTGGAAGAAAAACCGAAGGTTTTGCAGTTTATCAAAGAAGTGAAGATAAATTTCCCCGTCTGGCTTGGCGCGACTTCCGCCGACACACTCAGATTCGGTGTCGGAACGGCACTTCCGGCGACAATTATCATCAACCGCGAAGGGAAAATCGTCAAAACGATTTCGGGAGTCGTCAATCAAACCGAACTTCGCGCGGAACTCGAAAAAATTCTCAAGCAAGCCGAAAAAGACGGCGAAAAACAGGCGAAACTCGACAAAAAACAATCAAAAAGTGAAACATCGAGCGTTCCGAGCTGACCGCTCTGACCGGGAGAAGGTCGCGCCGTGAGCGGGACAGCAAACGAAAACGGAAAAAAATGGACATTCGGAACGCGATTCGTGACGAACCAGATAGACCGCGCAAAATGGCGCAATACCTTGACCTATCAGGTTAATCCGCGCCTCTCAATCGGCATCGAATACAATCCTTTGGCGAAAAAAATCTCGCCGCTCGCAAATTTTGTCGCCTTGACCGAAACCGATAAACGACCGGCGATAATTTTCGGCACGAGTTCCGATAGAATCGGCACACCGGGCGGGCAGAGTTTTTATGTTACCGCCAGTAAATATCTAAAAAAGGAAACCGGATTGCCAATCGCGCCATATTTCGGTGTCGCTTACGGAACTTTCGACAA
>JALHNX010000153.1 GCA_022843305.1 Pyrinomonadaceae bacterium | reverse complement strand
CGCTCTTCCGATCTTCCAATCGGTTTGACCGGAGATTCAACGGTTGGTTTTACCGGAGGAATTGAATTGTTTAAATTAGTTTTGTTCTGAGCTTCTGTTATGGTTATAACGGTTCTGTTTGAGCAGCCAAACAGACTAAACAGCACCAGACAAACTAAACATCTCGTTAGCATTTCTTTATTGATAGACAGATACTTATCTTCAGTCTTCACTCAACCGCGAAACCGATGTTGACGACCGCTGTGATGTCTTTATCGATCGAGGACGTGTCGCTGATGCCGGCATCCGATACTTCGGTCGAATCAGCGGCGGTGATCTGCATCACGCCCATTCTTGCCGAGCGCACCGTGCCGATGCTGTTGCCCGTGCTTGAGGCGATGCGTTCGGCGCGGTTTTTGGCGTCTTTCGCCGCTTCGCCGAGCATTTCGATCTTCAGATCGCCGAGCTTCGTGTAGAGATACTGCGGCGCATTCGATTCGATCAGGATTCCCTGATTGATTAATTCGGTCGCTTCGCGCGCGACTTGCGCAATTTTATCTATGTCGGTCGAACGGACTTCCAACTGTTGGCGCAAGCTGTAGCCCGAAATTTCCGCCGATTCCTGACCATTTTGATCCGTTCTTCTTAAGGTCGTCGTGGTGATCGAGGAAATCGTGATTTCGTTTTCGGGAATTCCTTTACCGATCAAATACTGTTTGACGCGCGGCACGTTTTCCGCAAGCGCGCGATATGCGTCCGCCAATGTCGGTGCTTGATAAGTAACCGCCGCGTTCCAGACGACCAGATCGGATTTGATGCGCTTGCGCGCCGAACCCGTCACCGTGATCATCTCGTCGCCTTTTCGGGATTTTGCAAAAAACCAGCCGAAAATAAGCGATGAGATGATCAATCCCAACGCTAAGGCAACGCCCGCGTTAAACCAATAATTATTTTTTTCTCCGTTCATTTCTCTTTTCCTCCAACAAACGATTTCAATTAAACACCGGATGCGAAACTTTGGGAACAGTAAAAGAAACTGCGGCTATCTGTGGACAGCCACAGTTTCTTTATTGTCAGAGTTGGTTTTCAAACCGCAGAATCGTCGTTCTGCCGTCTTCGTTTTCGATGTCCAATCCGTCAGATTCTCCGCTTGTGCTGAGAACGATTCTGATAAACCGCGTTTTCGCGATCGTGTGAGTCATCCGGCGCGAATCCGGTTTTTCCGGATCTCCGAGCATAATTTCGACGCTCGGCGCATCGCTTCCGCGTGTGTCAATGTCAATGCCTTCGAGCGGCAAACCGTCTTCGAGCCAATAATCCGTCATCGCGCCGGGTTCGCCTTCAAAAACGCCGATTCGTGTCGGACGCAGTTTGTTTTGCCCGCTGAAAAGTTTGAGAAATGCCGACCAGTTATGCTGTGTTTCCGTTTTATTCATTGTTTTAAGCCTCCGGGATTAAATTCGCGATTTTCAAATATTCTTAACCAACCTTTTTCGCAACACTTATGCCTTAATGTAAATTTGCTTCAGGCAGTCGGATTTTGTGAGCTTTATTGAGTTTTCGGTAAAAGCGAAAGAAAATTTGCTGAATTTCTTCGGTGAAGGTGCGTAAAAATTCACGCTTTTGTTGTGGAAATTTAACTGTTAATGCTAAATTTTAGTTTGATTTATCAATTAAATTAACTGGCACATTCTTTGCCGAAAACTTTTGGCGAAAAGCAATTTTTAATAATCCGGGGAGAAAATGATGAAATTATTGGTTTGTTACGACGGCTCTGATTGTTCCGAAGCGGCGATTGACGATCTGGCGCGCGCCGGCTTGCCGGACAAAGGCGAGGCATTGGTTATATCGGTTGCCGAAGTCTGGCTGCCGCCGCCGAATCCGGACGAAAACGGCGCGGAAACTAAACTCGATGCCAAAGTTGAAGCGATCGTTCAAAAACACCGCGAAAGAGCTGAAAAAGCGGTCGCCGAAGCCTTTTCGCTGGCGAACCGCGCCAAACAGCGCCTGCAGAATACTCTGCCGCACTGGGAAATTTCAGCCGAAGCGACCTACGGTTCGCCCGCTTGGGAAGTTTTGACCAACGCCGAAACATTCAAGCCCGATCTGATCGTCGCGGGTTCGCACGGTCATTCGGCGTTCAGCCGTTTTATTCTCGGCAGTATCTCGCAGAAGATTTTAACCGAAGCGCATTGTTCGGTCAGAGTCGCGCGCGGGCGCGTCGAAGTTGACCCGACACCGACGCGTCTGGTGATCGGTTTCGATAATTCAAAAGGCGCGGAAGCCGCCGTCGAAGCGGTCGCGGCGAGAAACTGGCGCGACGAAACCGAAGTTCGTCTGGTAACGGCGGCAAATCCGCTGATTCCTTCGGTAATCGGCGGCGTTATTCCGTCCATCGCGCATTTTGTCGAAGAAACCAACGAATCGGAACACGAATGGATCGAAAAATCAGCCGAAAAAGCGATGTCGCTCTTGCGCCAAAGCGGTCTTAAAACGTCGCTTCATATTTACACCGGCAATCCGAAACATATTCTCGTCAAGGAAGCCGAAAGCTGGAATGCCGATTGTATCTTTGTCGGCGCAAACGCCTTCGGCAGCCGCGTCGAAAAATTTCTGATCGGCAGCACTTCGTCGGCAGTCGCCGCACACGCGCATTGCTCGGTCGAAGTCGTCAGAAAATAGCGAAAAGGAAAACAACCAAAGCGAATGAATGATTTCGGAAAATCTTTAATCCGCCAACTCGTTGTCAATGATGTCTTTCAAATCTTGAATGGATCGGCTTTTATTGATTTTGTCGGCATCGGCGATTTGTCTTAATGCGCCGTTTTCCTCGATAAAGATCGCCGGCAGATTTTCCGTTTCAGATTGGTGTTTTTCCTTAAATTCATCGGCGTGCAGAAATTCGAGCGGATTCAGGAGCGATTCGAGATACGCCTTCCATTCCTTTTTCATTCCGAAATTCGAATGCGTGATCGCGCACAGATTGCACGCGTAAGTTTGCGGCGAAAATATTTTGTGCGCGATGTCAGACATCAGATTAAACACGCCGCTGTCGGCATTGTAAACGAAAATGATTTTGGGTTTCGCCGGATTTGTCATACTTATTTTGTTTGGCTTTATTTTTCCAAACCCCTGAAAATTCTTTATTATGAATTATAACAAAGCGGCGGAAATAAGATGAAGAAATTTCTTAAAATTTTAAGCGTTCCTCTCGCGCTCGGTGCGGTCGGCGTTCTCGTCCGGCTGGAAAAACGCCGTCCGTTGCGCCGCGAGGTCGAATCGAAACTTGTCCGCAGCGGAAGAAATTTAGCGGTTGCCGGAATCGCCGCCGTTGCTCTGCAAATAGCCGAAAAGCCGGTTGCCGAAAGGCTGACGAAACTCGTCGAGCGAAAAAATCTCGGACTTTTGAAAATCGTCCGTCTGCCGAAATGGCTTGAGCTGGTTTCCGCCGTCGTTTTTATGGATTACACGCTTTATCTGTGGCACGTTCTGACGCATAAAATTCCTTTTCTGTGGCGGTTTCATCTGGTTCATCACGTTGACCGTGATCTTGATGCTTCGACCGCCGTCCGGTTTCATTTCGGTGAATTGATAATTTCGGTTTTGTGGCGCGGGGCGCAAATCTTAGCGATCGGCGTTTCGCCGCGCTCGTTTGCCGCGTGGCAGATGTTTCTTTTGCCGTCTGTTTTGTTTCATCATTCAAACCTGCGTCTGCCCGAAAACGTGGATAAAATGCTCCAAAACTTTATCGTTACGCCGCGTCTGCACGGCATTCATCATTCGATTATTCGGGAAGAAACAGATTCGAACTGGTCGAGCGGTCTGAGCATTTGGGATAAAATTCACGGCACGTTTCGTGACGATGCCGCGCCCGAAGAGATCATTATCGGCGTTCCGGCTTATCAAAACGCGGACGAAGTAGTTCTGGCAAAAATTTTGCCGCTTCCTTTTGAACCGCAGAAAAACGACTGGCAATTGCCTGAAGATCATTCAACGCCGAAGCAACTGAAATGAAGCCTGAAATCTCGATCATCATTCCCGCGCTCAATGAAGAGGATTCGATTCGACAAACTCTCGATTCGCTCCAAACATTCGATAACGCGGAGATCATTCTGGTTGACGGCGGCAGCACGGACGCGACAATTTCGATCGCCGAAAATTACGACGTCAAAATCCTGCACGCGCCGCGCGGTCGCGGTTCGCAATTGCAGTTTGGCGGAAACTGCGCGAGCGGCGAAATTTTATGGTTTCTGCACGCCGACACGATCGTTTTGACGGATTCGGTCGAACAAATAAAAAAGGCTCTGGAAAATCCGCGCGCGGTGGGCGGAAATTTTACGATTCGTTTTGACGGCGAAAGATTGGCGGCAAGATTCTTAACGCGGCTTTATCCGCTGCTCGGGAAAATCGGCTTGATCTACGGCGATTCGGCGATTTTCGCGCGGCGCGAGGTTTACCGAAAAATGGGCGGTTTTCGATCTTTCCCGATCTTCGAGGATCTGGATTTTGTCGAAAGATTAAAAAAAGAAGGCGCGATTATTACATTGCAATCAGTTGTCACGACTTCTTCACGGCGGTTTGAAAACAAAAGTTTTCTGCTGACTTTTTTGCGCTGGACGATTCTGCAGATTCTCTACTGGCTCGGCGTCAGCCCGCATAAACTTCTCAAAATATATTTTCCCGCGACCGGTTCAAAAAAGACAAACTAAATAATTTCGCTATTTTTCATCAGCCATTGAAAAGTTTTTTCAACCGATTTTTGCAGGCTTTCGTCGCCGAGAATTTCGTTTTTCATCATCAAAAGATCTTCGGGCGTGTCAACATCGTAATGCTCGGGCATTAGTTTTAGATTTTCTATATTTAACTTTTTGAGATTTTCCGTCATTTGCGTAAAGACCCGCGGCGAACTCCACGCGATTTCGGCGAAGAGTTCCGGCACAGGTTTTCGCAAACCGATCAGATAAAATCCGCCGTCTTTCGATTTTCCGAGAACGATTTCCGCATCCGTTTCAAGCGTCGAAAACGCCCGCGCAAGATAAACGGCGGGAAAAGTCGGACTGTCGGTGCCGATCAAAACGACCGCCGAATCCGGATCGTCGAAGAAAGCGAATTCAAAAGTGTTGGACATTTTTTCGCCGAGATCTTCGCCTTTTTGTTCGACCAAAGTGATTTTCGATGAAATAACGCCATTGAAATAATCGCTTTGACCGGCGGGCGAATATGCTAAGATTACGTTTTTACAAATGGATTCCGCCTTTTTTATCGCGTCCTGCAAAAACGCATCGGCGAGTTCGGCGCATTTTTCGGGCGATAAAATTGGTTGCAGGCGCGTTTTGACTGTTCCGGCAAGCGGAACTTTTGCCATAATTATGATTGCGCGTTTCATTGCTGAAGAAATAGATCGTTTTTCAGTATTTCAAAAAAGCCACGTAAAATAAAATTTGATGGCGGTGCGCGGGAGAAAATTTGCTGTTTATGAAAAAACTTGAAGATTATCGCAAAGGCGCGATCGGCTCGCTGCTCGACGAATACGAACGGGCGGCGTTTGAATTAAAATCCGTTTTGCAAAAAACGAGCGCGGACGATTATACGCGCGTCGTCGAAGGCGAAAGCGAACATTGTTGTTCAATCGAAGTCATTATGAATCACGTCGTCCGCGCCGGTTATGGTTATTCGAATTATATCCGCGAAGCGCTTTCGATGGACGCATTGCCCGTCGAAGACAAACAAATTCCGCAGACGGAAAGCGGCGCGGAAATTGATAAAATGCTCGCTTACACAGCGGAAATTTTTGAAGGCGAACGTCAAATAACGGATGAAGAATTGGAAAACATCTATTTCAAAACCCGTTGGGATGTAACATACAACATTGACCAACTTTTTGAACACGCCATCGTTCATATTCTGCGCCACCGTCGGCAGATCGAAAAGTTTTTACTGAAATTTCAAACTTCCGAACACTAACTTTTTTAACTTTGAACTCAAAAATTTATGCATTATTACAACGAAGAAGATTTGAACCGTTTCGGCGACATCGCCAAATATAAGCCCGAACTTTTTGAAAAATTTATGGCTTGGTATCAGGCGTGCCAGGAGGAAGGCGCGTTGTCGCGGCGTGAAAAAGCATTGATCGGTCTTGCCGTCGCGGTCACGGTGCAGTGTCCTTACTGCATTGACGCTTTTACGAATTCCGCTCTGGAAAACGGCTCGAATATGGAACAGATGACCGAAGCGATGCATCTCGCGTCGGCGATTCGCGGCGGCGCGAGTCTGATTCACGGCATTCAGTCGCACAACGCGCACGACAAGGTTTCAATGTCATGACAACGGTCAATCTTCCGGTCATCAACAGCAATCTTTCGGCGCGGTCTTCGATTGGTTTTGACGAAAAGCTGGCGCAAAACGGTTTCGAGCTGAAAGCGGCGGGCGTTGACACTCTACAGGTCAATGTCGGCAAGCTCTGCAATCAAGCCTGCAAGCACTGCCACGTTGACGCGAGTCCGAAAAGAACCGAAATAATGCCCCGCGAAATTGTCGAAGACTGCCTGAACGTTTTGCGGCGTTATAAAATCACGACGCTCGACATCACGGGCGGCGCGCCGGAACTGAATCCGAATTTCCGCTATTTCGTCCGCGAAGCGCGCAACGCGGGTGCGAAAGTGATCGTGCGGCATAATCTGACGGTGATGTTTGAAGCGGAGCAGGAAGATCTGCCGGAATTCTTCACCGAAAATGAGGCGGAAGTCGTTTCGAGTCTGCCGTATTTTCTTGGGGCGCAAACCGACGCGCAGCGCGGGGCGGGCGTTTTCGATAAATCAATCGAAGCCTTGAAAAGACTGAACGCGGTCGGTTACGGCATTGATGAAAAACTGATTTTAAATCTTGTTTACAATCCCGTCGGCGCGTTTTTGCCGCCCGCGCAGAAAGCGATTGAAAAAGATTTCAAACGCGAATTAAAGGTGCGTTATGATGTTGTTTTCAACAATCTTTTCACGATCACGAATATGCCGATCGCGCGTTATCTCGAATGGCTGCGGCGTTCAAAAAACGAACACGTCTATATGCAAAAACTCGTCAACGCCTTTAATCCGGCGACCGTTGACGGTCTGATGTGCCGAAGTTTGATCAGCGTTGACTGGCGCGGGAATTTGTATGACTGCGATTTTAATCAAATGCTCGATCTGACGCTCGAAAGCCATTTGCCGCAAACGATTGCCGATTTCGATTTTGCAAAATTAGCGAATCGCCGAATCGTGACCGATGCGCATTGTTTCGGCTGCACAGCCGGCGCCGGCTCAAGCTGCGGCGGCGCGGTTGCAGACTAAGATGTTTCCAGCCATTCATCCGCTTTAATAATATGTTCTCCCCATTTGAAACTTTCGCCTGTCCGTAAATTAAAATCCGACAGGCGAATCGCCAGCAGTGCGCCGTAGCCGTCGGCGGGTTTTGAATCAACCCACCAACCGGCGCTCGCGTCCCAGACTTTGATATTTTTATCGCCCGTGTCTATCGCACAGCCTTCGTGGTAGATCAAATCGTCTTTAATCCACGCCAAAGGCTCATTTCCTTTGCCCCAACTGTCCGTCCATTGGCTGGTTGCCAGAGCGGAGAATTTCTGGACAAGTTGAACACGACTGCTTTTCACGCCGCGCACCGTGAAGACTTCGTGCGCGAGCGCGGCAAGAGCACCGCAATCGAGCGTGTCGCGCCGGACGGCTTCGCACCAGTGAATCGGGAAACGTGACGCGCCCCAATTGAATTTTTGGCGCAGCCAGCGCGGTCCGGTAAAAATGCCGTCGCCGTTAAGCGATGAAAAATCCGTCGCGGTGATCCATTCGCGGGCAATCTCGCAGCATAACCCGCCGTGATGCGAAATCTGCGAAGGCTGCCAATCTTTCCAATATTCAAAAACCGCTTTTTTCTCGATGGTTCGGGCGGTTTTTGCCGAACCGTTCGTATTAATCAGAGTGTTGCTAACCGCGTCCAAATACATAACTCATACTCCTGTCGTAAGCTCCGGCGTCGCAGAAAACCAAAATGTCGCCGATCTGCGTGTTTTCGGGCAATTCAATGTTTGAGGCAACGATGTCGTGTTCCATACAAAGCCTTCCTAAAAGTTTTGTTTTTCCCCTGCCGAGCGGTTTCCAGCCGCCGTTTTGCGGGTTTTGATACAAAATCCGGTGCGGGTAAAAAAAATACATCGGAAGCTCGGCAATCGAACCGTCAACGACGGCTTCGTGAACCACGTTTTCAAAATTTCTGAGTTCCAGAATCTGCATCGCGACCGCCATCGAAGGTTGCGCGAGAGCTTTTCCCGGCTCGGAAATGATCCGGCGAACGTGCGGCAGAAATTCGGGAATCAGCGCGACCGCTTTTTTGAAATTACGGCTCGAATCCTTTTGCAGATCTTCGGGAAACCAGCCGCCGCCGACATCGAGAACTTCGATTAATCTTCCGCTCAATGCTTCAATCGAACCGCACCAGCGCAAAATTGATTCGAACAGATGCCACCAATGCCCGACACCGACATTACTGCTCGCCATATGGAAATGCGCGGCAAATTTATATTCTTTCGGTATTCTTCGCACGGCTTCGATAAGGCGTTCAAAAACTTCGGGTGTATCAACCGGAATTCCGAAACGCGAGGCGACGTTCGGCGTTCTGAGCCGCACGCCGAGATGTTCGGTTTGCAGTTCGCCGCTTTCGAGATTTTCGATAACCCGGTTCAATTCTTCGATTGAATCGCAAAAAATGCTGCAAAATTTACCGTCAGGCAAATTCTCGCGCCGCCACCATTTTCCCGGACCGTTCAAAATTATCTGTTCCGGCTTAAATCCGATCTTGATTGCTTTTTTTACTTCCGGAAGGCTGATCGTTTCCGCGAGAAAACCCGATTCGAGCGCGAGTTTTATCAAACGCTCGTCGGGATTCGTTTTGATGCTGTAAGCATTTGTTACGGCAAGCGCGTCAGAACTCAGATCATCCGCCAATTCGCCCGCTTTCCGAAAATATTCGGCTGCCGTGTTTTCGAGAAATAAACTCGCGGGCGTTTCCATCGCGGTTAGATCCAAACCGCCGAGGTCGTTAATAAAACTCGGCGGAACATTCGGTGCTTTGAACTGCGAAGATTTTCCGCCGCCGTTCGATTTTTCTTCGTCGAAACTGCTCAGATTATGAAGACGGCTTGCAAATTGAAGAAGCCCTGACGGATGTTTTAGGGAATGTCCGATCGTGCCGCCCAAAGGTTCGGGCAGAGGCGAGAGCGGAAATTCCGAACGGACGGGAATTTCCATTACGACGCGCGTAAATTCTTCAGCCAGCGCGGGCGAATTTTTTGCCGTCAAGCCGGTCGCGCCTTCGACCAGACTTGCCGGCATATTTCTGCCGGTGATCGTCGCGCCGTGAATCCACGCCGGAAAACGCGGATTCACTTCCAATAACCAAAGCTGATCGTCAGCATCGCGCACCATTTCGAGTTCCGCGCCGCCCGTCCAGTTTATTTTGCGGATTATCTCGCGCAAAGGTTCGATAAATTCCGCTTCGACCTCGGAAATATCGCCCGCCCAGGTTTTGCTCAGTTCCGTCAGATCGCGTTTGCGCATCCGCACACAGTCAATCAGTTCGCCTTCGTAAGCCGAAAGCGCGATTGATTCTTCGTAGCCCGAAACGTGTGTTTGCAGAAAAAGTCTTCCGGTCGCCCAGTCGTTTGAAAGAATATGGCGTTTTTCCTCGAACTCCGCCCAACTGCGCGTTCGGACGGCTTCGTAGTAAGGACCTTTGAGCCAAACCTTCCAATCGTGTTCGCGGCAGAAAGCGTGCAAATCCCAATCGGAAATTTCGGTCGTCACAAATGTCGGAATTTTGACGGGCAAACCTTCGTGCGCCGGAACTGCCGGTTTTTCGACCTGTTCCAATGCCGCGCTCGACGGTGTCAGCAGATTCGGATGCCCGTCGGGGAAAACTCCGGCAAACCACATAATTTCCAGATCAATGCTCGAAATCCAGAGTGCGCCCGAATCCAAAACCCTTCTTATTTCTTCAGTGTGTGTTGTGAGATTCAATTCGTTCCATGGACGCTGAAGCCAAATTTCGTCAAAATCCTGCCAATGAATTCCCGAACAGCGATTTGAGTATTCGACCCCGATGAGTTTGGCTTTCGGGTAAGCTGTGCGGAGAGAACGGGCGATACCGACACCCGGCTGCGGATTTGTTCCGCTGTAAAGTCCGCTGATATAAATTTTCATAACCCCTTGTTCGTAACCCTTGTTCGTTAAAAAATATAAATTCTATTAAAAAGATGCCCAATATGATGGTGTTGATGCCAAGTTTATTTTCGGCTGCGGAATTTTTGCGCGAAACTCGTCGGTAAACTTCCCGTCCACGCGAATGCTGTAAGATAATCCGTCGGAGGCGTCGCTGCCGTGATATTGATTGACCGAATCGAACCATGCGCTGTAGCCTTCGACGTATTTTTTCTCGTTCGTGTTTTGATCGAGCATATAAAACGGCTTTTTAAAGTTGGTGCGAAACCACAAAAATTCGTGACAAATGCCGGTTTTGATATGGTCGCGGTGCGCCGGAATTTCGCGCGGCGCGTCGTCATACATAATCAGTATTCTGCCCGTCGCCTGAAACGGCAGCGTGCCGATAAACTCCATCAGAAGCGCGAATTCGTTGGCGTAAACGGTCGGATGCCAAAGCTCGGTTTTATCGAGATCAAAATAGCTGTCCGGCTTTTCCGATTCGGCAAGATAAATCATCCGCGAACCGGGACGCGCGGGCGAGCCTTTTTCCAGCCGGTAGGGTCCCGTGTAAAATTTTAAATCATCGCGGTTTTGCAGACGGCGTTTGATTCTCTGCCTAAGGTAGCCGTCGAGCGAACGCAGACGGTCAACATCTATGAATTCGTCAAACGATTTGTAAGAAGGATAAATAATCCGCGAATCAACTTCCGCGTTACAAGCTAATTTATCAATCAGACGGCTTTCCGGTTTGACTCTTGTTTTCATATTTTTATCTGTCTTTAAGTTAGCCATCGCTTTTTTCGGAAACATATCCGGCGGGCGATGGAAACTTAAAAAGTAATCTTCGCGCCGCGCTGTAGTGTGATAATTTTTTTTCGGCGATGTTTGAGCCGAAAAAACGGAGGCACTCAACATCAATAAATTCATCAGACGATTTCCGGCAAGGCTAATTTACCCGTCAATCAGCCGCAGTTTGCCGAAAATCATTTATCAGTGATTTTTCGACGGCAAGCCGCCTTTGTATTTAAAGCCCTTTTTTCTTCAAATTCTCCCTTTTTCAAAATGCCGTTTTTTGATCTTAAAAGCAAACGAATTTGAATCTCGTCATTAAGTATAAAATTAAAAACTCAAGATACGAATTAAAAACCCCTCGCGCCGCGGCTGATCTGAACGAATCGCAAAAGAATATGATGAAGCGTGTGAACGTTACCGACCCGCGTCTCGAAGGCAAAAAGATTCTTGTCGTGGACGACGATATTCGCAATGTCTTTGCTTTGACAAGCGCGCTCGAACGCCGGAAAATGCAGGTCGTTTACGCTGAAAACGGACGCGACGGCATCGAAATGCTCAAGAAAACACACGGCGTTGACGGCGTTTTGATGGACATTATGATGCCCGAAATGGACGGTTACGAAGCGATGAACGAAATTCGGCAGATTCCGAAATTCAAATCAATCCCGATCATTGACGTAACCGCCAAAGCAATGAAAGGCGACCGGCGGAAATGTATCGAAACCGGCGCGTCCGACTATATCACCAAGCCGGTTGAAACGGAACAGTTATTTTCGCTTTTGCGCATTTGGCTTGATAGGTAGAAAGAAGGAAGATAGAAAGCAGGTTCGTTTAACTGTGAAGTATCTGAGCCTGTCTTTGACGAGTAAGGAGGGATAATGACATCGGAGAGTAAAGCGAATGTTTTGCTGGTTGACGACCGACCGGAAAATCTGCTGGCAATGCAAACCATTCTCGAAGATTTAGGACAAAACTTAATTTGCGCGGCTTCCGGACACGAAGCCTTGCGTTTTCTGCTCACGGAAGACGTTGCGCTGATCTTGCTCGATGTCCAAATGCCGGGACTCAACGGCTTTGATTTTGCCGAACTCGTTCGTGAACGCGAACGGACACAGCACACGCCGATTATTTTCGTTTCCGCCACGAGCCGCGATGAACAATACGTTTTTAAAGGCTATTCGCTCGGCGCGGTCGATTATATGACCAAGCCCTTCGAGCCGGAAATTCTTAAATCGAAGGTTCGTTTCTTCACCAAACTTTTTCTGCAAAGTCAGGAGAGCAAACGTCAAGCCGTGCAGCTCGAACAAACGAACAGCGAGCTGGAGAGCTTAAATACCGAACTCGAAGCCCGCGTCCAACACCGCACGGCACAGCTTGAATCCGCTAATCAGGAATTGGAAAATGAAATCGCCGCACGTCGGCAATCCAAGATGCGTCTGGCAACCGAACACGCGATAACCCGCACACTTGCCGATGCGATTGATCTGGAAACCGCCGTGCCTGAAATTCTTCATACATTCTGCGAATATATGAAATCGGATGTTTGCTGTTTCTGGTCGCTGGACAACGCGAGAAAGACGCTGACCTGCACGCATATCATAAATTCGGGCAAGGCGGACGATTTCGCGCCGTTTATTAATGAAACCCGCCGCGTCGGTTTCGCCAAAGGCATCGGTTTGCCCGGACACGTCTGGAAGAAAAACGCGCCGATCTGGCTGCCGAACACCATTCAGGGCGACAAATATCCGCGCGCTTCGTTTGCGGCATCGGTCGGACTGCACAGCGCGATCGGTTTTCCGATCAAGATCAATCGGGAATTTTACGGCGTGATCGAATTTTTCACGCGCCGTCCGCTGACATCCGAACAGCCTCTGCTTAATATGCTGCAAGCAATCGGCAGCGAAATCGGGCAGTTTATCCGGCGTAAACGCGTCGAAGCCGAACGCGAAAATCTGCTTCTGCGCGAAAAATCTCTGCGCGAAAAGGCTGAAATCGCCAGCCGTTTGAAGGATGAATTCTTAGCGACCGTTTCGCACGAACTCCGAACACCGCTCAACGCGATCATCGGTTGGGGGCAAATTCTCCAGTCGGGCAAGCTCGAACCGCAAAAATACGAAGACGCGCTCGAAACGATTTTCCGCAACGCAAAATCACAGGCGCAATTGATTAACGATTTGCTTGATACGTCGCGCCTGATGACCGGCAATCTTCTCTTGAATTTGTCGCCAACGCCCGTCGCTGCCGTGATCGAATCGGCGATGGATGCCGTTCGTCCGGCGGCGGAAGCGAAAGGAATTGCGTTTTCAACCGTTTATAATTCGCAGGTCGAAAAGATCACCTGCGATTCGCAAAGATTACAGCAGATCATTTGGAATTTACTCACGAACGCCGTAAAGTTTTCGCCTGCCAAAGGTCAGGTAACGATTGCCGTCGAGCGGAATAATGAAATGATCGAAATTATCGTCAGCGATAAGGGAGAAGGAATTTCGGCGGAATTTCTCCCGTTCGTTTTCGACCGTTTCCGGCAAGCCGACAGTTCAAGCACCAGAACACACAACGGGTTAGGTTTGGGTTTGGCGATTGTGCGGCATTTAACGGAATTGCACGGCGGTTCGGTTTCCGTAACCAGTGACGGAGCCGGAAAAGGCACGATTTTCACCGTTGCCCTTCCGCTTTCGCTTAATATTGACGCGCCGCTCAAACCGCTTAAAGCAAAAACGAACGGTCATAAAAAGCCCGAAAAATCCAAACCCGATCTGCGCGGCATCCGTGTGCTGATCGTGGATGACGATGCGGACACTTGCGAGATGCTGACCTTTGCGCTGAACCTGCTCGGCGCGGAAGCCCAAGCCTCGAACTCGGTTTCGGAAGCCTTTGTTTCGATTGATGATTGGCAGCCGGATATTTTGTTGACCGACATTAATATGCCCGGCGAAGACGGTTATTCGTTTATCAATAAACTCAGAGCTTTGCCGCCGAAAAAAGGCGCGAATATTCCGGCAATCGCGCTCACCGCGCTTGCCCGCCCGGAAGACAGCGAACAGGCGCTTTCAGCCGGATTTCAGCTGCATTTATCAAAACCCGTTGATATTGAAAAACTAGCCGAAGCCATCGT
>JALHNX010000152.1 GCA_022843305.1 Pyrinomonadaceae bacterium | reverse complement strand
TTGCGCTGTGGTCGAGTTCGCCGATGTGAATATTATCGCCCAATCCTTTCCAGAAAGCGTTCCCTTTGACATCAAATAAACCGGGCTTTTTGCCTTTTGAAATTATGATCGAATTATCGTAAAAACCCCATTCGCCGATCCAGTCTTTTTCTGCGGGCTTTTGGGCTTTATCAATCCATTCCAATTTATCAACTTTTATCCAGCCGACCGTTTCGCTTCCCTTTTTCGGCTGAAACCAGCTGCACGCAAAACCGCTAAAAACGCGCGAGACGATAATTTCATCATTCGGAATGACATAACTTTTCAGGCGGCAATTTTTCCCGCCCGGGCAATCTTCGCGCTCGCCGCCGTAAAAATAAACTTTTTTGCCTTTAACGCCTTTTATTTTGGCTATTTTATAGTTTTCGCTTTCACGCGGAAAAAATCCGTTCCGGCACAGGTTTTCGGGATTGCCTTCGAGCTGTGCGAAAACCTGCGCGGTAAAAATAAAGCCGGAAACGATAATCAAAACTGCAAAGTTTTTTATAAATTTCTTCATTTTATTTAACTCCAAAATCAAGAACGATCTTCAAAAACCGCTTAGCAGGATTTATTTCTTCAAAATTTGCCTTCGGAGATAATCCAAAGCCGCCTGACTCGACCGCCAGCGAATCAAAAATCTGTCTCCGGGCAGAACGATTTTGAAGGATTTTGTCAGTTTTTCATCCGAATAACCGATAAAAACCGTGCCGACGGGTTTTTCCGGTGTGCCGCCGGTCGGTCCGGCAATTCCGGTGATCGAAATCGCGTAATTCGTTTTTGCCCGCGCACGCATTCCTTTCGCCATCGCTTCGGCGGTTTCGGCGGAAACCGCGCCGTTCTGTTCGATAATTTCGGGCGAAACATTGAGCGCGTTCGTTTTTGCTTCGTTCGCGTAAGCAATCACGCCCTCGATAAAATAGCGCGACGAACCCGAAATATCGGTCAGACGCTGGCTGATCAAACCGCCCGTGCAGCTTTCGGCGACCGACAAAGTTTCGCTTCTTTCGGTTAAAAGCCTGCCGACAACTTCTTCCATCTCTTCGCCCTCGGTCGAAAAAACCGCGATGCCGAGTTTTTCGACGATTTTCGCGGCAATTTCAGCGTTTAGCGCGTCGGCTTCAATGTCGTTTGCGCCTTGCGCGGTCAAATGAACTTCGACCTCGCTTTTATTGAATAAAATGCTTGTCGAAACATTATTGTATGCCGAATAGATCGGCGCAATCGCTTCGTCAACCGCTGATTCGCCCAAACCGGAAACCTTCAAAATTCGTTTGCGAAAAACGATTTCGCCCGCTTTTTCTCTGAGTTTTTGAAAAACGAAATCGTTGAACATCGGCTGATTTTCGCGCGGCGGACCCGGCAGAATAATCAGAAATTTTTCGCCGATCCCGACCGCCATTCCGACCGCCGAACCGTTCGGATTCGGCAGAATTTCCGCGCCCTCGATGGTGTATGCCTGACGTTTGTTGATCTCGGGCATTTCGCGTCCCCATGCGCGAAATCTTTCACGCAGATGTTCGACGATTTCCTCGTGAAAAACCAGCTCGCGCCCGATCGCGCGAGCCGAAATTTGGCGCGTAATGTCGTCTTCGGTCGGACCTAAACCGCCCGTCGTGATGACGACATCCGAGCGTTTGAGCGCGTCTTTGATCGTTTCTTCGAGCCGCAGAGAATCGTCGCCGACAATCGTTTTGAGTTTTACTTCAATCCCGATTTCGTTAAGTTTTCCCGTCAGCCAAAGCCCGTTTGTGTCTGTTTTTTCAGGAGTTAGAAGTTCCGAACCGATTGCGATAATTTCAGCAGAAAGCATATCTATTAAAGTAAAAAGTAAAATGTAAAAAGGCAAAAGTTCGGAAACGATTTTATAAACTTTTGCCTTTTTACTTTTGCCTTTTGCCTTTTTACTTACTGTCGTAAATATCGTGTAAAACTTCCGAGATTGATTTGCGGTTGCCGAAAGCGTCTTCGTTGGTTTTTTCTTTTTTGCGCTTTTCCTTTTTCGGCGCGACTCCGTTTTGGGTTTCGGCTTTTTTCTCGTCGGAAATCTGTTTTTGGGTCTGGATTTCGATTTCCTTTTGAACCGTTTCGGAAACAACCGAAACGAACTGCCGCGGCTCGTTCGATTCCGGCAATTCCTTGTGATTTCGGCGTTCGAGTTCGGCTTCGACCTTTTTAAAATCCGCTTCCCGCACGGCATCGCGGCTTTTTTCGAGCAGTGATTTGCCGCGATTTCGGCGGGCGCGTTCGAGCGAGCGAACAGCGGCGGAAGTCAAAGGCGATTCCGCCGGTTCGCGTTCGATCTTTCGCAGGGTTTTCACATACGCGCGAAGTTCGGGCGATGGATAAACGAAATTCTTTTCATCCGAAGTGTCATTTTCGAGAACATATACGAGATGTTTTTCGGCTGATTTATGGTCGCCGATCTTGTTGTAAAGTGCGCCGAGCGTGAAATAAACCAGCGGCGGCGCGCCTTTCATATATTTCAGAATCCGCTCGCCGCGCACGATGACTTCCTGAATCTCAAAGCCGTACCAACGCCGTTCGTCGTCGCGCAAAATGTCGTTTCCGAGCAGGTAAAACTCGAAAATTTCGCGTGTTCCGTTATGCGACGGCGCGGAAAGCGTTTTCCAGATAAAAAACGCGAGAATGCCGAAGAAAAAAATGACGAACAGCGGAAAGCCGGTGATGTAAAGCATCATCGCAATTACGCCGAAGGCAATCGCATACTGCGATTTTTCCTTGATGAGTTCGGTCGGCTTTCTTTCGATTAATTTATTATCTTCGCTCACGTTTCCCGATTTTTTAAATTAAGTGTCTGTTTTTTCCGTTTCAACCTTTTCCGCTTTGTCGGCTTCGGGTTTCTTTTCCTCGGCTTCGATCGCTTCGTCCGCGGCGGTTTCGACAGGCGTTTCCTCGTCGCTTTTTTCTTTATGTTCTTCGGGCTTTTTGGCTTCTTTGGCTTCTTTTTCAAATTTGAAGCCGAATCCGCTCAAAAAATCCACCACTCTTCCGCCGATTTCATACGGCGAATTGAGCACGAAATTCAAAGTTTCGCTCAAAGTGACCATTTCGAGTTCGATCAGTTTCGAGATTTTCTTTTCGAGCGGAAGCGCGTCGAAATCCTTGCGAAATTCTTCGTGTTTCTTTTCCTCTTCGGGACGCTTGTCTTTTTTCTCGTGCGTTAAGATAATGATCTCACCTTCACCCGAAATTTTCGCCTGACACGAAAGTCTTTCGCCTTTCTTAAGCCGCTTTTCGGTTAATTGTTCGATTTCCGCTTTTGTCGGCGCGGTCAAAAATTCCGCGCCGCTTTTGACCGTCACCCCACACGAATCGCACAAACCTAAGCGTCCGCATTCGTCGGTAATGTCAATGCCCAAACGCTTTGCCGCATCAATCAAATAACTGCCGACAACCGCGATTCCGTCTATTTTTTCTTTTTCAAATTTGAGTTCTGCTTCCATATTTTAATTTTAGATTTCGGATTTCGGATTTCGGATTTATTTATTCAATCCGAAATCCGAAATCACAAATCGCAAATCCTAGTTGACCACCGATTTCACACGCACACGCGGCTGCGCTCCCGACGGTGCTTCGATATATTCATTGGTGCGTTTCTGGCAATCTCCGCAAACGCCCCACATTCGAAGGCTGTGATTCGTCAGCCGAAATCCGTATTTTTCCGCCATTTTATCCTGTAAATCTTCGATTTCAGCCGAGAAAAATTCGATAATTTTTCCGCATTCGGTACAAATCAAATGGTCGTGATGCTCGTGATTGTAATGATGTTCGTAATAAGTTTTGCCGTCGCCGAAGCGCACTTCACGCGCCAGACCGGCTTCGGTTAAAAGTTTTAATGTCCGATAAACGGTCGTATGCCCGACGCTCGGGTCTTTTTTCTGCACCAGCCAGTAGAGATCTTCGCTTGTAAGATGGTCTTCCGTGCGCAAAAAAATCTCTAAAATCAAATCTCTCTGCGATGTCCGACGCAAACCGGCTTTTTGGATATGCTCCAAAAATATTTCCTTTTCCTTTAGAAACTCTTCCCTTTTCTTTTTCACCATAAAAAGTCGCCCGAAAATCAGATATGGTTTATTTTAACACTTGAAATTCTTTTTCGCTAACGAAATCTTAGCTTGAATTTCTTTCAAATTTTCAGCGTTTGCGCCTTGTCTTTCTGCAAGATGCGTCGAACGCGCACCAAGTTGCAGGTAGATTTCTTTTGCCTCGTCTGAAACGCTTTCATCCAAAGCTGCGAGATGCTTTTCAAAAGTTTTCACATCGGCACGCGCAAAAGTTCCGGTTAAGGCTTCGGCGGTTGTCTGAACCTCGAGATTTTCGACCGTGCTTTTTATCAAAGGCAAAAGCGTTTCCTTCGCTGAATTTTCATCCAGCCCGCATTTCGTCAGCATTTCAATCGCAACATCAATCAGCGCAACCAGATGCCCGCACGCCGTGACCGCCGAAGCGTGATACAGAATTTTGTGCTTTGTTTCGATTGTAAACGGTTTTCCGCCCAATTCTTCGACGATTTTTCGCGCCGTTTCAACCGCCGACGCATCGCCTTCGACACAAAAATACGAGCTGGCAAAACGCCGCGCGCCCAAAACCGCTTCGCTCAACGAAACCAGCGGATGAATCGAACCCGTCAAACAGCCGTTTTCCTGTAAAGGTCTTAAGATTTCCGAAGAAAGCGAACCGCTGGTATGAAAAATAATCGGTTTTGAATTTTTTATTTTTCCGGCAAGTTTCCGCGCCGCGTTTTCGATTTCAAAATCCTGAGTCGTGATAAAAACGATTTCGGACGTGATTTCGGAAACCTCGTCAAGCGTCGAAATTTTCGGTCTCGGTTCAATAAATTCGGAAATTTTGTATGCTGTAATGTCGTTTCTGACAACCAGATTTTCAACCTCAAAGCCTTTCCCCGATAAAGCAATCGCCAAAGCACCGCCGACTCTGCCGACTCCGATAATCGTAATTTTCACCATAAAAAAATGACAAAACAAACCCTGATTTGTCTGAATAAAAAGTAATTTTTATTGAACGTAAAAGCAAATCGAGGTTAAAACTAAACTAATGTGTTTATGCTAAACCATTAAAAACTATCACCTTAGTCCACATCATAAAAAAAGTTCAAACTTTTTTTCAGAAAAACGTTGACTTTTATTTTTTATTTATGCTAGATTTCCTTTCAACCGAAATAGAAACAGTTTTGAAAATGTTCCGACAGGATAATAAGTCATCAGGGAACATTTTGAAAAATAATTAGATTCAATATTGTTTGAGTCTAAAGTTTGAAAGTTTGATGAAATCGG
The DNA here is from genome assembly GCA_022843305.1 of Pyrinomonadaceae bacterium. Lineage (GTDB taxonomy): Bacteria > Acidobacteriota > Blastocatellia > Pyrinomonadales > Pyrinomonadaceae > JAFDVJ01. Next base: position 8,832 of record JALHNX010000152.1, on the reverse strand, counting down.
CGAAATCGGTTTCATTATTGAATGTTATAAATCTACGGCGGTTACAAATAATTGAATTAAACCGCTTTTAACGAGGCTTTATGTTCGGTAACTTCCATATTTTGAATTTTTCGTTGGGAAGCTTCCACGGAGTTTCAATCCTTAAATTTGCGTTCCCGACGCAGCCTAAAACAAATTTCCAAAAATTAAACGCGGATCAAGGAGCTGATTGTCGAAATTTAACGGCAATCGCCTTTTTTGTTTTTGAGTTTAAGTATTTGTTCTTTGATTAAATTTTGATTCGGCACTATGAGCCGCAATAAAAATCCGGCTGATAATTGGAGTTATCAACCGGACTCGTTGGCTCATCTGTTCAGAAACGGAATGTTTCAAAATGATGCTGCCCTAACAACTCGCATCTTACGTCATTCCGTTTCTAAAAATCAAGCCCGATTTTATTTACATACGACCTGCTGAAAGCGGCAGAAAAGGATGCCCGTGTTTTTGCACGGGTCTTTGCTCTTCTGTTGATTTACAGCAATAGTCAGACTCCCTGGCAGAGGAAATTTATGTCAAAAAAGAAAAGCAACAACCAAATTGAGAAATCCGAATTTCGCGGGGTTGAAACATCGGCTCGGTCAAAAAATGAACCGGATTTTCTTTCAAATGCGGACGGCAAAAGATCAATTCTTAAAAATTGGTTGTTTTATCTGAAATCACACGCTTTATTGACGGCGATTTTGTGTTTTGCGGCACTCGGAGCGCTCGGCGCAAGCCTTAAATATTTGGAGGAAGATGCGAAACGCGAGATCACGCGGCGCAATTCCAATAAAAATAATCTGAAAAACCGCGAGCCATCGTTTCTCAATAAAATCAATCCCTTTCTGCCTGCCGCGTTGCCGAATCCGACACCGCAGTTGGCAAAGGAATATATCTATGCCGGTTCACGGATGCTGGCGGTTGAAGATGCCAACGCCGCGCCCGCGCCGCCGTCTGATTTAGCCGTCTGGCGACCTGCATCGGGCGTTTGGTGGGTGATGGGCGGCACGGGTTCGCAGCAATTTGCGCAAGGATGGGGACAATCGGGCGACATTCCCGCACCCGGCGATTATGACGGCGACGGCAAGACCGACCTCTGCATTTTTCGACCTTCGGGCAATACTTGGTGGATTCTTAAATCAAGCGACGCGAGTTATTATTCCGTGAGTTTCGGCGCAAGCGGCGATAAAACCGCGCAAGCCGATTATGACGGCGACGGGAAAACCGACATTGCCGTTTTTCGTCCGTCAGACGGTAACTGGTATATCAATCAAAGCTCAAACGGGGCAACCGTCCAAGGACAATTCGGACTTTCTTCGGACACGCCCGCGCCGAAAGATTTTGACGGCGACGGACGCGCTGATTTAGCCGTCTGGCGCAGTTCAAATTCGACATTTTATTCGCTAAACAGTTCCGATAATCAACTGCAAACGATGAGTTTTACCCAATCAAGCACGATTCCCGTGCCGGCGGATTATGACGGCGACGGTAAAGCCGATTATGCCATCCGCAGCGGCTCCGATTGGATTATTCGCCACAGTTCGACGAACCAAACCCAAACCATCAGTTGGCAGCAATCAACCGATATTGAAGTCCCGAACGATTACGACGGCGACGGCAAGGTTGACGTGGCGGTGTGGCGCGAGGCAAACGGCAACTGGTTTATCAGGCAAAGTTCGAGAATCGGACAAGCGAATGAATTGCGGCAAGTTCAGTGGGGCTTGTCAGGCGATATTCCCGTGCCGGCATATTACCGCCGTTAGTTTTTTGTCAGTTGGCTTCGAAGTAGAAATGTTTATAGGTTTTCACGTATTCGGAAAAGAGATCAAGGAATGACTATGAATAGAAGAAATATTATCGTTTTCATTTTGCTTATTGGCGGAGTTTTCACGTCGGTTTTTGCTCAGGATAAGGGAAATGAAACCGCCGCCGACAACACTTTGCGCGGTTCGGGGCGGGTTAACGCTTCGACTCTCGGAATGGAGTTCGCGCTGCCTTTAGGCAGTTATCCCGGGCGCGGTATTAATGTTCCGATCAATATGAGCTATTCCTCGAAACTCTGGCGAATGGAATATCTGGGTAATTCTCCTTTAGCCGGCACCAATTATAGTCCGTGTCATAAACAATATGCTCCGGTATATTCCGAGAATTCGGCATCGGGTTGGACGACGAGCTTGGCGACGCCGTATATCGAATATCTCGGCGGACGGAATTTCTACAACGCGGACGGAACTCCTTATTCATACGATGATGTAACCTGCCCGGAATCGCAAACTCCAAACGAAAGTTATCCCTATCATTATGTTCGTCGAATCGTCGTGCATCTGCCGGGCGGTGAAACGCACGAATTGCGTCCCGACGACACGGTTTTTAGTTTTACGTCAGGAGATTGTATAAACAACCCGAACACCTGTGATCCGAACGACCCGACATATCCTTCCACAAATATGTGGAATGCGACCTACTATGCAGCGGACGGCTCCAATATCAAATATGTCCAAAATTCATCAAACAACACCTACCGGCTGTTGATGCCGGACGGTTCTTTTTATGATTTCGACCAGACAGCCCCGGTATTGTCGAACCGCAAAGCCACAACATTTACCGACCGTAACGGTAATTACACGACTTATAACAATTCAAACGGAACGTGGACGGATACTTTGGGCAGAACCTTGTCCGCGCCGATCGGAGCGACCGCGCCGGCAGTCGGTATTTACACTTATTCGATGCCCGGAATGACCGGCACTTATAAATTTAACTGGAAACAACTTAAGGGTAATAGCGCGTCTGACAGCGCTTTAACGAATTTCAGCGACAATCTGAAATATTTAGGCGAAACTTACGGCTGCACGAGCGGTGGAATTCCGACCACTTGCACACATCCTTCGGGAACTTATTTGTTCGGCGGGGATCCGAATTATGTAAGAATTGTTTCCGGCACTTTGTTTAATCCGGTGGTTCTCGCCGAAATAGAATTGCCGACCGGACAGAAATATAAATTTTCTTACGATATTTACGGCAGAATCGAAAAAATCATTTATCCGACCGGCGGCGAAGAAGTCTTTCAATACTCAGTCGTGCCGACGCTTTCGATGCTCGACCCGTCGGATTCGGTCGGCGGGCAGACAAACTTCGGTGTAACTAACCGCAAGGTTTATAAATATTCCGGTGATACATCGCCATATGAATGGACATACAGCGCAGGTTATGTAACACAACAAGAGGGTTATAAAGTAACCATCAACAATCCCGACGGGACGAAGGTTGAAAGATATTTGCATCGCGGCAACAACTCGATTCCGCCGGTAGGAACATTCGGCTTCGATAATGGTTTGGCGGGAATGGCGTATGAAGAACGCGGTTACGACAGTTCAAACCCGCAAAAACTGATGTCGAAAAAAGTGACGAATTGGACGCAGTCTGCTTTAGCACTAAATCCAAATAACGGAACGTATTCTCCGCCGTGGCTGATCGCGCATTGGCATCCGCGCGTAACAAGCCAGGAATCGATCATTTACGACACGACCGGAAACGGCGTTTCGGCGACGATGACGTATGAATACGAGGACGAAGCAAACCTGAATTTGCGCGAAACGCCGCTGTTGACGAAAAAAAGCTCGCAATATGCCTTTGTCACGGTCGGCAACGGGCTTCCGCAAACGCCCGTTCGCACGAGTGAAACGACGTTTTTAATCAACGACGCAAATATTTCACAAAGCACGAGAGATATTTACAAAGCGCAGAATATGGTCGGTCTGGCAACCGCTTCGGTCGTCAAAGACGGCTCGGGAACGATTGTTTCGCGGAGCGAGATGATTTACGACCAAGCGGGTTATTCGCCGAACATCGGGCGCGGGAATCCGACGACGGCGAGAGTTTGGGACAGCACGAAAGGCAGTTGGGATAATCCGTCAGCTTATCTGCAAACCCGCGCCAAGTTCGATGTTTGGGGCAATCAATACGAAACAATTGACGCGAAAGGAAATTCGACTTTTACGGAATTTGATTCAACCTATCACGCATTTCCGATCAAAGTTACGTCCGCCGTTCCCGACCCGAGCAACACGCACGGCTCGAACACGGCGTTTGAAACAACTGCGACGTTTAACACGACGACCGGATTGCCTTTAACGACGACCGACGCGAACGGGCAGACGACTTCGATTGAATACAACGACGCGATGCTTCGACCGACTCGCACAATCGCCCCGAACGGTCAGCAGACAATTACCGAATACGGCGCGGGAACGAGCGAAACCACGCGATTCGTGAAGGTCAGGACGCAGATTGACGAAACGAATTGGAAAGAAACGATTTCGTGGTATGACGGTTTAGGCAGAACTTATAAAACGCAAAGCATAGACTCGGACGGCGATGTATTTGTCGAGCGCGAGTTCGATTACGCGGGTAGAGAGAAACGCGTGTCGAATCCCTTTCGAGCGGACGAAACGAAAGTCTGGACAACCATTAATTACGACGAAGCCGGACGGGTCAAGGAAACTGTGACCGCCGACGGCGCGAAAGTTTTGACCGATTACGGCGTGGCGACGACGGGCGCGAATCTCGGCACGACTCTGACCGTTACTGACCAAGCGGGAAAACAACGGCGTTCAATCACCAATGCTTTGGGACAACTCACAAGAGTTGACGAACCGAACGATGCCGGACAACTCGGAACGATTGACAATCCTCATCAACCGACCAATTACGAATATGATGTTTTGAATAATCTGCTGATGGTCAATCAAGGCGTTCAAACACGCACTTTTTCATACAACAGTCTGTCGCGTCTTTTATCGGCGCAAAATCCCGAATCGGGCTTGATTCAATATGTTTATGACAATAACGGCAATCTGACAGAGAAAACCGACGCGCGAAATATTACGACGACTTACGTTTACGACAATCTGAATCGGATCAAAACGAGAAGCTATGCGGGCGAAACGGGTTATACGACACCGGCGGTCAATTACGTTTACGACAATCTGCCGAACGCCAAAAACAAATTGATAAAAGTCGGGTCGAATATTTCTCAAACCGAATACACGGCGTTTGATACAATGGGCAGAGTGTCGAGTCATACGCAAACGACGGACGGCGCGAATTACACGACCGCTTACAGTTATAATTTGGGCGGCGCACTTGTTGAGCAAACTTATCCAAGCGGGCGGGTCGTCAAAAACACTTTCGACACGAACGGCGATTTACAACAAGTTCAGAGCCGCAAGGCAAATGATACTTTCAGGAATTACGCCAATTCGTTTAATTACACGGCTTCGGGCGCAGTTTCGAGTATGCGATTGGGCAATGGACGTTGGGAAAATACAACTTTCAATAGTCGTTTGCAACCGACACAGATTGGTTTGGGAACATCCGCGATGAATCAGGATTTGCTGAAATTGAACTATGATTACGGCACGACGGATAATAACGGCAACGTCAAATCTCAAACCATCGCCGTGCCGACCGAAACCAGAAACTCGACGACTTACAACAGCTTTACGGCGACACAAGTTAATTCTTACGATTCGCTGAATCGCTTAAAGTCAGCCGAAGAAACAATTCCGAATCAGACGGGTTGGAAACAAACTTTTACCTATGACCGCTACGGCAATCGTCGATTCGATGAAGCGAACACGACGACTTTAGAAACGAATTGTCCGACGGCTGTTTGTAACCCGCAGATTGAGGTAACGAACAATCGGCTCGTCGGTTATCAGTTTGACGTTTCGGGCAACACAACGACGGACGCAAGCGGTCAGACGTTCATTTATGACGCGGAAAATAAACAGGTTGAAGTTAGAAACGCCGCCAATCAAGCCATCGGACAATACTTCTACGACGGCGACGGCAAGCGTGTCAAGAAATACGTTCCTTCGACCGGAGAAACCACTATCTTTATCTATGACGCGAGTGGTAAAATGGTGGCGGAATATTCGACGATTATCGCCGCCCCACAAGACGCGAAAGTCAGTTATTTGACAAATGATTATCTCGGAAGCCCGCGCATCAACACCGACGCAACCGGACAGGTTGCGGCAAGGCATGATTATCAGCCGTTTGGCGAAGAAATTGAGAGAGCAAGTTATAGCGCAGATACGATCAGAAAGAAATTCACGGGGTATGAAAGGGACAATGAAACTGATCTGGATTTTGCTCAAGCGAGAATGTTGAATGCTTCGGTCGGACGATTCGGGACTCCCGATCCTTACAACGTAATTCTCGAGAAGGAAAGGGGAGAAGATGAAGATGAACGAGCAGAGATTCTTATTGGTTTTATATCAAATCCACAGCGATGGAACATGTACGTCTATGTGGTTAATAATCCGCTAGCATTTACCGACCCTGACGGTCAAAAACCAAGAACAATTAACGTATTCCTTGATACTAGCGTAATGTCGTCGGAGGAATTGAAGCGATGGCAGAATTGGCGGGAGGCTGCAATGAAAAAGGATAAGAAACTCACGGTAAATATTTATCTGATGAGTGAGAAAACTCGAGGGACAATAAACGCGTTTCTAGAATCGTTGAAGGCAAAGGACACAGCTACAATTTTCATGGGTCACTCAAATTGGACGGGTAACCCAGGCAATCAGAATGGGATCAACGTAAGTGGATCGATTATAGGCAGTAGTCAGAATAAACGTAAAGGCGTAGTCAATAACACGGCAGACGGAATTGATATACAAAATGCAGTATTTGCGGTGTTCTCCTGCGGGTTTGGTGACGCATTTGATAACATAACCTCATCTAACGGAACTGCATTTGCCTCGATCGTTCAGGGGCAGGTACCGGGGGCACATAGGACTACATTTGCACCTGCAACGAATGCGGCTGCATTTCGTTTTGCGGAGAATCTTGCGAGCGGTCAGTGGGACTTGCTTCTACCTGGAACCCTTGACAATGCGGTTTATCAGGGACAGTCAGGCATCAACAGCTTTCCGCATCCCACAGAGCCTCTTGTTAACGCCGGAGACAGCGTTAATTACCGCATACTGCCGCCACCGAGAAAGAAGAGGTAATTTATGAGAATGTCATTGATTTTGTATTTGCTTTTGTTTGGTTTTCATATCTTCGGCTGCTCGAAAGCGGTCCCGGAGAATAATACTGGCACATCTAACCTGAAGCCTGCCGAAAACGCTGTACTTAATTCTGAGGTGATCCCCCGGAATACGCCCAGCCCATCCATCGAACGCCCAAGCCCGAATCCGCGGGATGTTGTTTTGTTTGACGGGACAAACTTTATAAAAAAGAGTGGATGGAAAATGCCTCCAAAGAACGATACCTACATTGACGAAAATTACGATCAAGGTGATCCGGAGCGATTGACTAAAAGCGGGAAAAAGGTCAAGACGAACACAATTCTTTACGGCTATAGAACTCCATGGCTGTATTCGGAAGACTTTTTCTATGAGGGTCGGAATCTGGACTATTTGAAAGCAAAACTTGAATCGTTTTCTTTCTTGGAGATGAGCGCCAACGGTAAGGTCTTTTTTTATTCGATTTTCGCACAAAAAGTGGTATCGCCGCCCTCAGACAATGAGCCGCATCTTGACCCTTTCAGTTATCAAATAATGGACGCTGACGGCGACGGTGTCTTTGAAACGCTGCTCGGTGATTATGATGAAATTGTCGTTCCTAATTGGGTGCTCCGATAGACTCCCGTCCGACAATTGCCGTTTGTTTGAATGGAATATGGTCGGTTTGGCAACCGCTTCGGTAACTAAAGACAGCGCGGGAACGGTTGTTTCGCGCAGCGAGATGAAATACGACGATGGCGGATATTCGCCGAACATCGGGCGCGGGAATCCGACGACGGCGAGAGTTTGGGACAGCACGAAAGGCAGTTGGGATAATCCACAGGCTTATATTCAAACCCGCGCCAAGTTCGATGTTTGGGGCAATCAATATGAAGCGATTGACGCGAAAGGAAATTCGACCTTGACGGAATTTGATTCAACCTATCACGCCTTTCCAATCAAAGTTACGAGTGCCGTTCCCGACCCGAGCAACACGCACGGCTCGAACACGGCGTTTGAAACAACCGCAACCTTTAACACGACGACCGGCTTGCCTTTGACGACGACCGACGCGAACGGTTTGGAAACGCGGATTACCTATGACCCCGTTACATTGCGACCGCTGAACACGAAGACTTATTACCAAAACGCGCAAATCGGCGGAATGAGCGAAACGATTTATCACGACGAGCCAAATAATTACTGGGTCAAGAATCGGACGCAGATTGACACCGACAAATGGGCGGAAAGTATCGCCTATTTCGACGGTTTGGGACGCGCTTACAAGGCGGAGGAAATTAATTCAAACGGCAATATTTTCGTCGAAAAAGAGTTTGACGAGGACGGGCGCGTGAAACGTGTGACGAATCCATTCAGAGCAAATGAAACGAAGATTTGGACGACAAATGCTTACGACGAAGCGAGCCGCATCAAAGAAGTCGTTCTGCCGGACGGCGCAAAAGTCAAAACCGATTACGGCGTTTCGACGGCTATCGGACTGCTCGGCGTGACAAAAACCATTACCGATCAAGCGGGTAAAAAGCGGAAAGGCATTTCGGACGCACTCGGCAGAATGGTTCGCGTGATTGAAGACCCGACAGGGCAAAATCTTTCAACCGATTATGTCTTCGATACGCTTGGGAATTTGAGAAAGACGATTCAGGGCGAACAATCGAGATATTTCACCTACGACAGTTTAGGCAGACTGCTCTACGCCAAACAGCCCGAACAAGAGGCGAACACAGCTTTTATTTACACCGATGCGATTACGAATAATTCCCAATGGTCGGTC
>JALHNX010000151.1 GCA_022843305.1 Pyrinomonadaceae bacterium | reverse complement strand
GAAGACAGGTTTCGCAATCCAAATTGTTATTGAGGTGGCTTCCGAAACTTTTCACTTTTCGGCAATGGTAAATTAACCTCTCAACCCCAAAGTTTACCTAAAATTCAAACTCGATTAACCGCAATTTAAAGGGCGTTGTTTAAGCTCTTAGATAGTAACGCCAGCAAGCAGATTTTACACAATCAGGTTTCGCCCCTTTTCTGAAAACCGCGTGTTTCTTTTTGGATGCGCACCGGTTTTTTGAGGGCGAAGTCTATATTCAAAAGTGCGAAATCTATTTTCAAACCTTTGTCGGGTTTTACTGGCTGGTTTGCGTAATTGTTCGGAAGAAAACAGTTTAACGAGAAGGTTTAAATAAAATGAAAACAAAAACTACATTAGAAACGGAAACATTTGAGGAGGTCGTCGCCCGCCGCATCGAACGACGTTCTTTCTTGAAAGGAATGCTCGCGGCGGTTCCGGTGATGGTCGTTTCGGCAGGCTCGCTCGGTAACGCTTCGCAGGTTGTCGGTCAGGCGCGTAATAAAGCGGTAAATTCCGCCGTTAACGCTTCGGGCACTTTGACATTCAAGCCGATCGGTCTCGACCGTTTGGACGCGGTCAAAGTCCCGCAGAATTACGTGTCGAACACGCTGCTTCGCTGGGGCGATCCGATTCTAAACGGCGCACCTGCCTTCGACATCAGCAATCAGACGAAACAGACGCAGTCGCAGCAGTTCGGCTACAACTGCGATTTTGTCGCATATTTTCCGCTCGAAGTAACTTTCCCGCTCAAAGAAGGCGAAGAAATCGCCGTATCAAACCGCGGCATTCTGACGGTCAATCACGAATATGTCAACCCCGAGCTGATGTTTCCGGGTTACACGGGGGGCGCGCCGACTTTGTCGCAGGCGGAAGTCACGATTGCCGCGCACGGAATGTCGGTCGTCGAAATCCAGCGCACGAACGGCGTTTGGTCGTATATACAAAATTCGAGTTATAACCGCCGCATCACGGGCGAAACGCCGATGCAGTTTACCGGAGCGGCGGCGGGCGACGATTTGTTGAAAACGACCGACGATCCGACCGGCACGCAGGTTCTCGGAATGTTCAACAACTGCGGCGGCGGTTTTACGCCGTGGGGCACGGTTTTGACTGCCGAGGAAAACTTTAACCAGTATTTCGGCAACCGCAATGCGATTCCCGACTCCGACCCGCGCAAGGCGATCCACGCGCGGTACGGTCTGCCGACCGGAGCATCGGAACTCAAATACGAAACGTTCTTTCCGCGCTTTAATCTGGCGACCAATCCGAACGAGGCTTTTCGCTTCGGTTGGATCGTCGAGATTGACCCGTATAACCCGAACTGGACGCCGAAAAAACGTACCGCTCTGGGACGCTTCAAACACGAAGCCGCGACCGTCACGAAATCTGCCGATAACCGCGCGGTCGTTTATACAGGTGACGATGAGCGTTTCGATTATATGTATAAGTTCGTCAGCCGCAACCCGATCAGCCCGGTGCGCGAGGAAAACTTCGACATTCTCGATTCAGGAACGCTTTATGTCGCTAAATTCAATGACGACGGCACAGGCACATGGATTCCGCTCGTCGCCGGTCAGGGCGCATTGTCGGGTTGGACACAGGCGCAGATTTTGATCAACACGCGCGGCGCGGGCGATGCGGTCGGCGCGACGAAAATGGATCGCCCCGAAGACATTGAGCGCAATCCCGTCAACGGTAAAGTTTACGCCGCATTTACCAATAACACGCAGCGCGGTACGACAGGACTGCCCGGTACGAACGCCGCGAATCCTCGTCCGGTCAACCGCCACGGACACATTATCGAAATTCTGGAAAACAACAACGATGCCGGGGCGGGCAGTTTTACATGGGAAATCTTTATGCTCTGCGGCAATCCGCGAAACCTGGGCGACCGCACGTATTTTGCTGGACTCAATTCAGTCACTGCCCGACGGTTTGTCAGCCCGCTTTCGTGTCCCGACAATATTTCATTCGATTCGAGCGGTAATTTGTGGATTGCCACCGACGGGATGCCCTCGAATCTGCCCGGCAACGACGGAATTTTCGCCGTCGCCACGGAAGGCGCGGAACGCGGCATCGTCAAGCAGTTTTTGAGTAGCGTTATCGGGTGTGAAACCGCCGGATTGTTTATCACGCAGGACGACCGGACGCTGTTCGTTACCATCCAGCATCCGGGTGAAGGCACGACTCTGGCGAATCCTTCGAGCCGTTTTCCCGATTATAATCAACAAATGCCGCCGCGCCCGAGTGTCGTCGTGATTACCAAAACCAATGGTTCTCCGATTATCGGAAGCTAACTCGAAATGAATGGAGAAATAAAATTATGGAAACCAAAGATATGAAAAACAAAAGAGATTTACTAAAGAATTTTTACGCAATCGGTCGGTTCGTTTTTCTCTTCGTCATTTCGTTGACAGCGGCGAACGGGCAGGAAAGTTTGCGCGACGCGCTGGATTTTGACGGCGACAATAAAGCCGATCCGGTCGTGGCGCGTCCCGCAAATAATACGTGGTACACATTTAAAAGCGGCGGCACGGGGTTTGAAACCCGGACATTCGGCGCGGCTGTGACCGATATTCCGGCTCCCGGTGATTACGACGGCGACGGCAAAGGCGATTTCGGCATCTGGCGACCGGCGGACGGAACTTTCTACTATTTCTTGAGTTCTAACGGCACGTTCGGCTCGCGTCAATGGGGCATTGTCGGCGACGAACCGGTCGCGCGGCGTTGGGACAATGATACCGTGACGGATTTCGCTGTTGTCCGCCGTGTGAACAATCAGCTCGTCTGGTACATTCTTCGCAGTAGCGACAGTGCAACGAATGTCCAGGTTTTCGGTCTGCCGAACGATATTCCGGTGCCGGGCGATTACGACGGCGACGGGCGATTCGATACGGCGGTCAGACGCGCCGCGACCGCCAACGCGCAGGCAACTTTTTATCTTAACCGGACGACGGCGGGGTTTGCCGCGATCGAATGGGGCTTGGGTAGCGATTTCGTTGCCACGGGCGATTATGACGGTGACGGAAAAACCGACCTGACCGCTGTCCGTGCAGACGCGGATAATCTGTTCTGGTATATTCTGAACAGTTCGAACGGCGCGGCGCAGATCAAGAGCTTCGGTCTGAGCCGTGATGATTATCCGGTGTCGAACGATTATGACGGCGATAATAAAACTGACATAGCGGTCTGGCGCAAAACCGATGGCATTTTCTATATTGAAAATTCCACGGGTGGTTATCAATTTATTCAATGGGGTGCGCCGTCAGATTTCCCGGTTGCCGGTTACGACACGCACTAACCAATCAGAAAAACAAAAATAAATTGCGTCCGGCTCATTAATTATGAAATGGACGCAATTTATTTTTCCCTCAAAGCTATTTTATTTGCCGCATTCAGCAGATTCGCGACAATTTTCGGTGATGCTTTTCTAACCCCCCTTTGGACATTATTTAAATCCTCTAAACTGGATGATGGAACTCTTGACGCTAACAAATTTATGAGTTTTCTTGAGGAAGCAAAAAATCAAAGAGCCAATGGCGGTACATCACTTAATCTTCTAAGTGAAGGAACAATAGATGAATTAAATGAGGCTTTTATGCCAATTCTTATAGATCTGAATGAACAAGAAAGCCGACAGCTAAAAACACGTTTAACTGATAAAGGCTGGTTAACGTAATTACAGGCTTTTGAAGGTTTAAGTTATTCCCAATTTTTTTTAAGAGGTAGTATCAAAAGTTGTGGAAATGGAAAAAAGGTAAAAATAGCGTATCCTTGTTTTGATCAAAAAACATATCAGGCTCGAAGCCTAATGAGGATACGCTATGAAACAAAAATACACTAAAAATAACTCGATTTACAACGACAATTTGTTCTTTGACAATGACATTTAGGGGTAAACCCAACATTGCTGTCACCAGCCGCAAAGTAGAAAGTTGAATTTATATGAATTCCGCAAAATATTTTTTTTGACAATTGAAGTTGTTTTTTTCGCCCAAACCCACGAAAAGTATCAATAAGCATTAAAGATAATTTATTTCCGTTTTGGTGTCTGTTAGTAAACGGACAAAAAACAACCCATAAATCTGAATTGCTAATGACATGACGCGGTGTTGTTGAGTTGCTAAAGACAAATTAAAAACTCGAATTCCATCACGTTTAAGTTTTGGTCGCGGCTTCTTTTTGAATGATAATAATTTTCTATGAGTAACCCTGAAACAATCACTATTAGAAATGCAAATATGAATGATTGGGGGGCGGCAAATTTAATTCATAAATCTGCTTTTCCTAATGATATTTATACCTATGCTGATAATATTCGCGCATTCGGCACGATTAATCTCGTAGCCGTTAAAGAAAATCAAGTCGTCGGATATATCACTGTTTTAGTAAATTCTCCGACCCCGGATGGCAGAGCGATGTGGATGAGAATGCGCCCGTATATCGGCTACGTCGGTGTTCTTCCGGATTATCGTGGTTTGGGCATCGCAAAAGAATTAGTTCGGGAGGCATCACGCAAAGCTCTTCAATATACCGGTGAGGGCTACATTTATTTGGAAACTGGAGAAAGTAATGAGACCGCTCAAAGTCTCTATGAAAGGTTAGGATTTGAGGTTGTTCCGCCGGACATTCTGAGAGAATTGTTTAATGCAACCGGTCATGCCAACTCGCGCGTGTATCGCGCCGGCAGATCAGCATTCGGTATTTGACCCAATAAAATTCTGAAAAATTGAAATCAAATTAGAGTGTTTTTTAAATTTTTTAAATTCGTCAACAGTATCAGCAATGGATATTTTCAGATCAAGTAAAAAATTCAAAATTTTTTTCGCGTCAAGCAACCAAAATCAATTCTCAAATCTCTCTTAATTCAGCAAAAGAATTTTTATTCAAAGTCTTTTATCTGAATCAGTTAATTCCTGTTTAAAATCTGTTCAGCAGTCTTTTCAATGAACATATTGCGTGAAAGGTTACAAACGAATCAACTGCTCTAAAACTTTTTACTTCAACTTTAGGAGAACAACTAATGAGTCCTGAAAACCCTGTCGTGATTAATCAAGTTTCGCCTATTGGAGGCTCTTTAGCTGGTGGTTATACCGTAACCATCACCGGGGCTGAATTTCAAGAAGGAGCCATCGTTTATTTTGGCGAACAATTGTCGGAAAAATCAATTGTAAAAAACAATACTATTATGGAGGCTACCGTTCCGGGAACGAATGAATCAGGCACGGTTGCTGTTACAGTTGTAAATCCTGATGAAAGTCAGTTTACATTAGATGACGCTTTTACGTATGTAACGACGGAAGATTCCGGACACGCGGAAGTTGCCGGAATATCTCCTCTAACGGTTATAGAAGATGTTGAAACCGAAGTAATCCTGCGAGGACGGAACTTAATTCAAGCTTACGAAAATGGTTTGGTTGCTCTACGGGGTCCGAGCCGAGTCGAGGTCAAAATTTCGGACGTTAGCCAATCCAGCGACGAGGAAAGCGGTATTGACTCCTTAACTTTTAATGTCAGCATTTCAGCGACACCCGCTCTTGAGCCGAAAGAAAGAATTGCCATTCAAATATTAGCCAGCACCAGACCTGAAGCCCAAGATGATCTAATTGTTGAAAGCAGTAAGCAAATGTTTACTGTTTTGCCTAAAGACATTCCCGTTCCGATTGCCTATACCCCGAGTTTAAATTCAGATAAATCGACTATGGTTGTCGTGCTTGGACGGAATCTCGACGACTGTATGCTTGAATTTGGAGAAGGGATACAAAACCATTTACAAAAAAGCGATGAGGATTCACTTGTCGGACTTGTTTCAATTTCAAAAGAAACAAGTGAAATATCGAGTCAGTTTTCCATATTGGATAAAAACGGTAATCCGATTGAGCAGTATAATTTGGCATTAGTGGAAGAGAATGAAAACTCTTCAAATGAGAACGGGGAATCCTCCAGTGCTGTATTTATGCTTGACATGATTCAGGTTGAAGGTCAATTATTTCTCGGTCCGACAGCAGAAGACAGCAGGCTCTTTTATTTGAGCGGAAAAGTACAAATACATCCCGGCTATGATTTCTCGAATTACGGAATTGAGGTATTTTCCTATTCTATAAGAATACCGATAATCAGAATTGTTTCCCTTTTCCCGATGTTTGACGGCGGAGGTCCAAACCGTGGTTCATTGATTTCTGCACAGGTTGGAGACCTGTTTCCGTTACGCGGCATGGGAATTTTATTTGCTACGCGGATTGAAGTTACTATTGTAATAACCGTCGTTGTTATTATAACCATTGACTTTCCCTGGTTGTCCAGCGGTTTTAACGAATTCCCTGAAGTAGCTCCAAATGCGATGCTGTCGATTATTACCGGCATAATTATCGACATCGAAATTATTCTGATAATCGGTTTTTTGAATGCGCTAGTCTTGCCGGACGGTAGTTTGCAAGTGCTTATTGCGTTCAATTTGACTGTCAATATTGATTTTAGGATCATTTTGGATGGACATGGGCTTAGTTTTATTCCGAACTTTACTCACAGAGTGAGATATTACAGCATTCTTCCATTTGCTGAATCACTACCTTGCGGCGGACGTTTTCAACTTGCAGAGGATAATGGGCAGACCATATTCCCCGATGGATATGGCGGGCGTCAAGCCTACTATTTTGTTCGTTCAGCGGGTGAATGTTGCGTTTCCTGGAACTTTAATCTTGAACTTGTAAGATTTCGTTCTGGAGGAGACGAACAAGTAATACGATCCCCGTTCAGTACGAATATGTGTATTACTGCACAGCCCAATCTTAATCTGATGAGCGTTATTATCATTTCAGATCCGCCGCCACAAGGGATTCCACCGACGCTAATCATGAATATTGCAGATTCCGCGATTTTGAGAGCCTTCGGACAACCCGTAGATCAAACCGGCAATCCTACTGGACCCTTGCAGGATTTGCGCGATCTTGGCTACAATGTTGAGTTTTTTCTTGGACTTCCACCTGAATTACTAGACCCCACAACCCTACCGGAAGGAAACGCCTTTGCGATTCAAGCCGGACAAAACATTATTCATGCGGCAATCAGTTTTAGAACTTCCGGTGGACAACTACCCTTTGCATTCTGGTACGGAACCATTCTGGGATTTCACATTATCCGTTATCTGGCTGAAGGAGAAGCCCCGCGCGCTGTTGCCGGAAACTTACCGTTGCAGGTTAATCCTCAAGTTACCGATATTAAAGTTAATCTGTCCATGGCGTATAAGGATTCCGCCGGAAGAGTGATACCTGTTTCGGATTTATACCGCGACGAACCTGATGCAACGACTCCGAGAGAATACTTCCTCGCTGCAAAATTTGAATTTCCGCCCAATACTCCTACCCCGATCAAGGTTAAATTGAAAGTCGAATCCGCAAAAATGCTTGTGGATAATTCGCCGACCACTCCTCCATTTCCAGCTGACACTTTCGGATCTGAGTTTGATAGAAGTTCCGGTACCACAATCGGACAGTTTTTTAAAGGCTCTCTGCTTGGAGCGAATTTCGAGCCGGAACTAACCTTAAACACTTTGCCTATGGCAAACGAGTTTGTTGTATTCGACAATGCAAAACTCTCCCCAAACAGGGAGGAAACTGTGAATGCGACTGGCGACATTGTTGATTACGTCCCTCCGGGGACTAGAGTTACGGCACATCTGGTCAGTTCATGCGATAAAACTGATAGGAATAACTCTACCTGTCGAAGAAATGTAGCCGTTGAATTGAAACTCAAAGATCTCAAAATAACAAATCCCAATGGCAGTACGACATATCCTTCAACATTGAGAACACCCCAAATTGTGCCGAAAGTTATTAATGACGAAACATTTGAAGAATATTTCCGTGTTTTTCATGAAGTTCGGACACTTATGACCCAAAGAAGCGAAAGAAGCACAGCGAATTCTCTTGGTAGTTTTACAAAGGAGTTAATTGGCGCTCTGCCACAATCAGGATCAATATCCGATGCCTTCTTAAGAGAAAGGGGTGAAAAATTGTGGAAATTGGGTTATGAGTTCGTTCAAGGCGGTAAAGAGGACGACCGGATTTTGTATTTTAGCAGACTTGAAGCAATGGCGGTCTTGCGTGATGTTCAAAACAGAAACTTGACCCGTCTGACCGAAAATCAACTAAATATTTTCGAGTATACATCCCGCGGACTGACTACTACGAACGGTTCAGATGCCCGAATTGCATTTGCAGGCGAACCCCATAAAGTGGTTGTCACTGGGTTCGACCCATTCTTACTCCCGGATTATGGTCTTATTAGCAATTCTTCCGGTATTATCGCTCTTTCCTTAAATGGAAAAGAATTTATGGAAGGTAATCCTCAGAAAAACTTTAAAATAAGAACCACGGTACTTCCGGTTAGATTTAGAGATTTCGGTACAAGCGGAACAAATTCTGATGGCTTGATAGAGAAAATCATGAAAGACGCTGTCAACATCTGTGACCTGATTATGACCTGTAGTTGGACTCCAGACGATAAATTCAATATTGATAGATTTGCTGCAAGGTATAGAACAAATACGACTCCAGATAATGAAAGAATTCTATCTCATATTAACCATCCGCTTGGAATGGATATCAATCAGGTGCCATATTATTTGGAAAGCACATTGCCCTATACCCCTGTCGGAGTTGTAAAGGTTCCTGATGTCAATCCGGGGACTTTCAAAAACAGAAAAGTAACCGGACCTTCACCCGGTACTCAACCCACCACATATTTGATAATCAATCAAAGCTTTTCTTTAGCCCTTCAAAACCCACCTAATTGTACGGATAGAGGCGTAGGTTCCATAAATACCCCTGAAGCATATGAAAAAACAGGACGGAATCCGGCGATTTGCGGTGAACTCACTAGTGGGTCAGGGGGCAATTATTTATCTAACGAGATATTTTACCGAACTGCCCGAATCCGCTTACAGTCGAATCCGAGTTTCCCCACTGGACACCTTCACGTCCCAACAGTTGAATTAGATCCGCTTGTTCAGGATAAAGGCAAAAATGTTGCTAAAGGTGGCGAAGAAATTCTTAGGAGTCTTCTACCCTACGCGACATCGTTGTCGGGAACAATTCAGATTATCTTTCCCGATACCATAATAAATTCCGCCGGGGTAATACGAACTATAACCATTGATGTTCCAGCAAATTATCCTAACGATGTGGTAATTTCTGCGGTTGAGTTTTCCCAAACGCCATCCGCTTTTCAGGCTGTTTCTTTCTCACCGCTTACAATACCCAGAGGTTCTAGCGGAACGATTCAGGTGAAATTTGTACCGACTGAGATCAGAGATTATACCGATGTAATAAAACTCAAGAATTCCGATCAAATGGTTTTATATTCGGTTGAATTAAAAGGTAAAGGAATTGGGATGCAGCCTGTCATTTCAGGCTTTGCCCCGATAAGCGGATACGAAGGCGATACGATCACCATTACAGGACAAAACTTCACCGGCGCAACGGAAGTCAAGATCGGAAGCACCTCCGTCAATTTCAGTGTGGCTAACGATAGCAGAATCTCTGCCGAAGTTTCGTCCGCAGTTCCGCTCGGGATGCATTTTATTACGGTTACAACACCAAGCGGAACGGCAACCAGCTCGACAAAGTTCACGCGGAGGATAACTCGGCCTACTCCTTAAATAAGCTAATCCAGTAGTAACATAGGCGTTATGAGAATGCCTATATTACTACTGGATTTAACAGGGTTAAGTAGATGAAGTTGATGTAACCTTTGCTAAAATTTATTTTGAAGGCTTTTGTACTACCGGAATCACCCATTTTCTTGAACAGAGGTTATCGCTAACTCCATATCTAAAGGGTTCTACTTGTACTTTGTCCGGCGGCAAATACAACTTGATTTTGTATGTTCCCATCGGAATGCGGTCAATTCTAAAAGTCCCGTCTGTCTTGCTTCTGGTTTGATAAACTTTTCCATCGCTTTCGCTGATTGCCTCAATCAAAATATCTGCTACCGGTTCACTATATGAAATACTAGGTTGCTTACGGTCGGCATCTTCTTTTTTCATTGAAATCTCTTTTCTCTCTGAAAAAAATTCATAAACGCCTCCTTCAACGTAATCTCTCTTCTCATTTCTTAAAATTGAGTGAATATTAGCAAATACCTCATTAACCGCTTCTGCCGAATAATCGGTCATTGGTCGGCTCAGCCATTCGGAAAAATAAACCTTTCGTCCATCCAATTCTGAATTGCTGGCATAAAATAAATATTTGTTTTTTTCTGTTGGATATTGGCAGAATGATCTTGAACCTAAGTAAAGGGTAACTTTTTCAGGTAGTTCTCCCTTGAATGATTTTTTCACTTTCACAACTACTTTATGAGTTGTAGTCGTAGAATTAACCATTGTGTAAGGCATTTTTTCTTTAGAAATGATTTCGCCGTAAAAAAAATAGTCGTACCATTCAAAATTAGAGTTACAAATATTGAATGGGTTGAAGGGAGAGTTGCATTGCGGTTGAGCAAATGCTCCGTTTGCGGTCAGAAAAAGGAGTATCGAAAATAACACGATCTTTGATTTCATATTCACCTCAGACAAGAAATGGTTTTAGTAACGCGCTTCAAAAAATATGATGCGGAATCATTACGAATTGTTTGTTTGAGTTCGGGTAAAGTAAGATTTTTCATAATGTGCATTCGCAAATGACTTCTGGACCTTTTAAGATATTTTCCTGGAACCAAAGGTGTTTGACAATAACTTGGCTCGCCTTTGCTTTAGGAACTTAATCAATTCCTAAAGATTTAACCGCCTCTTGATAAGCCTGCTCGACATTTTTCAATGAAAGGTGCTGATAAATTTCCAGACTCTTTTTGCTTTCGTGTCCCGAAATCAGTTGAATTTGACTGTCCGAAAGCCCGTGCGAAGTTAGATATGTAATCATCTGATGACGAAACAAATGTGGATGAACTTTTTGCGAAATTTCGGCGATCTCCCGATATTCTTTCACAATCTGCTGAACCCGGCGCGGAGTAAAACAGGTGAAGCGCGTCGTTTCAAATAAATATTTGTTTTTCGGATTCGCCCGCAGATGAGATTGCAGCACGAGCCGAAAATTATTCGGAAATAAAATATAGCGGTCACGTCTCCCCTTGCCTTCCTCGATAAAAATTTTGCATTGATTAAAATCAATATCTGAAACTTTGATTTTCACCAACTCGCCAACCCGAACCGCCGTAAAAAACAGCAGCTTGAGCATAATCTCGTGCTGAAGATTGCCGCACTCGGAGATTACCTGAAAGAATTTTTTAAGCTCGGTTTCGGAAAGAATTTGCGGCAGTCGTTTTTCCTTGCGCGGCTTTTTGAGTCCGAGTTTTTTTCGCACCTGCTGGCAGACGTAAATAAAATCATCGTAACTGAGCCGCTCTTTTCTCGCCAGCCGAACAATTTTTTCAACGATTTCGATTTTTTCCGAATTTTCAATTTTTTCAGCTCTCACAAAATTTTCCGTTTTCGGCAACTTTTTCATTTCGCCTGATTTCGCTTTTCACTCCGACGATACGAAATGAGAATTGTTTGATGCCGGTTTTCGACTCAGTTTCATTTCCATTAACTAAAATTATTTCGTCTTTCCTATTTTCTGCGAAATGTTATAATATGCTTTCTATTTTAGCAACCTTACATAATTTTACTCAATTTATCGTGAATAAAATGTAATGAAGCGTGCTTGGGAAACAGATGAGTTAGTCGAGTATTGGACGCTGATGCCGCCGGAAGTTGAGTTCTTGGCAAACAAAATCGGAGCGACCAAACTGGGCTGCGCTGTGCTGCTGAAATTCTTTCAGATGGAAACGCGCTTTCCGCAACAAGCAGCGGAAGTTCCTCAGACGGTGATCGATTACCTGGCAAAACAGGTGAAGGTCGCCCCCGAACAGTTTCAAAAATATGCGTGGCGGGGCAGAACCATCGAATATCACCGGGCGCAGATTCGCCAACTTCACGGCTTTCGGGAAGCGACCGTCGAGGATGCTAATGCGTTATCTCAGTGGCTGCAAGAACATATTCTTGTCAAAGAGCGCGATTATGAACATCTGAAGGTTGCCGCTTATCAAAAATGCCGCGAGTTGAAAATCGAACCTCCGACACCCGAGCGGGTTGATCGTATCGTCCGTTCGGCAGCCAGAGCATATGAAGAAAAGTTTTGTGCCGAAATACTTTCGCAACTGACGCCGGAAAACCAAACCCTGCTGGACTCTTTGCTGCAAACCTCGCTTGAAGAACCGGAGCATCAAAGCAATCCCGGCGATGAAAAAGCGATGCTGCAACGCTCAGTCTGGCAAAGATTGAAAGCCGATTCCGGCAGAGCCAGCATCGAAACGATGTTTGAAGAGATTGCTAAGTTGGAGCAGTTGCGAAATCTTAACTTGCCTGCCGATTTGTTTGCCGATGTTCCACGTAAAATTCTGCTCGGGTTACGCCGCCGCGCCGCGGTTGAAGAGCCGTATGAACTGCGCCGCCACCCGTCTCCGCTGCGTTATACTTTGCTTGCCGCGTTTTGTTATTTGCTGATGCAGGGAATCAGCGACACGCTGGTTGACGTGCTGTTGGAGATAGTACATCGGATCGGCGTGAGGGCGGAACGCAAAGTCGAAAAAGAAATTCTTGAAGATTTCAAAAAAGTTACGGGCAAGACAAATCTTCTCTTTCGCCTGGCGGAAGCGACACTAGAAAGACCGGACGGCATTGTTAAAGAGGTCGTTTATCCGGTGGTGCCGGAGCCGACATTGCGCGATCTGGTCAAAGAATGGAAGGCGAACGGTCCGGCTTATCGCCGAAAAGTCAGCGTTCTGATGCGGAATTCTTACCGTTCTCATTATCGCCGGATAATACCGAAACTACTCGAAACTCTGGAATTTCGTTTGTCGATGCTCAAAGCCGAAATGAGCCGGCACTGGCAGATGACCAGCCTGCTGGACATCCTCAAAGAAACCGATTTTCGAGTCGGCTTTACCGAAACCTTTAAAAGCCCGACCGCTTGGGAATCTTTAGAACGAACAGAATTGCAGCCGCGCCTGCTGCTTAGTTTCTATGGTCTTGGCACCAACACCGGGCTAAAACGGATGAGCGCCGGAGAACACGGCTTTACCTATAAAGACTTGCTTTATGTTCGTCGCCGCTTTATTAACAAAGATCATTTGCGAAACGCCATCCGGCAAGTGGTCAATGCCATTTTTCGGGTCAGACAGCCAAACATCTGGGGTGAAGGGACAACCGCCTGCGCTTCCGATTCCAAGAAGTTCGGCGCATATGACCAAAATCTGATGACCGAATGGCATGCCCGTTACGGCGGGCGCGGCGTGATGATTTACTGGCACGTCGAACGAAAATCGACCTGTATTTATTCGCAATTGAAAACTTGCTCGTCTTCGGAAGCCGCCGCGATGATTGAAGGCGTTTTGCGGCACTGCACGGAAATGAGCGTCAATAAACAATATGTCGATAGTCACGGGCAATCGGAGGTGGCATTCGCTTTTTGCCGTCTGCTCGGATTTGAGTTGTTGCCGCGTCTGAAGGCGATTCACCGCCAAAAACTCTACCGGGTGGAAAACGGAAAAGACAATGAATATCGGAATCTGCAACCCATCCTGAAACGCGCCATAGATTGGAAACTGATCCGACAGCAATACGACTTAATGGTCAAATACGCGACCGCGCTGCGGCTCGGCACCGCCGAAACCGAGGCTATTTTGCGTCGTTTTACCCGTCAGAATTTGCAGCATCCGACTTACAAAGCTCTTTCGGAATTGGGCAAGGCAATCAAAACGATTTTTCTCTGCCGCTATCTGCACGATATTGAGCTGCGCCGCGAGATTCACGAAGGCTTAAATGTAATTGAGCATTGGAACAGTGTCAACGGATTCATCATGTATGGCAAAGGCGGCGAGTTCGCCTCGAATCGGCGCGAAGACCAGGAAATCACAATGCTGTCATTACATCTGCTCCAAATCAGCTTGGTTTATATCAACACGCTGATGATTCAGCAAATTTTGAGCGAACCCGAATGGCAGGAGCGTTTACAACCGGAAGACTTGCGGGCTTTAACGCCGCTTGTTTACAGCCATGTTACTCCATATGGGACTTTCAAACTTGATATGAATAAGCGATTGACGATTGAAAAAGTAGTGACGGCTTGAAAATGAATTGCTACTTTGCGGCTGGTGACAGCAATGTTGGGTTTAGCCCTATCTGGGCGGACGGGATTTATTTAAGAGCCGGGATT
>JALHNX010000150.1 GCA_022843305.1 Pyrinomonadaceae bacterium | reverse complement strand
CTTAAAGACCAACGACAGTAACCAGTGCCGTTGCGACGAGTGACTGTTGCGGAAGGAGTCCGAATCGGTTTTCGGGTGGTTTATTTCCCTCCTCGAAAAGAAACTATTTTATTAATACTCTGTAACTTGTGAGTTTAACTCAGACTTCCGCAAATTTCAAATTTTTTACCGGCATGACCGGTAGCAGACGGTAAAAAAGACGACCTCAAAATTCGAGTTCGCACTTCCGGCAATGCCGACCGCGCCTTTTTTGAAGTTACTGAAGCGGTCAACCATATTGCCGAGTTCACCGCCGTCGCCGGTCGCGCTGTCTTCGATATAAAGCCTGAAAACATTATCCTTACCCCGAATAGTTAGACGAAATTGTTTATTAACGATAGATGCCACATTATCTATCGGATTCGAGAAAATTTGTTCGGCTTTACCGTTTTTGACGACATAGCCCGTAACGCGGTAGGGTTCGGCGGCATTCGCGCCGGAAATCTGTAAGAGATAATAATTTTGCGCGTCAACGGCGCGGAAAACGAAACCGGCAGTTCTTTTGTCGGAGAGCGTAACGCTGGCGATCATTTCAAAATCCGTGTAATAGCGATACATCTCGCTGCGCGGCAGCCCGATGCCCGGTAAACCGCTGGTCGAAAGTTTGTTTCGCAAGCCCCAGCCCGACGGCAGATTCCATTCGTTATTCGTCCATGAATTCGGAAACTGCTCGGTGCTTTCTTTAACCGGAAGATTTATTTGATAGCTTTCCGGCGAGCCGGTCGAAGCCTCTTCCTCTTCTTCAAGATCGTCGGGCGCGATGCCCGCCAGAACAGGCTCATATTTGACTTCTTTGGGACGGATGTCAATAGTGTAGTAGTCTTTTTTCATCCCCGTAATAACGGCGACGTTGTTTTTGATCGGAACGATACAGTAGCCGCCTTTTTCCCTCAACTTTAAAGACCTGTCCGCGTTGTAACCGACAAAATCGGCGGGCGCGTAACGCACCTCGCCTTCGGAAATATTGGTTTGGAGGCTTAACTGGTATTTTTCGGCTTCGAGCTTAAAGCCGAAAGCCAGCGAGTCAGACGGCGGAATCGAAAGATCCGCTTCGCGCGGGTTGAATCCGTCGAGCGAAGCCGAAAGCGTATAATCGCCCGGCGGAAGTTTATCGAATTCAATAATCCCGTTACTCGGCGCGATGCGTTCTATCGGAGACGAATTCGGTCGGTCGGAAACCAGCAGGACTTTCGCTCGAGGCTCGGTCGTTACCGCCAGATAGCTTGTTCTGACCGCCGGATTTTTCGGGCGGGAGATTTTTTTCAGCGAATCGGAAGTTTCGGCTTTCGACTGCTTTCTCGCAGTTTTGGGTTTCTTTGACGTGGTAGTTTTCGGTCTTGGCTTATTGGTTGATTTTTCCGTCAGACTCTGGCGGTTTTCGACATCCAACTGCGCGGCGACCTGAACGGTCATCGCCCAAAAAACAATGCCGCAGAAAATCAAAGCCGTTAAAGCAAAACTCTTCCCCTTCATCATCCATCCTTCGAGTAACGCGAGATTGTCGGAAATGTATCGTAACACAATAGTTTCAATAGTAAAAACAATCTTCAAACGAACTGCTGAAATCGCCCGCGCCTTCGCATTTCGGTCGGCTGAGCGAAAATTAAATAACTCAAATCTTCAAAGAAATTCAAGGAGCGCGAGCAAAAATCGTTCGCGCTCCTCATTAACCCAAAAAACGTAGGCTGGCTTAGAAGTTATACTTCAATGCAAACTGAATACGTCTGCCGGGCGTTACGGTATCGGTTGCCTGTCCGAATCCGGGAGAGCCGAGAAAGCGCACCGGAACGCCGAAATTGGCGCGGTTCGTAAAATTGAAAACGTCCATCCTAAATTGCAGGTTGTGGTTTTCTCTGATAACAAACCGTTTGCTGAACGACAAATCGAGTTCCAAAATGCTTCCAGCACGGAAACTATTACGCCCAACCGAGCCGTCTTGACCGAAAGGCGCTAACATTGTCTGACATTGGGTTTCAGTCGTGCATGTTAAACTCAACGGCTGGCGACGGTCGCCCGTTACACTAATAAATTGGGTGTTGTTTAGTCGGTCAGTCAAATTGCCGTCAAAGTTAATATCGAAAATCGAATTAACCGTAAACGGCTGCCCGGTCTGGAATTTGCCGGCTCCTGCGATTTGCCAGTCGCCGAACAAATAACGAACAAAACTGTTT
Organism: Pyrinomonadaceae bacterium; assembly: GCA_022843305.1. Classification (GTDB taxonomy): domain Bacteria; phylum Acidobacteriota; class Blastocatellia; order Pyrinomonadales; family Pyrinomonadaceae; genus JAFDVJ01. Next base: position 12,158 of record JALHNX010000150.1, on the reverse strand, counting down.
TGTCCTTTCAAGCTCGGCAAATCATAGATGAAGTTATAGGTAAATCTATGCCGAACATCAAAGTTTGCCGGAGCATATTCACCCTCAAACGTCAGACTGTTCTGCGGCAGTGCCGATGCGCCCGCCAGATCGAAAACATCCGAAACATCATCTTCAACTTTTCCATAGACATAATTCATCTGATATTGGAAGTCTCGTTTTAAGCGTCCGCGAAGCTCAATCTGAAGCGAATCATAACGAGAGCGTCCCGTTGTTTCAAATTGATTAATCGGACCGATATTGCGATTAGGACGAGTTAGGTTCGAATTGCTGAAAGCATCAAAAGTTGTTCCAAACGCGGTTGGTTGATTGTTGTCTAAAACAAACCCGTCAATTCTGGCGATGTAGTTACTTCCAAGATTCGGTGTCGTAAACCGGAGTAAACTACGTCCGGTCGTTCCGACATATCCTATTGAAAGAAAGGTGTTACCAAACAGTTTTTGTTCAACGCTAATTGAATACTGGTGAGACATTGGAGTATCTAACTCTCTTTTAGGGATAGTCGCGCCAAAGAAAGTTCCATTTTGACGCGGGAAATAAAGAAGCAGACTGTTAAGTAAGGCAGCCGTGTTAAAAGCAGGGTTTAAGGTGTTTAAAGTCCCGTTTTGAACAAGATTAGTCAACCCCGTGGTGCAAGAGGTTGTACTGTAAGCTCCTGTAATCGGGTTTAAGAAAGTAAACTCTCCCCCGTTACAGAAAAGATCGCCTCCACCTGTATTAAGAGTTGTAAAGGTTGGAAAGACGTTGCGCGATTGACTTACCACCGACCCGATAATCTGGTCATAGTAAAGCCCGTAACCGCCACGAACTACTGTCTTATTGTCAAAAAGCGACCATGCAAAACCGATACGAGGCGCAAAGTTGTTGCGATCAGGGTCGAAAATTTTTGACCTTCCGTCTAAAAAGTCTTGAAAACCGCGATAAACATCAATAGATGAAATTGATGGAAACGCACTTCTCGGCGCTTGGAAAGTATCTTCGATTTTTCGATCCGCTTCTACCGGAACAGTATTGTATTCGTACCGCAAACCATAATTAATAACGAAATTAGGTGCTACGCGCCATTCATCCTGCACAAAGAAATTCAATTGGTTGTAGCTTAGTTTGATACGCGAGTCATTATTGGGTAAAACCAGAGATTGGAAGAAACCCGTCGCCGCGCCTGACGAAGCCAAATTCAATGGAGATGAGATTACCGCTTGGTTGCTGCTATTAAAGGTAACACCGCCATTGAAAGTAACCAGCGGGCGCGAGTTACGGGGTAAATCACTGTCCAAGTAGGTTCGGCGGATGTCCGTGCCGAAAGTCAATGTATGCTGACCAAATTGCCAGCGAATTGTATCGGCAAACTGGAAAGTATTATTTTTCCGTTCTTGCGGAAAATTAAAAACATCAACCCCGACCGGGCTAAAGCCTGCGACAATCAACTGTCCTATCGGACCCAATTCTGATTCAGTAGTTCCGGCAGTTCCATATCTAGTCGAACCGGGAGCGGTGCAGCCGGTTGTCGTGCAGCTAAGCGGGAGAGTAAAATTTAACACCAAATTTGCATTCAAAAGAAACCGGGCATCATTCGGATCATTAAAACGTCTGTTCAAAGGACGTATAAAACCTGTAGTGTCAGGGAGTTCCTCGAAATTCAAATCCGTTTGCCCCCAAGAAAAGCGAAATTCGTTCGATACGTTATTGCTTAAACCGCCGCTCAAATAACTTGAAAAATTATTTGTTCGGACAAGTGGGCGAATGCTTGAAAATAAAGCCCCGCCGACATCGGTTAGGTTGCGCTCGTCATTCGTGAAATTATAACGACCGGTAAAAGTTTGTTGATTACCACGAATTTTGAATGCGTTCCAATCAACTTTGCCCGAAAGAATAACTCCGCGGGCATCGGCTGAAAGTTCTTGTGAATAGGTATTGCGTCCGTAGATTCCGTTCGGGTCGTTTGGAAATGGAAATAAACTAAAGACTGCATCTCCACTAACTGATGTCGGAAATCCTAAAGTATAATTAGTTGGCGTTCCATTAACAGTGCATACTCCATTTACTACTGTTCCGAACTGTCCGTTAGCAGGATTTAAGCATTGTTGTAATCCTGATGCTCCGCTATTAGCAAATCCGCGTTGCTCGACGGTCGGAACTGCAAAATTTCTTTCCTTTAGTGCGTTAAGTCTTTGTCCCTCCGCCGAAAAAAAGAAAAACATTTTATTGGTAATAATGGGTCCGCCGAAAGCAAAGCCGCCTTGCAGTAAACTAAATTCATCTTTATTTCCGGCAAAATTTGTAACCTGTTTTCGTGTGCCATCCACAAAAACAGGAACAGTATTCCCGTTGTGTCTGGCATCTAAATTGATGTTTGTATTACCACCGGCATTATCAAAAAAGTTTCGCGCGTTGAGTCTGTCGGAATTGAACATTCCGTAAATCGTGCCGCGAAACTGATTGCCGCCCGATCTGGAGATGGCGTTGACCTGTGCGCCGAGGTTGCGACCAAACTGCGCGGGCGCGAGCAGAGTGATGATCTGAAATTCCTGAATGGATTCAATCGGCTGCGGGACGAGCGTGAAAAAGCCCTGACGGCGAACACCGATGTCTTCGTCGTTATTGTCCGAGCCGTCAACCGTAAAGTTGTTAGCGCGCGAGCGCAAACCATTAACGGAGAACTGACCGCTCGTGCCGACACCGCCGCCGATTCCCGGACCGACCGAGTTACCGATTGCCTGAGGCGGAAGATATACGCCGGGCACTAAGAATGCCAGTTCATCAAAGGTGCGTGTCAGGGTTGTCGAGCCCAAAGGCAGACTCAATACCTGTCCGGCATTGAAAGACCCGTCGCGCCGCGGATTATTACCTCCGCCCGAGTCTTTGTCCGATTCCACATCATTGTCCTGAACGGTTGCCGTTGTCGTTGAAGTCGTGGTGGTCGTCGGTGTCGTCGGATTCGGATTGACCGGCTGCGGATTGTTTGTGGTCGCGGTCGTCGCGCCTATTTTCCGCAAGGCAATCGGAAGCGGTACAAAACGGTTGCTGCGCGTCGCGTAAAGCTCTTGTCTTTTTTCATACACTTCATAGCCGGCAGCTTCGACCTTGATCGTATAAACTCCGGGCGATAAAAAATCCTGTTGGAAGTAACCCTCCGCGTTGGTTCGTTTAGCGCTTTGATAGCCGTTGGCGAGGTTGATGAATTGGACGGAGATACCGCCTAATCCGGGACCGTTTTCGCCGTCAATGACTCTTCCTTCAAAACCGCCGGTAACATTACTTTGAGAGAAAACGGGTGCATTGAAGATTGCTAAAACACCCGACAAAAAAATAAACATCAAGACAGCGCGCATTGAAAAGCGACCGCCAAAATGTTGTAAACAATTTTTAATCTTCTTTGAATAGCTTGCAGCTAACATCTTTTGTTCCTCCTATGAACAGATGAAAATTTTCGGAAATCGGATTTTGGCAATTGATACAAAAAAAAACTGTAAATAAAACATCACTTTGAACCGATTTATGTTGTGAACCTGTAGGATTTTCGTCTTATCGAATCAACCTAATTTCCTGTCTGAAAGCAACGAATAATAGACGGTCTTCAAAGCCTTCAAAAATGCAAGGCTGAGATAAAAACCGCGGAAATTACTTGATAATACGTTTCGAAAGCATTCTATACCCATTTTTTGAAAATAACAATAGTTTTTTTAAAAATAACAATAGTTTTTTTTTATTTTCGGTTTTCCTTTCTTTACATTGTTATAATGCGTAAAAAGAAACCGGAAACAGACAATAATTTTAAAAAGAATTATCCTAATTTTATTTTTATCCTTTTTGCTTTTCAGTAATGGCTTTATGTCGGTGATTTCCTTTGGCTTTTTTTACATTAGCTTTTGAAAGTTGTGGAAATCTCTTCACGACATCATCTGAATCACAAAAATTTTGTGATCCTAAATACTTAATAACCAAAAAAGGGAAAAAACTTTCATTTTTTTTCATTTTTTTTTCGGTAAATTGAAAAATCCTTTTATCGACAATAAGTTACGCAGTGAAAAAAATGTGTCGGAATGATGTGAAAAATGGAAACCCACTTGTTCGTCTAATAAAAAGATAATGGCAAATGTCTCCGCGCATTATGGGTTCAACTTTGTTACAAGAATCTTCGACTTCACGAATAGAAAGAAACACACAGACGGCAAAGAGTTTTTTCTAATACTACTAATCATTGCCTTTGGTTTGCTGTCAGCCTGTTTTCCATTTACCTTCTTCTTCTGTTAAATTTATCGAATAGGTTTTTCATATCTTATTACCGGAGTTTTTTATTACAAAATGAGTTTAATCGAAGAAGTTTGGGCGCGTGAAATTTTGGATTCGCGCGGAAATCCGACCGTCGAGGCGGAAGTTATCCTGGAAGACGGCACGACCGGACGCGCGGCAGTTCCGTCAGGCGCTTCGACGGGCGAAAACGAGGCGGTCGAGCTGCGCGACGGCGACAACGAACGCTATCTGGGCAAAGGCGTTTTGCAGGCGGTCGAAAACGTCAACGAAAAGATCGCGTATGAACTCGAAGGTTTGGACGCGCTCGACCAGACGCTGGTTGATCAGACGCTGATCGAACTCGACGGCACGGAAAACAAATCTAACTTAGGCGCAAACGCGCTGCTCGCGGTTTCGATGGCAACGGCGCGCGCTGCCGCCGCGTTTCAGGAAATGCCGCTTTATCGCTACATCGGCGGCACGAACGCGAAAACGCTGCCCGTGCCGATGATGAACATCATCAATGGCGGCGCACACGCCGACAACAACGTCGATTTTCAGGAATTTATGATCATGCCGGTCGGCGCGGAAAGTTTTTCGGAAGCTTTAAGAGCAGGCGCGGAGATTTTTCATAACTTAAAGAGCGTTCTGAAATCGCGCGGCTACGCGACGAGCGTCGGCGACGAAGGCGGTTTTGCGCCGAATCTGAAATCGAACGAAGAAGCGATTGAAACTATCTTGGAAGCGATTGAAAAAGCCGGCTACAAAGCGGGCGAAAACATTATGATCGCGCTCGATCCGGCGGCGAGCGAGTTTTTCAAAGACGGCAAATATATTTTCAAAAAGTCCGATAAACGCGAGCTGACGAGCGATGAAATGATCGCTTACTGGACGGATTGGACGGAAAAATACCCGATCATTTCCATCGAAGACGGCTTGGCGGAATCGGATTGGGAAGGCTGGACGAAAATCACGCAGAACATCGGCAAAAAAGTTCAGCTTGTCGGCGACGATCTTTTTGTCACTAATACAAAATTTCTGCAAAAGGGAATCGAAACCGGCGCGGCAAACTCAATTCTAATCAAGGTTAATCAAATCGGCACTTTGACCGAAACTCTCGACACCATCGAGCTGGCGAAAACCAACAATATGACGTGCGTTATCTCGCATCGTTCGGGCGAAACGGAAGACAGTTTCATCGCCGATCTGGCGGTGGCGACGAACGCCGGACAGATCAAAACGGGTTCGCTCTCCCGTTCAGACCGCATTGCCAAATACAATCAGCTTTTAAGAATCGAAGAAGATTTGGACAATTCGGCAAAATATTTAGGAAGAAAGGCGTTTTACCAGATCAAAGCTTAATTGACTTTGCCTTTATTTGACACAATCAATAGCCTTATTATAAAGTGCCTGTGTTCGGGTTTTATAACGCGGAATCATTCCGCAGATTGTTCGTTCAACTAAATCAATTAGTGAACGAAAGGTTGTGAGATTTATTATTCAGGGAGGAAAATATGAAAATTTCAAAAGTAATGTTAGGTTTTTTGATGGCATTCGTCGTTGCGGTCGGATCGGCTTTTTATGTCAATTCAGGCTCTGCGAATAACGCCGCTTGTGAAATGGGAAAAGAAGTTGCGGGGGCGGCTTGCGGCAAATGCGGCGATGGTTATTGCAATAAGCGGTGCGGCGAAACGGCAACGAGCTGCCCGCGCGATTGCGGAGTTCCGTCAGCCAGGTAATTTACCCTTTTTCGTACATTTTGAAAAAAAGCCAAAGTAACATTTTGGCTTTTTTTTTTGACCTGAGAGCAGAGCGTTTCCTGTCTTCCTCTACGGCAAAGCGCGAATAATTAGACTTTTATCAAAGATTTGCGGCGATAAACTTTAAATACCCAAAAATTTATGAAAAGAGTTTTGATAATCGGTTCGGGCGGCGCGGGAAAATCAACTCTTGCCCGACGGTTGGGTGAAGCGCTCGGCATCGAAGTCTTTCATCTTGACAAAATTCACTGGCGACCGAACTGGACCGAATCGCCGAAAGACGAATTTCGAAAAGCGGTCGAAGATGTCATAAAGCAGGACGCGTGGATAATGGACGGCAATTTCGGCGGGACGATGGAAATACGCCTGCCTGCCTGCGACACGGTGATATTTCTCGATTTTTCGCGTACGGTTTGTCTTTACCGCGTAATCAAACGGCGCTTGACCTATCGCGGCACGAATCGCCCGGATATGGCGGAAGGCTGCAACGAAAAGATTGATTTGGAATTTCTGCACTGGGTCTGGACGTTTCCGACACGCGCGAAACCGGCAATCGAAGAAAGATTAAAGCGCTTCGGAAAAGAAAAGATGCTTTTCCGGCTGCGCTCCCGGCGCGAGGTCGAAGATTCTCTTATGAATTTGGAAAAAAAGGAGTAAAATCTTTTCTATTATGTTTTTTATCATCGGCACGAAATTCTTCACCTGGGGCGGCGCGAAAACGCCCGATATGATCCGCTGTTCCGAATGCGGCACGGTCGCGCAGTTTAGCGAAAAAACCGGAATGCGATTTCTGACGCTCTTTTTTATCGTCCCGACGATTCCGCTTTCGGGCAAAAAGAAAATGATCGAATGCCCGAACTGCAAGGCGCGGTTTCAGACAGACTAAAGGAAATTTTGAAGAGGAAAATGAAGATTATGTTGAAATCAATTCTGGCAGTTTTTGTTTTTAGTTTTTTCGTCCAAAACGTAAATGCTGACGGCATTTTGCTTTCCTGGTCGGCAAGGGATGTGTCAGGCGTTACGGAGGAATCTTTTAACGAAGCGAAGCAATTGAAAGCAGCGCAAATAGGAGAGAAAAATCTCAAGGTTAGTTCTTGGGCAGACGCTTATCTTTTAGTAGTTGCGTCAATGTCGCACAAAGAAGATAAAAATTTACTGAAAACTTTATCTTTACAGCTGACCAATCAAACAAAAGTTTCGTTAAAGAATACGAGTCGTTTGATAATTTGGGAAAGGATTACCTCAGGCGAAATTCTATTTGAGGGAAAAGGCTATCAGGTTGATGATGATTTATTTACCGTTGCCGGTCGGGCAAATTGGGTCTTGCGAAATCTGACTAAAAAGAATTTCGGTTTTGTTAAAGTCGCTTCGAGTGCGGATGATTTGGCAAAACTGCAAAAGAAATGGAATCGGTTTCTAAATGGCGAGCAGATCGAAGAATACCAAAATCCTTTTGAAACTACTGAAAAAGGTCTTTCGGAAATACGAAGCCGAGAGGCTTTGGAAGCATTAGTTGCAGCAATAAAACCGACAAAGGAAAAGGAAAAAGTGACGAAGGATTGTTTACAAAGGCTTTACAAGATAGATGAACTTCCAAAAGAACCAAATTCACCGGCTGCTTTATGTAGTCCCGATACGATGACGCATCGCTATTTAGCAATAATCACAGGTAATAAAGACAGACAAACTTATGAATGGTGGAAGAATTGGTGGAACACTAATCAAAACCGTTTGAGTTGGAACAAAGAAAAAGGAATGTTTGAAATCAATAAATAGTGCAAAATTTAGAGTGGAAAAACGGCGAATTTATTATCAGCACGGACCGAAATCGTCTGCAAATTGAGGCGATTCATAAGTTTTTATCCGAGGAATCTTACTGGGCAAACAAACGCACCCGTGAACAAACCGCAACGGCGATAAAAAATTCCTTGCCTTTTGGGGTCTATACAGGCGAAAATCAAATAGGGTTTGCGCGGGTCGTGACGGACTACGCAACGTTTGCTTATCTCGGCGATGTTTACATTTTAGAAGAATTTCGCGGACAGGGTTTAAGCAAATGGCTGATGGAAACTATCGTTAATCATCCCGATTTGCAGGGTTTTCGCCGCTGGGTTCTGGCGACAAAGGACGCGCACACGCTCTACGAAAAATACGGATTTACCTCCTTAAAGCATCCTGCAAGATGGATGGAAAAGGCGGCGCCCGATGCGTATTGAGGAAATCAAAATACCGAATCTGAAACTCGAATCAAATATGAACAACGGAAAACGACGACCGCTGGCACTGGTCATTCTGGACGGCTGGGGACATTCGCCGCGCAAGGAAGGCAACGCGATCGCGCTGGCGCATACGCCTTATTACGACGAAATTTGCGAAAAATACCCGCACACGTTTTTAGCCGCGTCGGGATTGCGCGTCGGTTTGGCGGCGGATGCGCCGGGCAGCAGCGAGGTCGGACATTTAAATATCGGCGCGGGACGCATCGTGCAAACCGACATTTCGCGTATTTCGGAAGCGGTCAAATCCCGAAACTTTTTTGAAAACGCGGTTCTCAAAAACGCTTTTGCGGCGGCGCGTGAAAATAATTCCGCCGTGCATTTGATCGGTCTTCTCTCGGACGGCGAAGTTCATTCGTCGCCCGAAAATCTTTTCGCGCTTCTGAGAATGGCGAAAAACGAAGGCTTGGAAAACGTCTTCGTTCACGGCATTTTGGATGGGCGCGACGTTCAGCCGCGGACGGCGGATATTTATGCCGAAGCGGTCGAAATCAAGATGGCGGACATCGGCATCGGCAAAATCGCCACGCTTTGCGGGCGTTATTACGCGATGGACAGAGACGCGAATTGGGAACGCACGGCGCGTGTCTATACGATGCTCGTGCATTCCGAAGGCGAACGCGCTTTCGACGCGGTTTCGGCGGTTCGCAGCTCTTTCCTGCGCGGCATCACGGACGAATTTATTCAGCCGATTGTGCTGGAAGGAGAGTCGGGCGAGCCGGTTGCGAGCATCAAAAACGGCGATACGGTGATATTTTTCAACCATCGCGGTGATCGAATGCGCCAGCTCGTCAAATCGCTTTCGGTGAAGGACGAAACCGACATCGCCAGCTTGAGCAAACCGCAGATCGAAACCGTCTGTCTGACGGAATACGACCGCGAATTCGGCTTGCCGGTCGCGTTCAAACAGGAGGGCGAGGAAAAAGCCCTCGCGCAGGTCTTTGCCGAAAACGGTGTGCTGAATTGCCGCGTTGCCGAAACCGAAAAATACGCGCACGTCACTTATTTTTTCAATGGCGGCGCGGACAACGAACACGCCTGTGAACAGCGCGTGATCGTTCCCAGTTTGAAAAAAATGTCGCTCGAAATCTCGCCCGAGATGAGCTGTTTCAAAGTTACGGACAAGCTCTTGCGCGCACTCGAAGCCGACGAAAACGACGTTTTCATCGTCAATCTTGCCGCCGCCGATATGGTCGCGCACAGCGGAAATCTCGAAAAAACCATCGAATCCGTCCAGTTTATGGACACCTGTCTCGGCGGTATCGTCGAGAAGATCGAGGAAACGGGCGGCGTGGCGATCATCACGTCGGATCACGGAAACTGCGAGGAAATGGCAGACCTTCTGACGGGCGAACCGAACATCGCACACACGACAAATCCGGTTCCGTTTCATCTGATTGACAGCAATGCAAGCGAAGTAAAACTTCGCGCAAACGGCGCACTCGAAGACGTTGCGCCGACGATTCTCGGGATTTTAGGTCTTGAAAAACCTACTGAGATGACAGGCAGAGATTTGCGGGAATTTTGAATTTATGGCGTATAATTAAATCTATGATTAAGGAAATCCGCTACAAAAATTTCAAAGCCCTGCGCGATGCCACCTTACCGCTTGGACGTTTTACGCTGATTGTTGGCGCGAACGGAACGGGGAAAACGTCTGCCCTAAATTCTATTAATATTCTAAAAAGCCCTGAAAGTTTTTCTTGGAACGATATTGTTTCGGCTGGAGCTGACCAAGATACTGTTGTTTCCATATCATTGGATAGTATTAACTGGCTATGGCAATGGAAATATTCACAAGGTTACGTAGATGAAGAATACGAAGATGAAATGGAAAAAGGTATGGCTAAGATACTTAAAGAACTTGCTGAAGAGCCTTTTTCAGACTTTCATGTATTTAGTTTCGACCCTGAAAAAATTTCTCAATCTGTTCCCATCAACAGCGAAAAAACATTAAGAAATGATGGTGGAAATCTTGCAGGTATTTTAGATTTATTAAAAGACACGGAGCCTGAAAGATGGAAAGAGCTTAATGATGCTCTTGAAGATTGGTTTCCTGAATTTGACCAGATTTTGTTCGACAGAAATGACGACGGAAAATATGTCGTTTTAAGAACTAAAATTGGAAAACATAAAATCAAAGCGAAAGATTTATCTGACGGAACTCGTCTTGCTTTAGCTTATTTAACGCTTGCTTACTTACCTGACCCGCCGAAAATTGTTGCATTTGAAGAACCCGAAAAAGGAATTCACCCGCGACTTTTAAAAAATATTCAGGAAGCTATGTATCGGCTTGCTTATCCCGAAAATTACGGCGAAAAGCGCGAGCCGATTCAAGTTATTGCGACGACGCATTCGCCGTATTTGCTTGACCTTTACAAAGAGCATCCCGAAGAAATCGTGATTGCGAGCAAAGACGAAAACGGCGTTCATTTTGAGCGTCTGATTGATAAACCGCATTACGAGGAAGTGATTCAAGACGCACCGCTCGGCGAAATTTGGTATAGCGGAATTCTCGGAGGCGTTCCCGCGCACGTATGAAAATCGCTTTCTTTAGCGAATCACCTGCCGACGAAGCCGCACTCAAAATTTTAGTTGCGGGAATTTTAGGCGAAGAAATTGAAGAAACTGATTTGCCGAATACGATTGAGCGAAGAAGTTCTTCACACGTCGATAAATTATTGCCGAACGTTATCAAAGGAGTTTATTTTTGGACAGACGCAGAAGCCTTAATTGTTGTTTCCGATTCCGATGATACATCTGTCCACACGAAAGAACACGAAACAGAATCAAATGAGCAATGCCGTTTGTGTCAACTTCGGAAGGCAGTCGCAAAAACTGTTTCAAAACTCAAAGGCGAAAAAGCATTTAAAGTTGCGATTGGCGTTCCGGTTCCGGCAATCGAGGCTTGGTTTTTGTGCGGTATTAACCCTCACGTCAACGAAGCGACTTGGATTCGTAAGCAAAATGGTGAGCGAATTCAATATGACAGAAAAAGTTTGAAAGTAGAACTTTACGGAAACGACCGACCTGCAATCGAGAGTTTGAAGGAAAAAGCGATAGAATCTGCCGAAAGATTGGTTGAAGATTTGGCGCAACTTGAAGAATTTTTCCCGCAAGGTTTCGGCTGTTTGATAAATGAAATACGAGGTTGGAAGCAATGAATTTCAACCCGCAAAATATTCTCGTTATTCATTTCGGGCAGATGGGCGATGTGATTCTTGCTTTGCCCGCTTTGCAGGCGATTCGCGGGAAATTTCCGGCGGCGAAAATTACTGCGCTGGTCGGAAAATCGAGCGCGATGATTGCCAAACTCGCCGATGTTTTTGATGAAGAAATAATCGTTGACCGCGTCGAACTGCGCGATGGAAATAAACTTCGTTCGATCAATAAAATCCGCCGTCTGGTCAAAGAAATCCGCCGCCGGAAATTCGATTTTATTATTGATCTGCACAGTCTTTCGGAAACTAATTTGTTGGGGTTTTTGTCAGGTGCAAAGTCGAGGCTTTATGCGAATCGTGAAAATCGCTCGCTCGATTTTTTGGCGAAATTTCACGCGAAACCGCCGCCGGAAGACAAATCGAAACATATCACGGACAGATATTTAGATATTCTTAAACCGCTCGGAATTGAAGCTGCGCCGCGTTTTGTCGAGATAAAGTCGAAAGAGGCAGACATTGAATTTGTCGAAAATCTTCTCAAAAAGGAAAACGCGGAAACCGAAAATCTGGTCGGGATTTTTCCCGGCGCGGGACATCCGAGCCGCCGCTGGAGCTTGGAAAATTTCGCCGAATTGTGCAAACTTCTTATCACGGGCGAAAATCCGCCGCAGATAATTGTTTTTCTCGGT
>JALHNX010000149.1 GCA_022843305.1 Pyrinomonadaceae bacterium | reverse complement strand
TTTTGAGCAGTGCCGGAACGGGTAATTTGTTTGCCGGCATCAGTGCAGGCGCGGCAAATACGACCGGCATTAACAATTCGTTTTTCGGACGCTTTGCCGGACAATACAACACTAGCGGGAGCGCCAATTCATTCTTTGGAACCAGCGCGGGGTTAAACAATACAGAGGGAAACGGTAATACCGCCGTCGGTTCAGGTGCCGGGTTTGTAAATCTAACGGGAAGTTCCAATACATTTGTCGGAAATGTTGCCGGATTCAATAATACGGCTTCTTTCAACACTTTCTTAGGAGCGGAAGCCGGTTTTGGGAACACTACCGGCACATCTAACACTTTTGTTGGCATGAATTCGGGTAAGGCAAATACGACGGGTTATGACAATGCCTTTTTCGGTCAGGGTGCGGGGCTAGCCAACATGACGGGTTACGAAAATTCATTTTTCGGTAAAAGCGCGGGACTGCGAAACACGACCGGCTTTCGGAATTCATTTCTCGGCATCAACGCGGGCATCAATAACACGACCGGAGCGGATAACGTCTTTATCGGCGCGGCAGCCGGAACTGACAATCAAACCGGCAGCGAGAATACTTTTGTCGGAGTTTTTGCCGGTCAAAAGAATACTGCTGGTCGCAATTCGTTTTTCGGAGCGGGCAGCGGACAGGAAAACACGACCGGCATGAACAATGCATTTTTCGGTTACGTCGCCGGTATTTCTAATCAAACCGGCAGACAAAATTCGTTTTTCGGCTCCAATGCCGGGGCTTTCAACAATGCTGATTTTAATTCATTCTTCGGCGCAAGTGCCGGACAATCCAACACGACCGGCACGAACAACACTTTCGTCGGCACGAGTTCGGGCTTGTTTAACTCGGCGGGCAGCAACAACTCATTCTTCGGGCGCAATGCCGGACGCAACAACACGGCGAGCGGCAATTCGTTTTTCGGAAACCTCGCCGGTCAGGGAAATACGATCGGCGACAACAACACAATCATCGGCAATCTCGCCAATGTCGGCGCGAACAATCTGACGAACGCGACGGCAATCGGCGCGGGTGCGATTGTGTCGCAAAATAATTCGTTGGTTTTGGGTAACAATGTCAACGTCGGCATCGGCACCTCAACGCCGGGGTCGAAATTAACGGTTGTCGGTTTAATCGAAACGACAACGGGCGGCGTGAAATTTCCCGACGGCACGATTCAAACTACTGCTTCGACGGGCAGCGTTAATGCCATTCTTAATCAAACGACACCGCAGGCGGGCGCGAATTTCAACATCGCGGGCAACGGCACCGTCGGCGGAACAATAACGGCAAATACCGCACAGGTTACCGGAAACGGATTTGTTCTCGGCAGCTTCGGCATCGGGACTACCGCGCCGAGAGCTAAATTAGACGTAACGGGCGGCAATATTTTAGTTGACTCGCCCGGCAACGGAATCATTCTCAAATCGCCCGACGCAAACACCTGTCGGCTGCTCACTATTGACAACGCGGGAGCGGTTGCTTTAACGGCAGTCGTCTGTCCGTAGGACAACGATTTTCCTTCGAACGGGAGAAAACCATGAAATTACGGGAAACAATACGCAACAAATTCTTTGTCGGTTTAGTTATGGCGGTATTTTTATTTTCCATACCGCCGATCGCAGGCGCGCAGGGGAAAATTGCCTTTACTTCCAACTCGGAGATTTATTCGATGAACCCGGACGGAACTAATCGAACCCTTTTGGGCGGCGCATCGCTTTTTTACCGTACCGATCCGTCATTTAGCCCGGACGCTACTAAAATTGCTTTCTCCGGCTTCCGCACCGGATTCTTTCGCAGTATCTATTTAATGAACGCCGATGGCACAGACACAATCCGCTTGACGAATAGTGCCGGAGATGACTTAAACCCGTCGTTCGGTCCTAACGGCAAAATCGCGTTTACTTCAACCCGCGACTTCAACGCGGAAATTTACGTGATGGATACCGACGGCACAAATCAAACGCGCCTGACCAACAACACTTCCGCCGATGTCGATCCGACGTTTAGCCGGGACGGAAGCAAGATCGCTTTTTCCACATCACGGACACGTCCCGACCAAACTACTTTTCAGGGAATATGTGTGATGAATGCCAACGGCACTAATGAAACCTGCCTGGATAACGGGACAGTGGATTTTGAACCGTCATTCGGACCGAACGGCAAAATTGCTTTTGTAACCCAACCCGTTCCCGGAGTTTATTCTTTTTTTATTTGTGTAATGAACGATAACGGGACGAACCGAAGTTGTCTGCCAGGCGATAACGATTATAACGTCCATCCTTCATTCAGTCCCGACGGCGGAAAAATCGCTTATCAATCTCTTGGCAGCGTCACCGGCGGCATATATGTAATGAACGCCGACGGCTCGAACAGAACGCAAATCAGCTTTAACTCAGGCGATAACCAGCCGTCGTGGGGCGGTCAGTCGCCGGTTATCACCGCGCCGACCAAGTTAAAAATAACGGGCGGCGATATTTTAGTCGGCTCGCCGGGTCAGGGAATTATCCTTAAATCGCCCGGCGGCGCAACGTGCAAACTGCTCTCGATTGACAACGCCGGCGCGATGGTTTTAACGGCGATTGTTTGCCCCTAAAGCAAAAGAATAGAAATTTTCAAACTAAAAAGCGAGAAATTATGAAATACAAAAATATCTATAAACAACCATTTTCGATTCTACTTTCGATTTTTCTTTTCGCCGTTTCGACAGCGGCGCAGACGACTTCGTTTAGTTATCAAGGCAAATTAAGTAACGGCGGAAATCCGGCAAACGCGGTTTTTCAAATGGAGTTTAAACTGTTTGACGCGCTTTCGGACGGTAACCAAATCGGTGCAACTATTGCAAATTCTAGCGTTAGCGTATCGCAAGGCGTTTTTTCAGTTAATCTCGACTTTGGCGCGAACGCTTTCGATGGCGCGGACAGATTTCTGGAAATCTCCGTCAAACAAAATGCAGGCGATGCGTTCACCGTTTTAACTCCGCGCCAAAAAATTCTGTCCGCGCCGTACGCCGTTAAAAGCAAATCGTCGGACACGGCGACAACAGCAAACAATGCGAATCAACTTGACGGTCTGCCTTCGAATAGTTTTGTGCAGCTTGATGTGAACGGCGATGTTTCCATCGGCACGACCTCGACAGGTTCAAAACTAACCGTCGCCGGCGTGATTGAATCAACAACGGGCGGCATCAAATTTCCCGACTCGACCGTGCAAACAACCGCCGGATTAACTGCCGTTTCGACCAACGCGACTTTGACCGGCGACGGAACGAGCCAAAATCCGCTCGGCATAACTTCCCCGCTTTTAGTGCGCGATACGGATAATCCGGCATTTCAGCCGTTTCGAGCCTCGACAACCGCAACCGGAGTTTTTGTAACAGTTCCCGAAGGCAAAATTTTAGTGATTGAGTTCATTGCCGGTTATCAGGTGATTTCGAGTGTTCCCGGTGCCGGTCTCGAGCTTTTGATTCCGTCGGTTAATACTTTTTATTATATTGCGCCCCAAAATATTTCGATTGTCGCGGGTAATTATTGGAACAATTACAGCCAGCAAACCCGAATTTATTTAACAGCCGGACAACAATTGCGGGTTAATTTTTATCCGACGGCATCCAGCCGATACATCAGTGTTTCCGGTTATTATGTGAACGCGCCGAATTAGACGGAATTTTTATAATCTTACGAAGGAGAAAGTTTATGAACTATCTGAAATCTATTATTTTTACCGGCGGTCTGATTTGTCTGAATGCTTTTCCGAATGTCATTTTTGCCCAATCGGGTGGCAGTTTTGAAATCAAGCAATCGGTTATTGCGAGCGGCGGCGGAAGCGTCGTTGGCGGCGTTTTTTCACTCGACGGCAGCATCGGACAGACGCTTGCCGGAGTCAATTCAAACGGCTCGCCATTTGCCGTTACGAGCGGATTTTGGAACTTCTCGCCGCTTGCGCCGACGGCGGCAAACGTCAGCGTCAGCGGTCGAATTATGACGCCCGGCGGCGGCGGAATCCGCAATGTCCAGGTGACGCTGACCGCGCCCGACGGTCAAATAAGAACCGCTCAGACCGGCACGTTCGGTTATTACCGTTTTGAAGGTGTTCCGGTCGGCGAAACTTACATCATCAGCATATTTTCCAGACGCTTTACTTTCAGCCAGCCGACGCAGGTCGTTGCGGTATTCGACGCCGTCGCCGATATAAATTTTATCGCCGACGAACTGTAATCTTTAACCGAACAAAATTTAATGAGGAAAAACCAGAGGAGCAATGTAAATATGAAAAAGATCATTTTGATAATCACACTGACAATCATACTGCCCGTTTTCGCGGCGGCGCAGGGCAACGCGTTCAACTTTCAGGGACGACTAAACGACGGCACGAATCCGGCGAACGGCGCATACGATTTGCAGTTTCGACTGTTCAATGCGATTACGGGCGGCAATCCAGTCGGCACAGTAGCGGAGCGTCCGAACACGCCGTTGATCAACGGCGTGTTCAGCGTCAACCTTGATTTCGGCGCGACGGCTTTTAACAGTCCGAACGCGGTTTTTATCGAAATCGCCGTCAAACCTTCGGGCAGTCCGAACGCTTTCAATATCTTGGGACCGCGCCAGCAATTAACGGTCGTGCCGTTTGCCGTCAGGGCGAACAATGCAACGAACGCCGATAATTCGACGAACGCCGTGAACTCGCAAAATGCCGCAAACTCAAATACGCTCAACGGCTTTAATTCATCGGACTTCATACGAAATTCCGTCGCTCCGATTGCTAATCAAAACTTCAATATTGTCGGCAACGGTGTGATCAACGGAACTCTGAACGTCGCCGGAGATACGACAATCGGCAGCCCGACCATCAGCAGCGACCTCAACGTATCGGGCAACATCACCGCCGCCGGCAATGCCGCGCAAAACCGCGATAAGAACGGCTTCGTCAAGGCGATGGCATTCATCGCTGCGAATGGTCAAATTTTGCGCTGTTACAACGCAATTACCGGCTCGACGACCAACAACTGCGGCTTTGCAGTAACGCTTGACCTGCCCGGTTTTGGGTGGTACGGCGTAGATTTCGGTTTTCAGGTTAATGACCGTTTTGTCAGCATTACGCCGCTCGGATCCGATTCGGTAACACTCGCGCCTAGCTTTAAACTCCGCGCGGAGTTTCCTAACAGGATCTTCGTCAATGTCAATATAACGGATATTGATCACGGTGGATCTTTTAGTCCCGCCGCTTTTATGATCATCATTTATTGAGGCAGCGAACTCTGTCCGAAATTGAAAAAATGTCAGGGAGAACAGTCATGCATGAGTATGCGGCAGCTAAATCCTTATGAATGAGCAGGAAAAACAGATTATGAAAGTCCTAACAATCAAATGCATGTTTGGAGTATTGGCGGCAATATTGTTTTCGGCGGCTGGCATCTCGGCGGCGGTCTTAAAACCCGGCGAGATAGTTTACAGCCGCGCTTCGACCGCGCCGAACGGAAGCTGCGATACGGGCGCGGTTTGGGCGGTCGGGCAGGACGGCTCGAACGACCGCTATATCACGCTCGGCTTTCACCCGCGCATCTCGCCCGACGGGCGTTTTCTCTTGTTCAAACGATTTCACCCGAGTTCGCTCTGTGCGCCGTTCAACATCGCGCCGATATGGTGGATTCTGGAATTGGCGACCAACCGGGAAACGCAGCTTGCTTTCAACTTTCAATCTTCGTCGGGACATTTTTTCTCGCCCGAAACCAATCGCGGCGCGAATCAAATCGTCAAATCCGACGGCGCCGGCATCTGTCTGATGAATCTGGACGGAACAAATCGCGTCTGTACCAATATCCCGAACTTAGACCCGATTCGCGGCGCGGGACATATGAGCGTGCGCGGCACGGACAATTTGCTGGTCGTGCAGAATTTTCTCGACAACGCCGACGGCGGGCTTTACACATTGAATTACGACACATTGCTCGACCGCCAGAAAATCCCCAACACCATCGGGCGCGATCTAACCCCGTCGTGGTCGAACGACGGGCAAAAGATCGCTTTCGCGGCTTATCCGACAACTCGCGCCGAGCCGTATTTTTTTACCAATCTGTTTAAAATCAATGCCGACGGCTCGAATAGAACGCAGCTGACGTTTTTTACCCAGCCGTTCGGCGAAGGTTTCAGCTACAGTCTGGTTTGGACGAAAGATAATTCGACGATCATCAACGCCGCCAAAATAAACGGCGTCGCCGGAATCTACAAAATAGCGGCAGACGGCAGCGGCACGATTTCGCAAATTCCGATCACGCCCGGTGCGGCGCCGGAATGGGTCGGCGGCATCGCGCCCGTCTATTCGGAACAGCAAACCGCTTCGATGGGCGGCGGCGTTACAATCGGCGGCAGTTATACGCTTGTTGACACTATCGGTCAGGCATTTGCCGGACAAAATTCGAGCGGCGGCGGCTACAATCTGCAAAGCGGTTTCTGGGCGGATGTTCCTTCCGCCGGCGCACCGTATGATTTTGACGGCGACGGCAAAACCGATGTCGGAATCTTCCGACCTTCGGACGGCAGTTGGTGGTATGTCCGCAGTTCGGACACAGCTTTTCGAGTTTTCACCTTCGGCACTTCGACCGATACGATCGTCCCCGGCGATTTTACCGGCGACGGTAAAGCCGATATTGCAATCTTTCGTCCTTCGACCGGCGAATGGTTCATTCAGCGTTCAGAGGATAATTCCTTCTTCTCATTTCCGTTCGGCGTGGCGGGCGACATTCCCGTGCCTTCGGATTATGACGGCGACGGTAAGACCGATGCCGCTGTTTTTAGACCTTCGACGGCAACCTGGTTTATCTTAAATTCAGGCGGCAGCGGAACCGGAATCGTCAATTTCGGCACACCTGAAGATAAACCAGTTCCGGCAGACTTTGACGGCGACGGGAAAGCCGACATCGCCATCTTCCGACCTTCGGACGGCAGTTGGTGGTATCTTCGCTCGTCGGACAGCCAGTTCCGGGTGTTCAGGTTCGGCGCCTCGCCGGATAAACCCGTGCAGGGCGATTACACCGGCGACGGCAAGGCTGATCTTGCGATCTTTCGACCGTCAACCGGCGAATGGTTCATCCAGCGCAGCGAGGATAATTCATATTTCTCGTTTGTCTGGGGCACAGCCGGCGACGTTCCCGTTCCGGGAGATTACGACGGCGACGGGAAATTCGACACATCGGTTTTCCGACCGTCGAATTCGACCTGGTTTATGAATCAAACGACCTCCGGCGTCGGCATCGTGACGTTTGGATTGTCGGGGGACAAACCTGTTCCCAATGCATTCGTACCTTAGTAAGAATTTGTAATGCTTCGTTCAATCATTTTACCCTCGATTGTCAAATAACAGATTTGACTTGCAGTTTGTCCTAAATCCAGTTTGCTAACGGACCGCTCGCACCCGTGTGCGAACATTGCCAGCCCCCGATTTTGTAAACGCAGCAATCATAAATTCTTCCCATTTTGCGTTCTGTAATAGCATCCGTGTAATCGGTACAGGCAGTGAATGTGGCGCAGACCGGATAAATCGGTTTTTTCCGGTCTGCCTGAGAATAAGCGTCTTTTCAATTTTCAAATATCTTTTCCACTTTGAATAAGCCATAGATTTTTTTGTTTTTCAATTGACTTTCAATCAAAATTATATTATAAAAATGAGCGTTCGTTCATTTTATGCCGAAACTTAGCCAAGAGACAATCGCCGAAAGAAAATCGGTTATCGAATCCGCCGCTAAGGATTTGTTCATAAAACATGGCTTTCACGCGACGGCAATGCGCGATATTGCCAAAACAGCGGACGTTTCCATCGGAAACTTATATAACTACTACGAAACAAAAGAACAGATTTTTGAATCTATCATCGGTAATTACCTGCAGATCATTAACAGCAGGCTGAAAAATATTTTTGCCGAAATCGAAAACCCGCTCGAACCTGCCGGTTTATTAAAGCTCGGCGGTCTGGTCAAAGATATGATTGACCAGCATCAGGATTTTTGGCTTTTGATGTATATTGACGTTCTCGAATTTGACAACCGCCACTTTCGTTTAATGTTTGACGGCTTGAGCGCGAAACTCCGCGTTCGCTTTGCAAACGAATTTAATGCCGCTAAATCGAGCGGTTTGGTGCGCGAACAGATTGATCCGGCAGTCGCTTATACTGCCGTTTATATGCAGTTTTTCAATTATTTTCTGGTCGAAAAACTGTTCGGCGGAAATTCGCATTTCGGTTTGACCGATCAGGACGCGATCAACGCGCTGACCGATATTTTTTGTTTCGGGGTTTTAGAAAAATCGTAAATTGAAAATTAAGAAACGCAGTTTGTTTCTTTTAATTGTTTAAATAAACAAAACGGACGTTCGTTTTTATTGCAATAATTTTAGATTGTTTATCGGAGGTTTAAGATGATTCGGAAAGGATTTTTATTTTTGGTTCTGTCTTTAACAATTGGTCTGACCAATTTATTCGCCCAGGGCACGACCGGGCAAATCAGCGGCACTGTGACCGACCAGAACGGCGCGGTCGTTTCGGGCGCAAGCGTCAAAATCACGAGTGCCGACACAAATTTCAGCCGCACGGCAACCTCGAATGAAGAAGGTTTTTACTCGTTTCAATTATTGCCGGTCGGCAGATACAATGTCGAGATTACGGTTCAAAATTTTCAGGCATATAGAGCTACGGCAGTCGTAAATGTAACACAAACAACGATTGTTGACGCACAGCTTTCGGCTGGTTTAAGCGACCCGATTACGGTCAATGTCGAAGCGCCGGTCGTGCAGCTAGAAACCTCGCAAAACGGCAGAACCGTCGAAGGCGAAACGATTCGTCAACTGCCCTTGCCGACGCGCAACTTTCAGCAGCTTTTAACCTTACAAGCCGGTGCGCAGTCGTCCGTTTCGAACACGACCGAACTCGGACGCGGCGACGCGACGATTTCCGTCAACGGTCAGCGCACGACTTCGAATTCGGTGCGCATTAACGGAGTTGACGCCAACTCGATCGGCACGAATTCGACCCCGAACATCGCCGTTCCGGCGACCGACAGCTTGCAGGAATTCGTCGTCCAGACTTCGCTTTACGATGCCTCGAACGGACGCAACGCGGGCGGCAACGTCGAAGCGATCACGCGCGGCGGTTCAAACGATTTTCGCGGCAACGTCTATTATTTCCTGCGCGATAAATCGCTTGCCGCCAATGAGCCGTTTATCAAGGCGCGAGGTTTGGAAAGACCGGAATTCCGCCGTCAGCAATACGGCGCGACGCTCGGCGGCAGAGTTATCCGCGACCGGGTTTTCTTTTTCGGTTCTTATCAGGGAACGCGCGAACGAAACGGTTATTCGCTCGTCAACAGTCTGACTTCGCCGATTATTCCGGCGGGTTTAACGGACGGCAACCGCACCGCCGCGCAGTTGGCAGCAACTTTCGGAATCCCCATTGCCAACATCAGTCCGATTTCGGTGGCGATTTTGAATGCGCGTCTGCCGGGCGGACAGTTTGCGATACCTTCTTCGGGAGCGACGGGTTTAGCGGCAAATGCGGCGGTTGTCGTGCCGCAAACGGGTGTTTCACGCTTTAAGGAAAATCAATTTAACGCGAACGGCGATTTTATTTTCTCTGACCGACATAATCTTTCGGCGAAATTTTTCTTTGCCGATAATCCGACGTTTCAATCAAATTACAACTTTGCGGGACTCGGTAACGGCGAACGCCAGCTTCCGGGTTTCGGCGGCGATCTGACGATCAAACAGAAACTTTATTCGATCACCGATACTTACATCTTTTCTCCGAATATTGTTAATCAGGCGCGTTTCGGCTTTAACCGTCTGCGCGTCACGAGCGTGCCGGAAGAACCGTTTACAGCGGCGCAGTTCGGTATTACGAATCCACTCGCTTCCCTTTTTCCGGGCGCGCCGACCTTGCAGGTTTTCGGTTTGGATTCGCAGTTTTTCTTCGGCGCAGCGCCTTTAGCCGACCAGTCTTCGCGCATCAACGGTTATAATTTCAGTGACGTTCTTTCCGTCACGGCAGGCAATCATCGCCTGCGTTTCGGCGGCGAATACCGATTTTCGCAGGTTAAATTTTACTTTAACGCCTTTTCACGCGGACAGATTATCTACGCAGGTTTTAACAATTTCCTGACCGGAACCGGAACTTCGCTGATCGGTTCGGGCGTTTTCGACCGTTATTACAAAGTTACCGACACGAACTTTTTCGTCCAGGACGACTGGAAGATAAACAATCGTCTGACCATCAATGTCGGTTTGCGCTACGATCTATACGGTCTGCCGGTCGAAGGTCAGGGACGGCTCGTTAATCTTTTGTTCGACCAAATCCGCATCGGCACGACCGCGACTCCGGCGGGTGCGCCGAACGGTTTTGTGCAAGCCGAAGGCGGCGGTTTGGCAAACGTTCCGACGGTTGAGAAAACGCTCGTGCCGATAGATAAAAATAATTTCGCGCCGCGTTTCGGTTTTGCGTATGTTTTGGATGAAGAATTAAATATGGTTCTGCGCGGCGGTTACGGAGTTTACTACGACCGCATTTCGACGCGTTATGCCAACACGCAGCTTTTCAATTACCCGTATTTTGCGCTCGGTGTCGGACTTCCCGGAATTTTACGCCCGCCCGCCGATCCGTTCATTCCGCTGCCCGCGCCTTCGCAGTTTCCGGTGATTCCAAATTTACCTTCGCCGCTTTCGCCGCTTTCGCCGCTGATCGGTGTGCCGGTGGCGGGCGTTTATGTTGACCCGGAACTCAGCACGCCATATGTTCAGCAATTCAATTTCGGCTTGCAGTGGGGTTTCTGGAAAAATTTCGTTTTCGATTTCGGTTATGTCGGCAACAAAGGCACAAAACTTTTACAGCTTGTCAGCCCGAATCAGCCGGTCTACAATCGAACGGCAAATTCCTTTGCGACGCCTTTTCCCGGAGCCGTGATTTCAACTTTAAAAAACGCGACGGGCGGCGTTCAGCAAGTGCAGACGAGTTCGCTTTCGACCTATCATTCACTGCAAACTTCTCTGACCAAACGGTTTTCCGACGGTCTGCAGTTTACCGCCGCTTACACGTTCGGTAAATCGATTGACTATTATTCGGGCGCGGCGGTCAACGAAATCGCCAATGTTTTCGGCGACCAGCGCGATTGGCGGACGAATCGCGGGCGTTCGGATTTTAACCGCGAGCAGCGTCTCGTCGTGAGCGGAATTTATTCTTTGCCGAAACGCAATTATGAATCGGGTTTTGCGAAAGCGATTTTGAACGATTGGCAGATCGCGGGAATCGCGGTTTTCCAATCCGGCTTGCCGTTCTCGATTGTTGACAATCCGGGTAATGCGGTTATTCAACGCGCCAATTTCAACCGTAATTTCAACGGCGATATTTACACGAGCGGCGATGTTTCCGCGCGTTTGAACGGATTTTTCAACACGGGGGCGTTCGTTCGTTCGTGTCCGATCGGCACATTGGTCGGCGGCGTTCTGGTCGCCTGCTCGAACAACGGCACGGGCGCGGTCAACAATCCGCTTTTCGACGGGGCAAATCCGTTCGGCAACACGACGCGCAACGGTTTTACCGGACCGGGACAGAAAAACGTGGATATTTCGCTCATCAAATTCATCCCGTTTTCGGAAAGAATTCGCGGCGAATTCCGCATCGAAGCCTTTAACGTCTTTAATTGGGTAAATTACGCCAACCCGAACAATAATATTTCGGGCGCAAATTTCGGACGCATCGAACGCGCCGCGACGGGTCCGCGTGTTATTCAATTGGGATTAAAATTGAATTTTTAAAGTATGAAAGCTAATCAGTATAGTGAGCGGTAGCGAACACCTGACTCGGCGAAGTGATTACCGTGCAACAAACTCGCTACCGCTCGCTATACTGATTATTTCGTCGTTTTTTGTCCCGTAATTTTAAATAAAAAAGGAGGAGTTTATGATATTGAACAAATGTTTTTTCCGTTGCCTTCTCTTCTGTTTGGTGGTCTGCGGTTCGGTTTCAATCAGCCACGCGCAATTGACTTCCCACTTTCAAACGTGGCTGAATGCGAATGGTTACGGTAGTTACAACTTTGTCCGAAGCGATCTGGGCGCGAACGGAAGCTATGGCGGCAAGGCAAATTCATCCGATACGGTCGTTAATCAGCCCGTTATTTTTATTCACGGAAATTCCGATTCGGCACTCGGACAAAGTTCGTTGATGACGGGTTGGAATTCCTCGATAAATTATTTTTTGTCGCAAGGCTATAAAACGTCTGAGATTTACGCGACGACGTGGGGCGATGCCAATCCTCTGCTTTCGGGAAATCAATATCATTCCAAACCGAATCTGCAAAAAATCCGCGCCTTTATTCAGGCAGTAAAGGCTTATACGGGCGCGGCGAAAGTTGATATTGTCACGCATTCGATGGGCGTAACCTTAACGCGCAAAGCGATTTTGGGCGGCAGTGGCAGTGATGCGCTGAACGGCGGAAGCTATAATCTCGGTTCGCCTCTGACATCGAGCGTTGACACATTTGTCGGCATCGCGGGCGCAAATCGAGGGTTGGTTTCGTGTTATCAAACCGGCGGCACAACGCCGACCTGCGCCGCCACGAACGGGCTTTATCCGGGTTATTTATATTTCGGCTTCGTCGTCGGCGTGTCGAATATTCTGACAAATATGAATGCAAGCTCGCATTACGAAGGTGCTTATACCTATTCGATTTGGTCAACGGTTGACGAGGTTATCGGTTACGGAAATGTCGTTTACGGGCAATACACCTCGCAAATTCCGGCGCAAAACGGTGAAAAACGCTACAATTCCGTGCCTTACGGACATATTAATTCAAAGGATTTGAGCGGCTATTATCAATGGCGAATGGTCAAATATCACGCTGTAAATTAGATGAAGTTATTTTATGAAACTCACGGCGCGGGCGAACCTTTGATCCTGATTCCCGGTTTTGCTTCGGGCGGATGGACATGGTTTCGGCAAATTGATGATTTATCAAAAGATTTTCAGGTTATTACATTCGACCCGCGCGGCATCGGCAAATCGAAAATTGAAAACCCGAAAGATTCGGAAAATCTTTCGATGCAGGTCTTTGTCGAAGATGTTTTGCAGGTTCTGGATAAATTGAGGATCGAAAAGGCAAATGTTTTGAGTGCGAGCTTCGGCGGGTTTGTCGCGCAGGAATTGGCTCTGAAATTTCCTGAAAGGGTGAATAAATTGATTTTGGCTTGCACGACTGCGGGCGGCGCGAATCACGTTAAACCGGATATTGAAATTCTGCGTTCATTCACGCCCGACCCGAATTTAACGGTCGGCGAACGAATCAGAAAATTTTTTCGTCCGGCATTTACCGAGCGGTTCGGCAAAGAACACGCTGAAGTGGTCGAAAAGGTGTGCCGCCTGCGCGAGTTGAACGAAGTCGCCGAAATCGTCTATTTCGCGCAGTTGGAAGCCGCGTTTTCGTTCAACAGCGAAGACCGGATCGGCGCGGTCGAAACGAAAACATTGGTCATGACAGGCGATCAAGACAAGATCGTTCCGATGCAGAATTCGGTCAATTTAGCCGAAAAACTGCCGAACGCAATTTTGAAAATCATCGAAAACGGCAGCCATATGTTTTTTATCGAAAACGCCGATGAATTTAATCGAGCAGTGAAAGAGTTTTTAAGATAGGTTTTGCCCATGAAATACACGAAAGAAACAAAAAACACTTAAAACAAATAAAAGTTTCGTATATTTCGTGTGTTTCGTGGGCAGTAAAAATCAAAAATATGCGTAACGCGAAAATTGTGGGAACAGGCATTTCCCTTCCCGATAAAATTTTAACGAACGACGATCTGAGCCGGATGCTCGGCGAAGATATTACGGATTTTGTCGTTAATAATCTCGGAATCGAGGAACGGCACGTTTTAGCGGACGACGAAAGCGCGGCTGATATTGCGACAATCGCGGCGCAAAACGCTTTAATTGACGCGGGAATTTCGGCGGAAGAAATTGATCTTATTATCGTGGCAACCGACACGCCCGAATATCTTTCGCCCGGAACTTCGGTCGTTGTCCAATATCGCATCGGCGCGAAAAACGCGGGAACTTTCGACACGAATGCAGCGTGCGCCGGATTTGTTACCGCGCTCGACACCGCGAGTAAGTATATTATCGCCGACGCGAATTATAAAAATATTCTCGTCATCGGTGTTTATGCGATGACGAAATTTTTGGATTGGACGGAAAAGAAAACCGCGACGATCTTTGCCGACGGCGCGGGCGCGGTTGTTTTGCAGTCAACTGAAAATGAAACGAGCGGCGTTCTCGCGTCAAAGCTCGAAGCGATGGGCGAATACAACGATTTTCTCGGCATCTTCGCGGGCGGTTCAAAAATGCCGATCACGCAGGAAGTTCTCGAAACGAGTTATTACAACAAAGTCCGTTTCGCCAAACGCACGCCGCCCGAAATAAATTT
>JALHNX010000148.1 GCA_022843305.1 Pyrinomonadaceae bacterium | reverse complement strand
GAATTCGCAAGGCTCACAATATCGCCGCCGCCCGACCAGTTTTCGCGGACGACCGTTTCGTCCGTCCGGTTCAAAAGCCGCAAAAGCGTCAGCGCGACGAGATAAATATCGTCAACCTGCCCGATGAACGGGAAAACGTCGGGAATAAAATCGAGCGGCATAATAACGTAAACGACCGCCGCCGCGAAAAGCGCTTTTTCCGTCAAAGGCACGCGGCTATCCCGCAAAAGCCTGACTAAAAGCGTGAACATATTCGGCAGAAACATCAGAAAATTGCTCATTCTGCCTTTTAACTGCGATTTTCCCCTGCGCGTCGGTTTCGTTGTTTGCGGTGTTTTTGCCAACTCTGCTTTTGCCATAAATTTATTTCCTTCTAAGTCTAAAAAATAGCACACATTTAAGCAAGTTTGTTATCAAAAAGTTGCACGGCATTTATCATTTATCATTTATCATTTATCATTTATCATTGAATTTCGACATTCATCATTCATCGGAATTGTCCGGTAAACGATAAATGATAAATGGTAAATGAAAATATGATACTGGAAAAAATCCGCGCCAAAGCCGCCGAAAACTTACAGCACATCATTCTGCCCGAAGGTGAAGACGCGCGAACCGTCCAAGCCGCCGCGATCTGCGTGCAGGGCAAAATCGCCAAAATCACCGTCATTGGCAACGAGGAAAAAGTCCGCGAACTGGCGCGTGAAACGGGTTCAAATTTAAATGGTGTCGAGATTCTCGACCATCGCAAATCAAATGATTTCGGCAAAATCGCGCGTTTTTATCACGAATTGCGAAGAGCGAAAGGCGTTACTCTGGAAGAAGCCGAACAAACCGTCAAAGACCCGCTTTATTTCGGAAATCTTTTGGTAAAACTCGGCAAAGCCGACGGCTCGGTCGCCGGCGCGACGAACACGACGGCGCACACGGTTGCCGCCGCGCTGCGCTGTATCGGCGTTCGGACGGGCTTTAAGCTCGTTTCGTCGTTCTTTCTGATGGTTGTGCCGGATAAGAAATTCGGTGCGAACGGCGCGATGATCTACGCTGACTGCGGCGTCGTGATTGACCCGAACGCGGGCGAATTAGCTGAAATCGCCATCGCTTCCGCCGATTCGTGCCGCGCTTTGCTGAATGTCGAACCGCGCGTGGCGATGCTCTCATTTTCGACCAAAGGCAGCGCGAAACATCCGTCGCTGGACAAGATCATCGAAGCCGTCAAAACCGTCCGCGCCCGCCAGCCCGAACTCGAAATCGACGGCGAACTTCAGGCAGACGCGGCTTTGATCCCGAGCGTCGCCGAATCGAAAGCGAAAGGTTC
Source organism: Pyrinomonadaceae bacterium (assembly GCA_022843305.1). Classification (GTDB taxonomy): domain Bacteria; phylum Acidobacteriota; class Blastocatellia; order Pyrinomonadales; family Pyrinomonadaceae; genus JAFDVJ01. The sequence continues at coordinate 13,217 of JALHNX010000148.1, read as the reverse complement.
GCCGGTCGCAGGACGCGCAAATGTTCTGATCTTTCCCGACCTCAACGCCGGCAACATCGCCTACAAATTAACCGAAAGATTGACCGGCGGCACGGCGATCGGACCGATTCTGCAAGGACTCGACCGTCCCTGCAACGATCTTTCACGCGGCTGTAAGGCAGAAGATATTGTTGATGCGGTGGCGATTACGGCAGTGCAGGCGCAGGCGCAGAAATAAGCGGGTTTGAAAAATATTCGTCCTGCCCGGTGAATAAGTTTCGCCAACCGATTGAAAGTTCCTTATAACTGAATCGTGTTCCGAAAATACCGAAATGCAAATAACTTTTTCACCTTTTCACGTTTTCATTTTTCGACTTTTCTTTTTCTTTTGACAATTGAAATAAAAAGCCGATAATTTTTATTTGCGGCGAAGAAGTTTTCTTCAGATAAAAGCCTCAAAAACTTGCATCAAAGCAGTCAAATTATGTTCGATTTTCAGAGAAAAAACCAATACGATTTCGGGTTAATCTCCGCCGATGACGACCGCGATATTGAAGTTCAGCAGTTAAAGCGCGAGTCGCGGCAGGGAATCTGGTCGGAAAGCCTCAAACTTTTGCGCGACGTTTTTTTAATTATTGTCGTCTTTATCCTTTTCGGAGTTTTCGTTGCGCAGCCCGTGGTTGTCGAAGGAACTTCGATGCTTCCACAGCTTCACGACGGCGAACGCCTTTTGGTCAACAAACTGATCTATTACAAATTTCAAAGCGTCAGCTGGGGACATCTCGAACGCGGCGACATCGTGGTTTTCTGGTATCCCGACGATCCCGAAAAATCCTACGTCAAACGCGTTATCGGTCTGCCGGGCGAATCGGTCGAAATCCGCAACGGCAGAGTTCACATTGACGGGCAGGAATTGAACGAATCGTATCTCGACACGGAACACAACAAATCTCTGCCGACATTTCCGCCGCAAAAGGTCAAACCGCATCATTATTTCGTGATGGGCGACAACCGCGATAATTCTTCCGACTCGCGTTATTGGGGCTTGGTTCCCGAAAAATACATTTACGGCAAAGCGTTTTTCCGCTACTGGCAGCCGTCGAACATCGGGTTTCTTCAGCACGGAAAATACAACATCGAACCGCAAAAGGAAACCGACGATTACCGCGCCGAAAGCGACGAGGAAAACATAAACAGCAACAGATGAATTTAGCAAAAAAAGCGATTTTGGTTCTTGAAGACGGACGCGCCTTTCGCGGTGCGTCTTTTGGCGCGGAAGGCGAGAGCTTCGGCGAGATTGTTTTTAACACTTCGATGTCGGGTTATCAGGAAATTCTGACCGATCCTTCCTACGCCGGACAGATCGTTTGTATGACTTATCCGCTGATCGGAAATTACGGCGTGAACGAGGAAGATACCGAATCGCGCCGCCCGTGGGTCGAAGGCTTCGTCGTCCGCGAAGCAAGCCGCATTGCTTCAAACTGGCGTTCGACCGAAACTTTGGATTCATACTTAAAACGCCACAAGATCGTCGGCATCGAACATATTGATACGCGGGCTTTGGTGCGCCATATCCGCGACAAAGGCGCGATGCGTTCGGCGATCTCGACCGTTGATCTGGATGAAAAAAGCCTTCTTGAAAAGGTTTTAGCCTCGCCCGAAATGGCAAACCGCGAGCTTGCAAGTTCAGTAACCACTGAAGAAAGTTTCGATTATCCCGCTGATAGCGAACAGAAATTTCACGTCGTCGCCTATGATTTTGGTGTCAAAACAAATTCCCTGCGCGAGTTTGCAAAATTCGGCTGTAAGATCACGGTCGTGCCGGCTGAAACTTCCGCTGACGAAGTTTTGGCGATGAAGCCCGACGGAATTTTTCTTTCAAACGGTCCGGGCGATCCGGCTTCGATGAAAAAGGTTGTGGACGAAATCAAGAAACTGACCGAAAAACAAGTGCCGATGTTCGGAATCTGTCTCGGACATCAAATTTTGGGACAGGTTTTCGGCGGCAAAACCTACAAACTGAAATTCGGACATCGCGGCGGCAATCAGCCGATTATGGATTTGACGACCGGCAAGGTCGAAATCGCTTCGCACAATCATGGTTTCGCGGTCGAAGCCGATTCACTGCCTAAAACCGTCGAAGTGACACACATCAATCTCAACGATAAAACCGTCGCCGGACTGCAACACAAAACGCTGCCGATATTCAGCGTCCAATATCACCCCGAATCCGCGCCCGGACCGCACGATTCCGAGTATCTTTTTAAGCGATTTATCGAATTGATGGAAAACTCAAAGAATTAAATTAAACCGCAAAACACGCAAAATACGCTAAAATAATTCTAAAATTTTTTCGCGTATTTTCGCATATTTCGCGGTTTAATCATTTTTCCGCCGAAACATCTCGCAAAAGCAAAACACTGTTCGTCATCACACCTTTTTCGTAAAACAGGCTTTTGCCGTCTTTGGAAACATTGAGGCGAAAGAAACCTTCGTTTTGCCAGTCCTTTAATTTGGTCGCCGCTTTGCCGTCAAGCGGCTGAAGCCAAAGCGTTGCCGCGCCGTTTGCCCGCGTGGTCAAATACAGATTTTGCCCGTCGTTTTTCCAATCGAACAACGTAAACGCATCGCTTATCGGCGTTTCGATTTGCCGTAAAACCTCGCCGTTTTCGGCGGAAAGAAGCGTTAATTTCAAACTTTGGCTTTCTGCGTCGGGAAAATAACAGGCAAGCGTTTTTCCGTCGGGCGCGAGTTTCGGGAAATACACGGGCTTTTCGGTCAATTGTTTCGCGTCTTTCCCGTCCGCTGAAATTTTCCAGAGCTTTTGAACATAAATATTTTCGGCGCGCGCAGTGAAAAAAATCTCTCTGCCGTCAGGCGACAGATCGAGCGCAAAAACGTCCTGATTTTCGGTGATTTTTTGCGGATTCGCGCCGTCCGCGTTCATTCGCCAGACGCTCATCAAACCCGAACGATTCGATAAAAAATAAATAAATCTGCCGTCCGCAGAGATTTTCGGCGAACTGTCCGCGTTTGCGTCAGACGTTAATTGTTTTTGTCCCGAGCCGTCCGAATTCATTATCCAAATATCGGCGTTGCCGTTGTTGATTGTCGAATAAACGATTTTATTATCCGCCGTCCAATCCGCGCCGAGCGGCAGAAGGCTTTCGTCGCCGTTCTTGGTTAAAAGCTGTGTTGTTTTCGTTAAATCGTCGAGCGGACTGACCGCGAAACTCGTGATTTTGTTTGATTTAACAGTAACGAGCGAATTTCCGTCGTCGGTCAAGCTGATGCCGAAAACGCCGTTGATGCCGTTTTCCAGCAATCGAGTTTTACCGTCGGGATATGAGACAAACCAAACTTCGTCCGTCAAATTCGGCGTTTCTTTGCTGAACGCGACAAAGGCGATTCCGCTGCCGTCTTTGAGCCAGACGGTTTGCCCGATCCACGTCCAGTTTCGCGGCGTTAAAGATTTTTGCCTGCCGTTTTCCGCGTTGACGAGGATAATTTCCATCGGTTTTTCGGCGTTTTTGGAAAACGCGGCGCACGAAATAAATTTGCCGTCGGGCGAAAATACGGCGTGTTGAAAACCTTCGCCGAAAGTTCGCGCGGCAAGTTTGCGTTCGTTTTTGCCGTCCGCGTCGGCGATTATCAAAGCCGTCTCTTTTTCATTCGGGTAACGGCGCACGAACGCGATTTTTCGCTTGTCGGCGGAAACCGAAACCGCGCTGTCAATGTCTTTCGTGATTTGCTGCGCCGCGCTGCCTAAGATCGGGATTTTGTAAAGTTCGCCAACCCGCGAATTTTTCGGGTAAACGGCGTAAAAAACATAATCGCTTTCGGGCGAAAACGTCGCGCCGATAAATCTTCCGTCAAATTTCGGCACGATTTCCAAAGAGTTCGCTTCTTCGATCTGACGAACGATCAAAGATTCTGCGCCGCCCGATTTTTTGACCAGCGCGAGATATTTTCCGTTCGGCGAAATGACGGCGCGGCTGATTTCCGCGTCGGAAACAAGATCGCTGACCTTAAACGTTTGAAATTTCGTTTGAGCAAAATCGGGTGTTTGCAGAAAATACCTGAAGGCGAAAAAGCCTGTGCCGAAAATAATCAAACCGATCAAAACCGCGCCGAAAATTGTATATTTCTTTGAAAAAGTTTTCTTTGAAATCGGTTTTGTCACAATCGCCGTTTCCGTATCTGCCGAATCGTGAATCTGTTCGGCGACGATGTGTGTGCGCGTGCGTTTCTCGACGATAAAAAATTCTTTGTCCGCAGAGATTTCTTTGACATCCGCCACGAAACGAAAACCGCGCCGCGGAACCGTGACGATAAATTGTTTGTCTTTTTCAAAAGCCGCGAGAGTTTTTCGAAGGGTGAGAATATTTTGCGAGAGTGTTGATTCTTCGACGAACGTATCCGCCCAAACTTCGTCCAAAAGAACATCTTTGCTGACAACTTTGCCGCGATGTTTTATCAGCACAAGCAGCGTTTCAAAAGCCTTCGGTGTCAGCGAAACAAGTTCGTCCGAATGCCACAGACATTTCTGATTTGCGTCCACGCGAAACTCGTCGAATTCGTATAAAGTCAATATTTTGCTGCTCATAAAAGGTTTGATAAATCTTTCAAGAAAATTTCAAAAATCTTTCAAGACTTCTCCCTGACAAATTTTCTAAACTCGTTTTCGATGAGGCGGGATTCCGAAAAGCGGAAACAGGACAGACAGCAACGTGAAGCAAATCGGACTCGTTTCATTATAACTCAAGTTGTTTGAAACACGACTTTTTTTGCCGCAAGCAAGACACGGATTTTCTCGTGTCTTAAAAAAGATGTTTCAAACAACTTGAGCCGATTAAGGCAAATAATCTTATGCGAAAGATCCGCACGGAAGTCGTGATCGAAACGACCGAAGTTTATGTCATCAAGCACCGGCGGTTGTTTTTCCGCACATGGTGCGAAGACTGCGGTCGCGAAGTCAGTCTCGTTTCGCCGTCGGAAGCCGCGCTTTTGACTTTTCAGGAAACGGATGCGATCTATTCGCTGATGAATGAAAACCGCGTTCATTTTCGTTTTTTCGGAGAAAATATTCCGTTTATTTGTCTGACTTCGCTTTGTTTAATTTGACGCTTAAAAAGATGTTTTGAAACGGCAATCAGTTGCCGCAAGGAGAGAAAAAATGAGGAAATATTTAATCGCAATTTTACTTTTTGTGTTTGTCGGATTTTTTGCCGACGAGTGTTATGCCCAGCAAGCGCCGCCGACGCCTTCGCTGAAAATGACGGCGGCAAATGAATTATACAAACAGCAGAAATTTCAGGAAGCCGCCGTCGCGTTCGGCGAGGTTTTAAAGGACGAACCGAACAACGGTCGCGCCTGGTATCTTCTCGGAATGTCGCTCCATACTTTGGGAAAATACGAGCAGGCGATTTCAGCGTTCGAGAAAAACGTCGCCATTACGCAGAATCCGAACTCGATCTATAACATCGCCTGCGGCTATTCGCGTTTGAATCAAACGGATAAAGCTTTTGAATGGCTGGAAAAATCTCTGAATAACGGCATCGCGCAGTTCGTCAATCTCGAAACCGACGCCGATCTTGAAAACATTCGGAAAGACGCGCGGTTCAGGAAAATGACCGATCTTGCCGAGCGCAAAAAGAAGCCATGCATGTTTTCGGCGGAAGCGCGGCAGTTCGATTTCTGGATCGGCGATTGGGAAGTTTTCATGCCGAACGGACAAAAAGCGGGCACAAATTCGGTTCAGCTTTTTTCAAATGGCTGCGGTTTACTGGAAAACTGGACGAGCGCGATCGGCGGCGACGGCAAAAGCATCAATTTTTACGATCCGGGGACGGCAAAATGGTATCAATCATGGATCGGCAGCGGTGGCGGCGCGCTTCGCTACGAAGGAATTTTCAAGGACGGCGCGATGCGTTTTGAAGGCGAAACCGTTGCGAACGGCAAAAAGACTTTGCAAAAATTAACTTTTTTCAAATTGGACGAAAACACCGTGCGCCAAATCTTTGAAGCCTCGACCGATGAAGGCAAAACGTGGACGGTTACATTTGACGGAAAATATGTGAGAAAAAAATAGGTCTTGCATAATTGCAAGACAAAAGGCGCGAAGGACTCGAATTGATTCGAGTCCTTCGCGCCTTTTGTCTTATTTTACCGATATTTTATTGATCGTAGCGAACCGCAACCGGAGTATCGTCCGCATTTCCCCATTGAATAATTTTCAATCCTTCGAGACTTTGTAAAATATACCAAACGCCTTCGCGGAACACGGCAATATCGTGTCTGCCGTCGCCGTCGTAATCGCCCGGCACGGGAAAATCAGCCGAAAGCCCGAACCTGACGACGCGGTAGCCTTGGGTTGTCAAAAACTGATACCAGTTGCCTTCACCCGGACGATAAACCGTAAAATCGGCACGACCGTCGCCGTCAAAATCGCCCGTTAAAGGAATGTCAGAAGCATTTCCGAACTGAACCGTAAAATAGCTGTTGTCGGACGAACGCAAAATCCACCAGCTTCCCGTCGAAGGACGATAAACCGCAAAATCGGTGATGCCGTCGTAATCATAATCGGCAGGCACGGGTTTATCGCCGTTCATTCCCCACGGGACGGCGGAAGATTGTTTATCTGAACTCCGGTATGAATACCAGATTCCGTCCGAAGGGCGAAAAACGGTAAAATCCGTGACCGTGTCGCCGTCAAAATCGCCGCCGACCGGAATATCGCCTGAAAGTCCCCACGCGGAACATTGTCCGCCCGCGCCGTCCGTTCCGCAGAAAAATCCCTGCGCGGGTTGGGTATTGCCGTCGGTTCGCCAGTAAACGAAAGGAAACGATAACAAATTGTCAAACCTTTCGGGAATGACGCGGCGAATCGCGGAATCGGGTTCGCCCGAGCTGTATGTGACCGAACCGGAAGCGCTTCCCAGAACATACAAGGTTGAATTTGACGGACGCAAAAACGCGAGATCGGTTTTATCGTCATCGTCAAAATCGGCAAGGCGCGTAGCTTGCGACGTAATACCGAGCAGGCGCGTCACGACAAAATCGGTTCCGTTCGACCTGATAAAAATGATTTTGTTGTCGGGTTGAACTGCTATATCGGTCGGATTCAAATTTCTGACCTTGCCGATGAAACGCCCGTTATTCGTGTAAAGTTCGGTGTTGAAATTCGTGAAATTCGAGCCGCCGATGATAAATTTGCCGTCCGCCAGCACAGCCAGTTTGCTTCCGAAATTGCCGCCCGCAAACGCCGGATCAATTATGCCGTTCGGCAAAAAACGCCGCGTTCCGTCGCTGACGGTTAAAATTTTCCCATCCGGCAAAACCTCGACATCGAGCCTCGGCGTAATGCCGCCCGAACCGAAAGAAACAACGCACTGTGTTCCGAAATCCTGACAGTCAGAGCCGTTCGAATAATAAAGCGACGATAAGAAACTCGAAGTGAAATTATGCGGAACGGAAAAACTGCCCTGTCCGCCGACGATGATCCGACCGCCGGGCGGCGCGTCCGGGAGAAGCGCGACAGTTTGATATGACTCGCCCGTCATATTCGGATAATTTTTAAAGAGCAGTCCGCCTTCGCCGAAACTTCCGTCAAGCGTGCCGTTTGGATTAAAGCGCAAAATCGCCGCTTCGCCGCTGTTTTGCGAAATACTGCCGACCGCCACGATTTTGCCGTCGGGGTGAACGGCGACCGCGTTAAAAATATCAAAGCTCGATTGATTAACCGTCGTTACGCCGTTTGTTCCGAAAGATTGATCGAGCGTTCCGTTTTGGTTGAGACGGGCGACAAAAAAATCTATTGATTTTGTAACGGGCGAATAGATATTTCCGGCGATAATGATTTTTCCGTCGCTCTGAAAACTCAGGTCGTTTATTGCTTCGGCGGCAGGCGAGAAATTCTCGATAAGTATTCCGCCGTTGCCGAAACCTGCATCCAATGTGCCGTTCGGATTGTAGCGGACAAGAATCGTATCCTGCTCCGCGCCTTTGCCGAATGTGCCGAGAGCAAGAATTTTTCCGTCGGGCTGAACCTTGACCTTTTTGGCTTGCAGATTAGCACCGACCGGAATCGTAACTGTTCCGTTCGTTCCGAAATCAGGATCAATCGCGCCTGCCGCGTGCGCGGTTGTTTGAAAAGATAAAAATACTATCAGGCAAATAACCAATCGAGCAGTAAGATTTTTCATAGAAACCCCCTTTGTTAATGTCAGAGCAAAAGTTTGTTATAAAGACGATTTTTTTACAAAATTGCCGTTAATTTATTTTAGTTTTCACAAAATATAACAGAAAAAACGCCGATTGCGAAAAAAATTCCACGAAACGGCAGAGTTTATTTGAAACTTCCCTACAAAATCGGCAATAATTACCCTTTTGCTTGAGTTGCGCTTATTTTCATAAGCTGAAACAGAGCTTCATAATCTTAAAGCATAAAAATTTAACAGTAATTTATTCATAACAATAGGTGGTTTTTTAATGGAATCTACAATACTTTATCTGATCCCGGCATTAGGGATTTTGGGGTTAGTTGTGATGGCAGTTCAATCTGCATGGGTCAGCAAGCAAGCTACCGGCGAAGCAAAAATGGTTGAACTTGCCGGCTTTATTGCTGAAGGCGCGATGGCGTTTTTAAAAGCAGAGTGGAAAGTATTAACTTATTTTGCAATCGTTGCGGCAATTCTTCTCGGGTGGTCCGGAACATTAATTGAAACTTCTTCTCCGGTGATCGCAGTTTCATTTCTGATCGGCGCGGTTCTTAGCGCGACTGCCGGATACTTCGGGATGAATATCGCTACAAAAGCGAATGTCAGAACAACTCAGGCGGCACGAACGAGTCTGAAAGACGCGCTTAAAGTAGCCTTTACCGGCGGAACGGTAATGGGACTCGGAGTTGCCGGTCTCGCTGTTTTAGGTCTCAGCACTTTATTTATAGTCTTCTATCAAATCTATGTCGTTGGCGTTGATCCGGTAAACGGTGTTGCCGCAGTCAACGGTATTCCCATGGAAAAAGCCATCGAGGTGCTTGCCGGATTTTCTCTGGGCGCGGAATCAATCGCTCTTTTTGCTAGAGTCGGCGGCGGAATTTATACCAAAGCTGCCGACGTTGGAGCAGACCTTGTCGGTAAGGTCGAAGCGGGAATTCCTGAAGATGACGTGAGAAACCCGGCGACTATCGCGGATAACGTCGGCGATAACGTCGGCGACGTTGCCGGAATGGGCGCGGATCTTTTCGGGTCTTACGTGGCGACAATTCTGGCAACGATGGTGCTGGGACGCGAGATTGTCGCAAATGACCAATTCGGCGGTCTTTCCCCGATTCTTCTTCCGATGGTTATTGCCGGTATCGGGATTATTTTTTCGATCGTCGGTTTTACTCTGGTTAGAATTTCGAATGATAAAGGCAATGTTCAAAAAGCGCTGAATATCGGCAACTGGACTTCGATCATTTTAACGACAATTGCTTGTTACTTCCTTGTAATGTGGATGCTTCCGGCGGAAATGACTTTTTTGAGAGCAGATGCTCTGGGAAATAAACCTGTCATCACAAACACGGGCGTTTTCTTGGCGATTTTGGTCGGCTCGATTGTTGGCGCGCTGATGAGCGTTGTAACCGAATACTATACGGCGATGGGCAAACGCCCCGTCAACTCGATTGTGCGGCAATCCGATACCGGCGCGGCGACAAATATTATCGGCGGTCTTTCCGTCGGGATGGAATCCACTTTAGTTCCAATTCTTATTCTGGCATCGGGGATTTATATGTCTCATTACTTTGCCGGATTATACGGTGTGGCGATTGCCGCCGCCGGAATGATGGCGACAACCGCGATGCAGTTGGCGATTGACGCTTTCGGACCGATTGCCGACAACGCCGGAGGGATTGCCGAGATGAGCAGACTTCCGAAAGAAGTCAGACAAAGAACGGATATTTTAGACGCTGTCGGAAACACAACCGCCGCGACCGGCAAAGGTTTTGCTATCGCTTCGGCGGCACTGACGGCTCTCGCATTATTTGCCGCTTATGTCGGTCTTGCCGGAATTAATTCGATTGATATTTATAAAGCGGATGTTCTGGCAGGTTTATTCGTCGGCGGAATGATTCCTTTTATCTTTTCTTCGCTGTGCATCGCGGCAGTCGGTCGAGCGGCGATGGCGATGGTGCAGGAAGTCCGGCGGCAGTTTAGAGAAATTCCGGGAATTATGGAGTATGAAGCGAAGCCGGAATACGATAAATGCGTTGCTATTTCTACTCAAGCGTCGCTCAGAGAAATGATGCTTCCCGGCGCAATCGCTCTGATTACTCCGGTTCTCGTCGGGTTTACTTTCGGACCGGAAGTTCTCGGCGGTTTATTAGCGGGCGTAACCGTTTCAGGCGTTCTGATGGGAATGTTCCAAAACAACGCGGGCGGCGCGTGGGATAATGCTAAAAAATCATTTGAAGCGGGGGTCGAGATTAACGGCGAAATGCAGTATAAAGGCAGTGAAGCCCACAAAGCAAGCGTAACCGGCGACACCGTCGGCGATCCGTTCAAAGATACTTCAGGACCTTCGATGAATATTCTGATTAAACTGATGAGTATCGTCGCCTTGATTATCGCTCCGCATATTAATGTTAATAGAGTTCCTCACAAAGCAGAGCTAACTCCGAAAGTTGTTATTGAACAAACAGTTAAAGTTCATAATGCGAAACTGTAAAAGAAATTGTATGTCTGTTCATTTTGAAACAAAATGATTTCGGCAACGTTCTTTATTTAATTTCCCATTGAATACTTTGAGAGCAGGCGTTTTTTCGCCTGCTCTCTTTTTTATTTCCGTTATTTCGACATTAAGACTGCAACTTTCAAGATTCGGGTCGCAACTTTCAAGATTCAGGTTTAAACTTTCATTGTTCAGGTTAGAGTTTTCATCGTGCAGGTCATAACTTTCACGATTAGGGTTTAACCCCGCACCGTTTTAATTTATGCAGACATTAAAAATCAAATCAAACAAGCGCGAGGAAATAGTTGAAATCACACGGGAAGTCGAAGCGGTTTTGTGCGAATCGGAAATCAAAGACGGCATTTGCGTGCTTTTCACACAGCATACGACGTGCGGTTTGACGATCAATGAAAATGCCGACCCGGATGTAAAACACGATTTTCTGCTTTTTTTGAAAAACACCATTCCGCAATATTACGAAGGTTTCCGCCATTTTGAACACAACTCCGACGCGCATATTAAATCAAGTTTAGTCGGCGCAAGCGTGACCGTCCCGTTTGAAAACGGCAAACTGCTTTTAGGCAGATGGCAGGGCATTTATCTGTGCGAATTTGACGGTGCGCGGGAAAGGAAAGTTTTGGTAAAGATAATTTAATGAACAAACGCATTATGACATTTCACCTTCATTTTTGACAATAAAAAAACGCGAACTGTAAAGCTCGCGTTTTTTTAAGTTCGGTTGTTTTGAAGAATTTAATTGCCCAATGCTTTAGCCGCATTCAAGCGTCCGCCGCTTTGAACTTTGTCGCTCAAATTGTCGAGCTTATCAACCGATTTCAAAAGCCGTTCGCGCAATTTGGCAACCGTCAGATTCGGCTCGCTCGCCAAAACCAGCGCGGCGGCGCCCGAAACATACGGCGTTGCCATCGAAGTTCCCGAGGCTTCGCGGTATTGGTCGTTGAGCCACGTCGAAAGAATATCTTTGCCCGGCGCGGCGATGTGAACCGTTTTCGTGCCGAAATTCGAGAACGAAGCCATCTGGTCGTTTCTGTCCATCGCCGCGACGCTGACAACATTCGGCAGATCGTAATTCGACGGGTAATGCGGACGTTTATCGTTGCTCGAACCGTCGTTTCCGGCAGCCGCGACGAATAAAATTCCGGCTTCACCGGCGGCGCGAATCGCATCTTCCAAGGCTTTTGAATATTGCGTCGAACCCCAACTTGCGCTGATGATGCGGACGTTAACGCCTTTTTGTTTGCGGTCAACCGCGTAGTTGATGGCTTCGATCGCGTCTTTCGTCGAACCGAAACCGCCGCGTCCGAGGAATTTCAAAGGCATAATCTGGACGTTCCAATTGATGCCGGCGATGCCTTCGTCGTTATTGCCTTCCGCGCCGATGATGCCCGCACAGTGCGTTCCGTGTCCATTGTCGTCCATCGGGTCAGAGATATTGTCCTGGGCGTTAAAACCGTGTTCGTCATTAAAAGTTCCGAGTTCATCATCCGTGTATTGCGGGATGTTGTCGGGGCGAAACCAGATATTCGAGACAAGGTCGGTGTGCGTGAAATCAACGCCGGTGTCGAGAACGGCGACCACGATTTTGTCGCTTCCGCGGGTTTTCACCCACGCTTTGAGCGCGTCAATATGCGCTTTTTCCTTGCCGCCGTTTTGTCCCGTGTTGTCTAAAGCCCATTGTTCGGCAAACATCGGGTCATTCGGAGCTGCCGGATCGTATTCAGGCGAGTCAAAATTTGATCTCGGCGTGGAAACATTTGCCGGATCGGTTAATTTGATTTGATAGTTCGGTTCGGCATAAACGACCAAATCGGTCATTTGCGCGTATTGTTCCGCCACTTTTTTAGCATCGGCGTTGTCCAGATCGTCAATCGAGTATAAACCTTTGACCGCTTCGATTTCGTCTTCCAGACGGTCGTTGTTTTTCTCGGCGATTTTTTTGATGTCCGCCAAACTCACACTGGGTTTAAATTTGACTAAAACTTCGGGTTCGTTTTCGCTCTTTGAACGCTTCGGCGCAACCGGTTTCGGTGTCGTCTTAACGGATTTTTCCGTCGAAACGCTCACTTTATTTGACTGCCACCGGCGAATTTGTCCCCAAACCGCCGCCATCGTCACCAAAACAACCGCGATGCAAATGTGTATCCAAATATTATTACGATTCATTTTTTTAACTCCAAAAATAAAGCGGAAAACTTTTCCCAAACGAAAAAGCGGTTTCCACTTTTATTTCACGATTCGATAATGTAATTTGTTCCGTTAAATCCGCGCAGACGAAGCTCTCCGTATTTTTGGGCGCGATACTCGTAATTCTCGCCGTTCGCGCTCAGATCAATGCGCCAACCGCTCGTAATCATCTGCGCCGACATTTCGCCGTCCTCAGGCGCGCCGAGCGACATATCGGGAAATTCCATATCCGTTACCGAATCCGTAATTTCGCTTTCCGCAATGCCTAAACGCTGCGCCAAGTCTTGTTTTGCCCGCTCAAGCGCGCTTTCTTTTGTAAA
>JALHNX010000147.1:7150-14583 GCA_022843305.1 Pyrinomonadaceae bacterium | reverse complement strand
GCGCGAAGAATTAGAAAAAGCCTTGCGCGAGGCTCTGTTGCTGATAACCGAAGAGGACGCGCAAGGCTGGTTCAAAAGTTGCGGATATGCCATACACTAATTACAAATCTGCTCTAAATCATCAAACTATTTCGTATCTTTCGTGTGTTTCGCGGAGCGGCTGGGCAAAAAAATCCTTCTGTAACTTTTTATTGGGGCATTACAAATAAATATAAAAATATTTTGACAACGTTTCTCACTTCATATATAAATACAAATACCGCAAAAGTTACTTAGTCGAAACGACGAAAATGTTCGAAAATCATCTTCCGAGTTTCATAGAACGATGTCATCTACATCATCCCTAAATATATGAAAAATAAGACACTATTTCATCCGGTCGTGGCTGAATTGGTTGAATTGATAAAAAAAAACAAGTGGGAAAAAGATTTTGAAAAGGCAATTAAAACGGCGCATAGTAAGAATGTTCCATTACTGAAAAAAATTACCAATTTAGAACAATACCTGGATTGGATTAACCGTTTTTTATACTGGATTCCGAGTGAAAACTCTCAGGGAAAAAATATCTACGATCATCTTTGCGCCTTTTATTTTATTGTTGATCAAGAACCCGTTTTTTCATTACAAAATCAGGTTGTCCCGCAAGATAAAGCACCTAAATTAACAACCTTATCCGCCTGGTTAGTAAAATATGCCAATGCGATGGGTGAGTTTCTGGATACGCCGGAATCATTGACACCGGAATCGGAAAAGAGTTTTTATGATTCTCCGAATTTTAATATGAATGAATATATCCGACCGCATGGCGGGTGGAAATCATTCAATCAAATCTTTGCCAGAAACTTTAAACCCGGTTATCGTCCGGTCGCTGCTATTTCAGATCAAACAGTAGTTGTTTCAGCCGCCGATTCGACCTTTGACGGGCAATGGGAAATCAGAAAAGATTCGCATGTTACGGTTAAAGGTTTGCACTGGAAGGTCAGCGAATTGTTGGAAGGAAGTCCTTACAAAGACCGGTTTGAGAATGGGATATTCATGCACGCTTTTCTGAGTCCTGCCGATTATCACCGTCAGCATGCTCCCGTCGGCGGAAGAGTTCTCGAAGCCAGAGTGATTCCGGGACAAGTTTATCTCGAAGTCGAGGCTGTCCCAGACCCGAACGATTCGGGAAAACACGTTTTGAAACCCAAAAGAAGTTTTGATGCGCCTGACACGGCAGGATACCAATTTGCACAGGCAAGAGGATTGATTGTACTGGATACGCCGATCGGGTTAGTCGCCGTCGTGCCGATTGGGATGTGTCAGGTGTCTTCCGTAATTATGACCGCCGACGAAGGCGTAACTGTAAGAAAAGGCGAAGAATTGTCGTATTTTCAGTTTGGCGGGTCGGACATTATTTTACTTTTTGAAGCAGCCAGCAATGTTAGTATCACGGCACAATTAAATGTTCATTACAAAATGGGAACACGGATTGCTCAAGCGTTTCCGGTTGTCTAAAAAGCTGTTTGAAAACTCGAAAGACGTAAAAAAACAAGCATTAAAGTAGTCGGACAGATTTATCATAATCTAAAAAACATCAATATAGCGAGCGGTAGCGAGTCTGACTCACTACCGATTGTCTCTCAGCGAAGCCGACTCGCTACTGCTCGCTCTACTGATTGCCGACAGACTGAGATTCGTTTATTTCTTTCCAACTAATTATCCATTAACTTTGAAGGGTTAAATCGTTGATTAACCTAAAAAATAATTGATAAATCCGGTTTTCGTTCCCGATCTTTCTGTGTTTTCAAACAGCTTCTTAACAATAATCTGCCGAAAAACTGCTTGAACCCAAAAGTTTGAGCTGATTGCTTGATTGACCTAGCCCGAAAGAGGATCAAATAAAATGAAAAATATAAAAAACAACACGCAAAGCGTCGAAAAAGATTGGTACACTTCCAAATTTGGAGTGTTGGCTGGATATTTGCCCCAAGACAAAGAGAATCTGGATATTTGGTTGAAAAATTTGGTTTCCGACGTAGAGGAAAAGAGCAAAAAGGAAAGTTTTGAATTACACCCGGCGGTGCAGGCACTCTCGGACTTAATTTACACTGACGGAATCGTCAGAATGTATGTAACCCGGATGATCGAGGAAGTCGCCCCGCCGAATAATCATATTACAACCGTCAGCGGCTTACTGGCTGTTTTAACTTATATTATTGAAACCGCGCCGAGCTTTAACCCGGATCCCGAAAAAAGAAATACGTTTCCGATGTCTGCCTTATTTGTATATATGATGTTTACCCCGGCAGGCGAAGCCGCATTTAGAAATGAAGCTTTTAATAAGGCTCTCCGAAATATACTTAAAGCGTGGTGCGCTTATCTTGATTCTCCGGCATCGCAAGACGTATTGAACACAGGCGAATATGGCTGGTTATCTCCTGCGGCGTATAAACTCAATAAATTGGAAGAATTTGTCATCCCCGATATAAAAGCCCCGCATTGGGGTTTCAAATCCTATAACGATTATTTTCATCGCCAGATTAAACCGGAGTGTCGTCCCGTATCATCGCCGAACGACAACAAGATAATTGTTTCAGCCAATGACGGAACGGTTTACAATATCGCCGGAAACGTAAAAAGGTCGGATACTTTTTGGATTAAAAGCCAGCCGTATTCCCTCGTAAATATGTTGGATAATAGTGATTTTACCGTAAGTTTTATCGGCGGCGATGTTTTTCAGTCCTTTCTGAGCGGTGCTAATTATCATCGTTGGAGAGCGCCGGTCAGCGGTAAAATCATCGAAGCCCGAATCATTCCCGGACTTATGTTCAGCGAATTACATTCAGAAGGTTTTGATTCCGGCGCGGCAATTTTGTCGCAGGGGTTTGAGGCTTCCGTCAACACGAGAGGATTAGTAATTATAGAAAGTGATGATAAAACAATCGGAAAGGTTTGCGTAATGCCCATCGGAATAACCGAAATATCGTCCGTGACGATTGAGGCGAAAATAGGTCAGCGTGTAAATAAAGGCGATGAATTGGGTTATTTCAGTTATGGCGGCTCGACTCTTTGTCTTGTCTTTCAACCGGGAGCAATCAAAGAATTTACGGTTCGTGCCCCGTCAAAATCCAATCCGCAAGGCGATGCTATTAATGTGAACGCCCAAATTGCGGTCGCAAATTAAGCGCATCGGACACAAGCCGCTTATCCGCAATCAAATACAGCAGTTTGACACGGGCGTGATTTGAGGGATGAAGGATGAATTAAAGCATTTTCATCCTCGTTTTTATGGGGCTTTGGCGAAAAGACATTGTGAAATTGTAATTTTGCGGTGCTTGTTAACTAAAATGCAGCGTATTTTTACAAAAGTGCGCTGTTTTTTCTAAATAGTGCGGCGCATTTTCACAAAAGTGCGGCGAATTTTCCTAATAATGCGGCGTACAATTCCAATAATACGGCGCACTATCACAATAATGCGGCGTACAATCGCAATTGTTCAACGCACTATTGGAATAATACGCTGTGCAATTGTAAATGTACGCCGTACATTTACAATTATCCGCTGTGCAATCGGGGTTGTACGTTGTGCGGTCGGCATTGCACGTTGAACTATTGGAATTGCACGTTGAACTATTAGAATTGTCCGCCGTGCAATCGTGATTGTCCGCTGTGCAATGGGAATTATACGTTGTTTAATGGAGATTGCCCGCTGTGTAATCGGTTTTGTAAAACGCGCAATTGCACATTCGGGCGGATTTTGGTTACTATTGGAATAACACACCTGTTTTACGACTTCGGTTAACAATAATTTTTAATGAAAATTTGGATTAAACTTACGGCAGCTTTTTTGCTTTTTGCCATTATTTTATTATTTTCTGCGTGCGGCGGGACGGTTGAAACGGCTTCAACCGAAACTGCGCCCGTGCCGACCGTCGCGGTCGAATCAACCGCCACGCCCGAAGCGTCGCCGCCGCAACCGAAAATTCCTAATCTGCAAACCGAAATTCTCGACGAACGCAATAAAACGACCGCGTCGCCGCTCGGGAATTTCGATTTTAAGAATTATAAATACCCTTTGCCGCGCGGCTGGCAGGATTCGGATGGCAAGGAAGTCGAATTAATTGACGGCAAGCGTCCGATGGAGATGACGGAAGAAGTCGAAAGAATCGGACTTTCTTATGCGACGACGAAGTTTCTTGACGTAACCGGCGACGGGCAGGACGAGGCTTTCGTGATCTTAAAAATCGAAACCGGCGGCGGCGCAATTCCGCAGCTTGTCTATGTTTTTACGTGGAAAACGGACGCGCCCGAGCTTATCTGGTATTTTCGCACCGGCGACCGCGCTGACGGCGGTTTGAAAGATATTCGCGCCGAAAACGGCTTGGCGGTCGTTGAACTTTTCGGGCAAGACCGATATATTCTTGGTGAACTCGATACGGCGAAGATCACGGGCGACGAAGAACAGCTCTGCTGCCCGACGCATTTTACGCTCTCGCGCTACAAATGGAACGGAAACGCGTTCCGGCTCGAAGGCAAGCGTTTGACGTATCAGACAGCCGATAAAAACGTGCCGCCGATCGAGAATATGGTCGAATGGGTCGAAAAGCAAAATAGTGGAAAAAAATAAAGGTCTTTGGATTCTGGCAATTTATTTTTTCCTCGCGCTCTATCTTTTGCCGATGTTTCCGCACGGCGGTTCGGCGAACGAATTGACGCGCTGGGCGACCGCCGCCAGTCTGGTCGAAAGATCTTCGTTTGAAATTTCGTGGACGGAAGAACTGATCGGCAAAAACGTCGATACGGCGCGGGTCGGCGACAAAACCTATTCCAACAAACCGCCCGGAAGCGCCGTTCTCGCCGCGCCTTTTTACGCTTTAACACGAATTTTTATCGACGCGCCGGACGCTTCGAACATCCGCATCAGCTGGTTCGTGATGCGCCTTTTTCTTTCGACTCTGCCGCTTCTTCTGCTTGCGCTCTGGCTTTATAACCGCGATTCGGACGAGATTTCACTGGCGACGCTGCTTTTTGCGACACCGCTTTTTGTTTACAGTTTACTGTTTTTTTCGCACGTTCTGGTCGCGGTTCTGATCTATTTCGCCTTTCGCCTGCTTTACGACACGGAACGGATTTTTCTGCGGAACTGCGTGGCGGCAGGATTTCTTTGCGGTTTTGCGGTGACCTGCGAATTTCCGGCGATCGTGCCGGTGGCGGTTTTTGCCGTCGGCTTGATCTTTGCCGACAAACGCAACGAAAACCGTTTTCAGAATCTTTTCTTTTTCGCGCTCGGCGGTTTGCCGTTCGCCGTGCTTTTGCTGATCTATAATTACGCGATTTTCGGTTCGCCGTTCGCGCTTTCCTACGCTTACGAAACGTTTCCCGAATGGGCGGAAGTTGCCGGACAAGGCGTTTTCGGCATCGGTTTTCCGACGTTTTCAAATATTTACCTGCTGCTTTTTTCGCCGTCGCGCGGTTTATTTTTCTTCGCGCCGATTCTGTTTTTGCCGGTTGTCGTTTTTTTCACTTCGCGCGAAAGAAAATCTTTGCGGCATCGCATTAAAATCGCGGCGATTCTTGTTTCGATTCTGGTAATGTGCGGACACGGCGCGCCGCACGGCGGCTGGGCGTTCGGCGCGCGATATTTGGTTTTTATCGTGCCGCTGATGCTCGATTCGTTTTTCGACGGCGAAATTTACGAGTTTTCAAACGTCTGGCAAGGCTTTTTGTTTACGGTTTCGTTTCTGCTCTGCACGATTCCGGCGTTGACTTTTCCGTTCGCGCCGCCCGAATTCATATATCCGCACAACGATTTCTGGGGCAAATTCCTGTTTTACGAAAACTGGTTCACGCCGAATCTGGCGAATGTTTTCGGTTTTTCGAGCAGCGTCTGGGCGATCTTGCCGGTTTTATTCGCGCTCGTTGCCGTCCTGATTATTCTGCGGCGTTATGCGCGGCGACCTTCGAGATTTACCATCGGAATTTTCGCCGGCTTAATTCTCGTCGGTATTTATCTCGGTCTGCCGAATCTGGATAACGCCGAAAACGAATTTCGCCGCGCGACGATTGCCGAACGCTATTACAAACCCGCGAATCGTCTGGAGATTTTCAAAGCCTCGACCAATCTGCAAACTCTCCAGCGCGTCAATAATTTTGAATGGACAATCGCCGACATTCGCGCCTTTGCGCCGAACGATTTCCCTTACTTGGCGACGCGCGATCTTAAACGCTCGCCGAGCGCGGAATTCAGAAAAACGGCGGAACTTCAAAAACAAGGCAAAATGGTTGAAGCCGAAGCCGTTTTGCAAAAAGGCAAGGAAGATTTTCAGTTTGCGCGCTGTGAATTTGCAACGAATCTAGCCGTCATTTATTACACAAACAATAAAAAAGACGCGGCTTTGCAGGAACTCGAAAGCATTCAGTCTTTTGTAAATCCTGCATCGCGTCCCGATTGCCTGCGCTCGCAGTTTCTGCTCGGCTCGCTTTATCGTGAAGCGGGCGAAACCGACAAGGCGAATCAGACGTTTCAAAAGTTCCTCGTCAATACGCAGAATTCAAACGATCCCGAAATAAAGAATTTCCGACAACAAATCAGTGTAAAATGATTGGAGCGCAAGCGGCTCGCTTGCAACGGCGCAAAGCGACGTGAAATGCTTCGATTTCTACAGATATTGAAAGAAATCGAAGCATTTTTATACCAGGTAGCTGAATAAAAAGAGTTTCAAAATCTTAGCTAAAAGCTGTCAGCTAAGAGCTTTCGGCTAAAATTGAACCTCATTTTTTAACGCGATTTGGTATTAGCGTTTTTCAAACGCTTGCAAGCGAGCCGCTTGCGCTTCAATCTTTAAAAATTTCTCTTACTTTATACTGTAAAGTTCTTGACAAATAATATTGCTTGTTATAAATTCTTAAAACGATATGGCACGAACGCAAGCAATCCGCAAAGAAGAAAACGAACCGAATCAGCCGGTAAATATCGGCGACCGCGCTTTTGACAATCTGAAATTTATCCGCGAAACGATGGAACGCTCGACGGTTTTTACGAGTGTTCCGGGCTACGGCGGGATTTTGATGGGCGCGACCGCCGTTGCCGCGGCGTATATTGCAAGTTCGCAAGCGTCTGTCCGCGATTGGCTGATCGTCTGGCTGGCGGAAGCGGTTCTGGCATTTTTTATCGGCTTGCTGGCGATGTGGCAAAAGACTAAATTGGCGAAAACTTCGATGTTTTCAACGCCCGCGAAAAAACTTCTGATGAATTCGCTGCCGCCGATGCTGTGCGGCACGTTTATCACGCTCGGGCTTTGGCGGCTCGGACATTTTGAAGCGATGATTCCGGTCTGGATCTTATGTTACGGCGCGGCGGTCGTCTGCGGCGGCGCGTTTTCCGTCAAAGCCGTTCCGCTGATGGGCTGGTGTTTTATCGCGCTCGGCGCAATCGCGTTTTTTCTGCCCGC
>JALHNX010000147.1:0-7050 GCA_022843305.1 Pyrinomonadaceae bacterium | reverse complement strand
GAAACGCCGAAGCCGCAAGCCTTGAAGGTCGAAAAAGCGGCGGAAAACGTTTCGAACGAACTCGACAAAGTAATTCACGAACGAATGCGTTTGGGCATTATTTCCGCGCTCGCGGCGAATGAAACTTTGTCGTTCACGGAGATGAAAAATCTTCTGAACACGACGGACGGAAACATCAGCGTGCACGCGCGGAAATTGGAAGAAGCAGGTTATCTCGTGTGCGAAAAATCTTTCAAAGGTCGCGTTCCGCTGACCGAATATCGAATTACCGGCGCGGGGCGCGAGGCTCTGAGCCGTTATCTGAATCATATGGAAGCGCTGATCAACGCGATGAAGGGAAAATGAAACATTTTGACGCGGTTATTATCGGAACCGGACTTGCCGGACTGCAATGCGCCAGACTGCTTGCGCGGCGCGGCGCAAAAATTTTGCTCGTTGACCGGAAAAGCGATCTGACGAAAGGCGTTCACACGACGGGCATTTTCGTGCGGAAAACTTTTGAGGATTTTGAATTTCCCGAAGGAACGCTCGGCAAACCGATCAAGAATGTCGCGCTTTATTCGCCAAAATTGAAATCAATCAGTCTGGAAAGTGAAAAGGACGAATTCCGCGTCGGGAAAATGAGTTTGATCTACGACGAATTTTTGCAGAACGCGGTTGCTGAGGGCGTTCGGTTCGCGTGCGCAACGCGGTATTTAAGGTCAGAACCATCTGCGGTAGCGGATGGTTTAACTTCGCCGTCAGAAGTTCTGATTGATAAACTTCAACCATCCGCTACCGCAGATGGTTCTGACAATAAACCTCAATCGCCCGCGACGGCAGGCGGTTCCGACACGATCGTCACGCTTGAGAAAAAGGGTGAAGTGTATCAGGTTAAAACAAAAGTTCTGATCGGCGCGGACGGTCCGCGTCGCGGGTCGCAAAAGATTTGCGCCTTGACGAAAACAATGAATGGATCGTCGGCTACGAGGAAGTTTTTCATAGTTCAAATTTAAATAGCGAACCGCGTTTGCATTGTTTTCTCGACGGCAAGCTCGCGCCCGGATATTTAGCGTGGATTGCCGACGACGGTGAGGAAATCCACATTGGCGTTGGTGGCTACGCCGCTGATTTCAATCCGCGCGAGGCGTTAAGATCGTTCTAGGAAAAGACAAAAAAGCTGTTTGATATTCGCGGCGCGAAATTGATGGAAACGCGCGGCGGACGAATTCCGGTCGGCGGAGTTTTGCGGCGGATCGCCAATGAACACGGGCTTTTGATCGGCGATGCGGCGGGCGCGGTTTCGCCTTTGACGGCGGGCGGATTAGATTCGGCGATGCGGCTTTCAAAGTTTGCGGCGGAAATTGTTTGGGAAAGATTGCAGACGGACGACGCAAAAGTTTTGTTGAAATATTCGGGCGAACTGTTTCGCCCCAGATTCGTTTCGCGGCTCTGGATGCGCCGGATTATCAAAGCATTTACGAACCAAAGACTTTTGGAACTCGGATTCGCATTCTTGCGTGGAAGAATCGGACAGAAATTTGCAAAGCACGTCTTTTTTGGACGCGGTTCATTTCCTGACGTTAAGGTTGTTCAGGTCGCAAATGAATTGTCGGCAAAAATTGTCGGCTGAAGAAAAACGATTTGGAGAAATCGTATGAAAAATCTAATAATTCTGATGTTTTTATGCGGCGCAATTTTAACTGCTTGTCAGAAAAACGGGACAAATCTGACTGCTGATCTTAATGAAAGTCAGGTCGAAATAAAGCCAATTGTTTCACTGACTCCGACACTTGCACCCGTTCTAAAACCAAAAGAAAAATTTGATATTCATTCAAAAATCGGAATTGTTGAGGTTAGCAGTATGGGGGAAAACTGTTTAAGAACAAAAAACGGTAATCTGCTTGAGAAAACGCCGGTTTCGGTAATCGTCCTTCCATATGAATCGTCGCAACAAGTTTTTATGGCAACTGTCGAAAAAAAATTAGATGAAAGCTGCGCCCGCCCCGCGTCTGAGAGCGGCGACAAAAATCCCGGTCAAAATTATTACTATTCGCTGATTTATTCTAAAAAATTGCCGGAAGAATTTGTCGTCGAACTTGGCATTGGGGTCATTGAGCCGCCTAAGGAGATTCAGATTGAAAACAATCTGGCAAGTATTGATTTGAATGAAGACGGAAAGCCCGAATTTTTCCGCCGGTGTGGAGGCTTTGAAGGAACACATCTCACGATTTGGACAGGCAAGCCGCTGAAAGGCAAGCGAATTTGGCACAGCTTTTATTATGTTGATTACGATACGGTCGTAACTTGCACAAAAAAGGATTGGGAAGAAACGGAAGATTAAATTTAGGATTGATTTTGCAATATGAACGAAAGAACAAAAACGGGTTTGGAGATTTTGCAGGCGGCGGTTCTGATGGGCGTTTTGGGCGATGTTTTGCTTCGTCAAACGCCTTGGGGATTGAATGTTTTGCTGTTTATCGGCGCGTTGGTTGCGGCGATGACGATGCTGATTTTACGGCGCAGACGTGAATTTTGGAACGGGCAGACGATTGCGCTGAATGTCGCGCTCGTTTTCTTTGCGGCAATGTTCGTCTGGCGCGATTCGATGGAACTGAAAACCTTCGACGCGCTCGCAATTCTGACGATTCTGGCGATTCTGACTTTGCCGGCTTTGAAGATCAAAACGCAGATCGCGGGCGTTTTTCATTACATTATCGGCTTTATCTGGTCGGGCATCAGCGCGGCGTTCGCGCCGTTTCTTCTGGTTTTTAACGACATCGAATGGAAAACGATTCCGCAAACGGGCTGGTCGAAACATCTGATCGCGGTTTTGCGCGGAATTTTGATCGCCGCGCCGCTCGTTTTGATTTTCGGCGCGTTGTTTATGGCGGCGGACGCGGTTTTTCAGGGAATTGTCGAGCGGACTTTAAATATTCAGCCCGACGTAGTTGTCTCGCATATTTTTTTCATCGCCTTCTTTTCGTGGATTACCGCCGGCTATTTGCGCGGTTCGCTGGTTGAGAATTTTTCCGGCGGCGCGGCGGAAATTCACATAACTCCAAAAGAGGAAATAAAGCCGCAAGTTTTGAGCGTTACGGAAATCAAGGACGAAAACGCGCCGAAAGAAGAAGAAACAGCGAAAACCGAAGAGAAAAAATCGTGGGATTGGCAGAATCTGGATAATTCCGCTCTACCGAAGGTTTTCACGCTCGGCGCGATCGAGGTTTCGATCGTTCTGGGATTGATAAACCTTCTGTTTTTGAGTTTCGTGATCGTTCAGATCCCGTATCTTTTCGGCGGTTTCGAGCTTGTCCAGAACACGCCCGATTTCAAATTGGCGGAATATGCGCGGCGCGGTTTCGGCGAACTCGTGACGGTTGCGGCGCTCGTTCTGCCGATCCTTCTGATTTCGCACTGGCTTTTGCGGAAGGACGCGCCGGTCAACGAAAAAATTTACCGCGTTCTCGCCGGAATTCAAATCGCTTTATTGTTCGTGATTATGATTTCGGCGGCGCAGCGTCTGTTTATTTTGACGGGAAATCTCGGCTACGGTTTGACGACCGTCAGGTTTTATCCGATGGTCGTGATGATCTGGCTCGCGGTCGTTTTCGTCTGGTTCGCGCTGACGGTTTTGCGCGGTGCCCGTCAAAATTTCGCGTGGGGCGCTCTCTGGGCGGCGATCTTTATTCTCGGCGGTTTGCACGTTGTCAATCCCGACGATTACATCGCGCGCACGAATATTCGTTTGATGAAGGAAGGTCGGCAGTTCGACGCGCATTATAATGCCAGTTCTTTGAGCAACGACGCCGTTCCCGCGCTTTTGGAAAATCTGCCGCAGATGAATTCCGAAAATCAATGCGCGGTTATTCGAAGTCTCTACCATCGGCGGTATAATTTTGTATTTAATGCTAAGGATGATTTTCGCAGCTGGAATATGTCTCGCTGGAACTCGAAAAACGAGTTGGAAGTGAACAAAGAAACGCTTTTCAGAGCCGGCTGCACGAGTTACGCGAATAGTTCCCGCAAGTAGCGAGATTCAAAATTTCCTTGCTTTTTCAAATACTTATTTTTAAGATGAAGGCATAAGTCATTCGGGCTTGTGCCTTTTATCATTTCAAAGAAACTGCAGAAAATCTTTATTACATCGAAAAATGCTTGACGAATTTCCGAAAAAACGTGATTTTGTGCGCGAATATCTGCTTTATTTGCAGGTTGAGAAAGGTTTGGCGAAAAATTCGCTGGAAAGCTACGAGCGCGATTTGCGGAAGCTCAAAAATTGGGCGGAAAAAAATAGTTTCGATCTATTAAAATTGACGCGGAAGGATTTGCGTGAATGGCTGATTGATCTGGCGGGCGAAAATCTTTCGGAAAACTCGAAACGCCGAATGGTCAGTGCGCTGCGCGGATTTTATAAGTTTTTGATGTTTGACGGTCATATCTCGAAAAACCCGGCGGAAGATTTGGACGCGCCGCAGAAAGGTTTTTATCTGCCGAAGTTTTTGAATCAAACGGATGTCGAAAATCTTCTTCTCGTGCCGGATGTTTCGCAGGAAATCGGCTTGCGCGACCGCGCGATTTTGGAATTGATGTATGCCTGCGGTTTGCGCGTTTCGGAAGCGGTTGATCTGAAAATTTCGGATGTCGAATTAGATGCCGGAATTTTGACCTGCAAGGGAAAGGGCGGCAAAACGCGAAAAATTCCGGTCGGCACAAGCGCGGTCGAATGGCTGAAAAGCTATCTTGTTTTGCGCCGCAAAAAAGAAAATATCGAGATTCGGAATCTTTTCGTAACACCTTTAGGAAGACCGGTAAATCGCCAGATAATTTTTCTTTTTATCAAAGAATACGCCGAAAAAATCGGATTGGAAGACGTTTCGCCGCACACTTTGCGGCATAGTTTTGCGACGCATTTGGTGCAAAACAGCGCGGATATTCGCTCGGTTCAGCAAATGCTCGGACACGCCGACATTTCGACGACACAGATTTACACGCACATCACGGACGCTCATTTACGGAAAACCTACGAAAAATTTCACCCGCGTGCGAAGGGGAAATTTATCATCAAAGAAAATGACTGAAAGTTTTACGGCTTAACTTGCAAGTTGCCGAAAGTTTCGCTAATATAGCACTTTTGCTAAGTGACTTAAAAAGTCGGCAGTAGCAATCATAAAGATAATTGCATGGGTGGTCGAGCGGTCAATGGCATCGGGCTGTAAACCCGACGGATTAATTTCCTACGTAGGTTCAAATCCTACCCCATGCACCATAAAATTTAACTTTTTGAGATTTTTTTGCGAAAATCTCAAAACGGGCGGGAGTAGCTCAGTTGGTAGAGCGTCAGCCTTCCAAGCTGAATGTCGCGAGTTCGAGTCTCGTCTCCCGCTCCAAAATTTTTTTGAAAACTAAAACTGAAAAAATGTCTTTCAAATCTTCAGAAGAATTGAAAAGTTACAATCGCGGATACTATCGGCGCAATCGGGAACATTTACTCGTCAAGCAGAAGGAAAAGAATCGGCGGTTGGCTGAAAGTCGAAGAAAATGGTTGGTTGAATACAAAAAGACTCTGAAATGTATTTGCTGTGAAGAAGATCATCCGGCGACTCTGACTTTTCATCATAAGAAAGATTTTGAAAAGAGTTTTGAGATAGGCAACGCTATATGTTTAGGCATTAGCTTAAAAAGGCTGGCAGCCGAGATTGAAAAGTGTGAAGTTTTATGCGCCAATTGCCATGCAAAGGAACATTTGGCGTATTTATTTGAGTAAGCCCGAGTAGCTCAGGGGTAGAGCGTTTCCTTGGTAAGGAAAAGGTCACGAGTTCAAATCTCGTCTTGGGCTCCACGAAATTAATAAAGCTATATATAGTTGGACTGGAGAATAGATAATAAAATAATGAGCAAAGAGAAATTTGACAGAAGCAAACCGCACGTGAATATCGGGACGATCGGGCACGTTGACCACGGGAAGACGACGTTGACGGCGGCGATCACGAAGGTGATGAGCAAACATAATCCGAAGATGACGTTTCGCTCGTTCGATTCGATTGACAATGCGCCGGAAGAAAAAGCGCGCGGGATTACGATTGCGACCTCGCACGTCGAGTATGAAACGGCGAACCGCCATTATGCGCACGTTGATTGTCCGGGACACGCCGATTATGTCAAGAACATGATCACCGGCGCGGCGCAGATGGACGGCGCGATTCTGGTCGTCGCGGCGACCGACGGACCGATGCCGCAAACCCGCGAGCATATTCTGCTTGGCAGACAGGTTGGGGTTCCGGCGATGGTCGTCTTTATGAATAAAGTTGACATGGTGGACGACGAAGAATTGCTCGAGTTGGTTGATATGGAAATCCGCGAGCTGCTTTCGAGCTATGAATTTCCGGGCGACGACACGCCGATCGTGCAGGGTTCGGCATTGAAAGCACTCGAAGGCGATCCGGCGTGGGAGCCGAAGATTGACGAATTGATGCAGGCGGTGGACGATTTTATTCCGACGCCGGAGAGAGATACGGACAAACCGTTTCTGATGCCGGTCGAAGACATCTTTACGATTCAGGGACGCGGAACGGTGGCGACGGGCAGAATCGAACGCGGAATCATCAAAGTCAACGAAGCGGTCGAGATCGTCGGGATCAAAGCGACGCGCAATTCGGTTTGCACGGGCGTTGAAATGTTCAAGAAACTGCTCGACGAAGGCAGAGCGGGCGATAACGTCGGCTTACTTCTGAGAGGTGTCGAACGCAAGGAAATCGAACGCGGACAGGTGATCGCCAAACCGGGTTCGATTACGCCGCACACGAAATTCAAGGCTGAAGCATATGTTTTGACGAAGGAAGAAGGCGGACGCCACACCCCGTTCTTTACGGGTTACCGACCGCAGTTCTATTTCAGAACGACGGACGTGACGGGAGTCGCGCATTTGCCGGCAGGTGTCGAAATGGTGATGCCGGGCGATAACATTCAGATGGAGATCGAACTGATTGCCCCGATTGCGATGGAAAAAGGACTCCGCTTTGCGATCAGAGAAGGCGGTCGCACGGTCGGCGCAGGAACTGTTTCCGAAGT
>JALHNX010000146.1 GCA_022843305.1 Pyrinomonadaceae bacterium | reverse complement strand
CCGTGTATCGAAACGCTGGATTTTCGATGCGCAATCATTAAAAGGAGCTTTTAAAGCGTAATGCAAAATTACAAAAAGAATTACACATTTTTATTATCACATACTACAAAATCAAAAATTTATATCAGACGCATGGAGGTTTCAAAGAAACTTCTTCATTCGAGCGTCGCAGCTTTTATACTTTCTTTCGGCATTGTTTCATTGGGGGTTGTCGGCTTGATTAAAACCGATGTTTTAGCCAAAAACGAACTTCCCGTAACAAATGAAACCGCCGCCGTCCCGCAAAATAATCAGACAGTTACCGAACCGAAATCAATAAATTACAGTCGTCCTGCGGGAAGTGAAAATTTCGCTATGAACAGCGGCGGACCGGTTTCGGAGTTACAATTAACAAAAGAAGAATTAGACGAAGCCGAAAGCGGCACGGTTCAGGATCAGATTCGCGCTATTGCAACGACTTCAAATCCCGCAAATCTTCCGACAATGTGGTCGTTGCTCGGCAAGATCAACAACGAATTCGGTTTTCGCCGCAACCCGTTCGGCGGACGCAGTTATGAATTTCACGCCGGAATGGATATTGACGGCGAACGCGGCGATTCGATCATGGCGCCGGCAAACGGCACGATTCTCAAAGCCGGCTGGCAGGGAGGCTACGGAAATATGATCGAGATTGACCACGGCAACGGTTTGACGACGCGTTACGGACATCTTTCCAAAGTCGAAGTGCAGGTCGGTGATTCCGTCACGCGCGGACAGCTTATCGGCTTGGTCGGCTCGACCGGACGTTCGACCGGACCGCATCTTCATTACGAACTGCGTCTGAACGACAAATCAATCAATCCGCGTCTGCTTTTGCCGCCGGAACCGACGGAAATCAAACCCGTAAATCAGTAAAAAATAAGGATAAATTATCGTAATATAAAGTGAGCCGATCCAGCGGCTCGCTTTTTTTGTGATTTTTTTTCAACTTTGCGATAGAATCTTTACATAACTTTCATTTGCTATGATTTACACACTTATCAAACAAGGAAATCAAAAAATGCGTTTAAAGACAAAATTCATAACTTCTTTTATTCTGACGACCGCTCTGTTGCTTTCGTCATTTTCTTTTGTCGCGGCGTTTCCCGACGAAGGAATGTTCACGCCCGACCAGATTGCGCGGCTGCCTTTGCGGCAAAAAGGCTTGCGCATTAATCCGAGTGACATATACAACCCGAACGGCACGGACATTTCGGATGCCGTCATTCGTTTGAGCGTCGGTTGCACGGCGGAATTCGTTTCGCCGCAGGGTTTGATTTTAACCAATCATCACTGCGCTTTCGACGCGCTCGTTTCGGCTTCGACACCGCAGACGGATTACGTCGAAAACGGATTTAAAGCCGATTCGAGGCAGCAGGAAATGCCTGCCAAGGATTATTCGATTTACATTCCGAACCGCATCGAGGATGTAAGCGCCGGAGCTACCGCGGGAACTGAGAATCTTTCGAGCGACGCGCTGGCGCAGGCAATCAAAACCAATGTGGAAAAAATTCTTGACCAAGAAAAAGCTAAAGTTCCGGTAAATGCTAAAGCCACAGTAAAGCCGCTGGATGATGGACAGCCGACCAACAGGGGGCGCATCGGATTTTCTTACAATAACGTGATAGTTGAAATTAAACCGATGAACAGCGGATTTTATTATTATCTTTACGAAACGACGCAGATTCAGGACATCCGCGTCGTTTACGCGCCGCCGCGCAACATCGGCGTTTTCGGCGGCGACCCGGACAATTTTGAATGGACGCGCCACACGGGCGATTTTACGTTCCTTCGCGCATATGTCGCGCCGGACGGTTCATCCGCACCGTATTCGACGGGCAACGTGCCATATAAGCCGAAAAAGCATCTGACCATCAATATCGGCGGCGTTAAAGATAATGATTTCGTTTTCGTGATGGGTTATCCCGGAAGCACGACGCGCTACCGCGAAAGCCAGTCCATAGATTTTTCGGAAAAGGTCAACTTCCCTTTTCTCGCCGAGTATCTCGGAGCGCGCAGCGCAGCACTTCGCAAGGTCGGCGAAACTGACGACCAGAAACGCATCCGTTATCAATCGGACATTGCTAATCTCGACAACTACAATAAAGTTTATCAGGGCAGCAGTCTTGCCGTCCGCCGTGCCGAAACGGTCGCTGTCCGCCGCGCCGAAGAAACAAGATTTGCGACCTGGATTAATGCCAATCCGGCACGACGCGCTAAATACGGCGAAGTTCTGGGGAATTTGAGCCGCGTTTCAACTGAATTTTACGCAACCGGACAGCGCGATGTGCTGGTCAGAACTCTGCCGCCTGCCGCTCTGGTTACTTTCCGACAGCTTTACGACGCTTTTTCTTCAGTCATTGCAGGCAAGAAATTGACCGATGCGGAAGAAAAACAGAAACTCGCCGAAGTGCAGAAGGTTTGGGCGGCGAGAGAACCGATTTACGAGCGTGAAATCATCAAGTTTTTCCTCGAACAGATGGAAGAGCTTCCGGCTAATCAGAAATTCGGAGCGGCGGAAAATCTGTTCGGCAATTTGACCGGCAGACAGCGCCACGCGGCGGAAGAAGCCTTCGCCGTTTCGATCGCGGAAAACAAGGATTTCGACACGCCTGAGGAAATCGTTGATCTATATGACGAATCGGCAAACGATCTGCGCAGAAAATATCCCGACATTTACACTTTTATGTCCGCCTTCATTCAGGAAAAAGCGGCGGTCACGGCGCGCACCGGCAAATTCGCTTCGGAAATCGACCGTCTGCGTCTGCTCTATCAGCAGGGAATGGCGGAAATGAAAGGCGTTCGTCCTTACCCGGACGCAAATTCGACCCTGCGCTTCACATACGGCAACATCAAAGGTTACGCGCCGCGCGAAGCCGTCCGTTATACACCTTTCACGACCATCAAGGGAATGATCGAAAAAGACTCGGGCGTAAATCCGTTTGACGTGCCGCAAAAGCTCAAGGACTTACAGCGCAACCGTGATTTCGGCAGATACGCATCGGGCGACAGCGTGGTTGTCAATTTCCTTGCGACGACCGACATTATCGGCGGAAATTCGGGCAGTCCGGTTTTGAACGCTTACGGCGAACAGGTCGGATTGGCTTTCGACGGCAACTACGAAGGCTTGGGAAATGATATTTTCTACAGTGCCGATTACGGTCGGACGATTGCCGTTGACATCCGCTACGTGCTTTTCGTCACGGAAAAATTCGGCAACGCCAAATGGGTTGTTGACGAAATGACCGTCAAGGGCGGCGCGGCAAGAACAAAAGCCGCCGGAGCGAGATAATAAAGAAGAGGAGAAGAGAAGAAGAGGAGAAAGGGAGATTTTATTTCTCCCCTCCACTCCTCTTCTCCTCTTCTTCTTCAATAGGCGAGCTTAATCGAATTCATTCCGCGCATTATCGCTTTCTGGCGACGGACGACGCGTTTCGGATTCTTTTTCGGGTTAAAAACATTGAGCGGCGAAGGAATCATCGCCGAAAGATAAGCGGCTTCCGGCGCGGTTAATTGCGAAGCCGATTTGTTGAAATAAACGCGTGAAGCGGCTTCCGCGCCGTAAACGCCGTCGCCCCATTCGATGACGTTTAGATATATCTCCAGAATCCGCTTTTTGTTTAATTCCCTTTCAAGAAAATAAGTGTAAGCGGCTTCGCGTCCTTTCCGTAAAAAGTTACGGTCTTCCGATAAATAGAGATTTTTCGCCAGCTGTTGAGAAACGGTCGAAGCCCCGCGTTTAAAGCTCGGCATCGGTGGAATCCAGCTGTCCGGGTCGTAATCGCCTTCGGCTTTCGCTTCCTTTTCGCCTTCTCTCTGCGCTTCTTCCCACGCTTTGTTGATGGCATCCCAATCAAAACCGTTATGCTGGAAAAAACGGGAATCTTCGCCGGCGAGAACCGCTCTTTGCAGATTCGGCGAAATTTGCTCGATTGGCTGCCAAACCATATATTTGCGCGGTTCTTTGCCTTCTTCGCGCGCCTGCCCCAAACGATATTCGATCATCGAACTCGTCGCCGGATTTTCCGTGCGGAGTTTGGAAATCGAAGGAAACGTAACGAATTCATATCCCAGCCAAACGACGACCGCGCCGACCAAAACTAAGAATAAAACCTTTGTCCAATACCACATACGATTTTAGATTGGGGATTTTGGATTTTGGATTGCCCGTTTAATTAACGCCAATCTAAATAATTATGTTCCAAACTGTCCGGTAATCCAAAATCCAAAATCTAAAATCTAAAATCAGACGGCTTTACCGATCATATTGCCGACAATCTTTCCGCTCGAGATGACACCCGGCATTCCCGCGCCGGGATGCGTTCCTGCTCCGACAAAATAGAGATTCGGAATGTCTTCCGACTGATTGTGTGGGCGCAGATAAGCCGACTGCATCAAGGTCGGCGCGACCGAAAAGGCGCTTCCGAGATAACTGTTGAGCGTGCCTTCGAAATGAAGCGGGTCAATGCGAAGTTCGGAAATAATATGCTTCGAGAGTTCGGGCATATAATGTTTTTCCAAATAGCCGATAATCAAATCGCGATATTTTTGCCCTTCGGTTTTCCAATCAATGTTACCGCCAAGATGCGGCACGGGCGAAAGCACATACCAGCAATCACAGCCTTCGGGCGCGAGCGACGGGTCGGTCGCCGTCGGGCGATGTAGATAAAGCGAGAAATCGTCCGCTAGAACTTTGCGGTCGAAAATATCTTCCAGTAATCCTCGATAACGATTGCCCAAAATTATCTCGTGATGCGCCATATTCTCGTATTTTCTATCCGTTCCGAAATAAATCACGAACAGAGACATTGAATAATTCAGCTTTTTAATCTTTTCGTCGGTATTTTTCTTGCGAAATTCTTTGGG
This sequence comes from Pyrinomonadaceae bacterium, assembly GCA_022843305.1. GTDB lineage: Bacteria > Acidobacteriota > Blastocatellia > Pyrinomonadales > Pyrinomonadaceae > JAFDVJ01. The sequence goes on along the minus strand of JALHNX010000146.1, from coordinate 9,854 downwards.
CACGAGATTCAGATAAGTGAACGCGACATCGGCATTGGAAACAACCGTATCGGCTTCTAAAACTTCGCCCGATTTCAGTTTTACGCCTTTTGCCTTGCTTCTGGTTGCGTCAATCTGAATTTCTTCGACTTCCGTTTCCGTGTAAATCTCGCCGCCGATGTCCGTGAACAAATCGCCGAGAGCCTTGACGAGCGCGCCCGTGCCGCCCATCGCAAACCACACGCCGAATTTTTGTTCGAGTTCGTGAATCATCGCGTAGATCGAGGTCGAAGTAAACGGATTTCCGCCGATCAGAAGCGGATGAAAACTAAACGCTTCGCGCAGTTTTTCGTCCTTAAAATATTTTGAGGCAAATTTGTAAACCGAACGGTCGGAACGCAGCTTTATCATTTCGGGAATGACCCTGACCATATCCCAGATGCTCGAAAACGGCTTGTCAATCAGTTCGAACCCGACGCGGTAAATCTCGTCCAGCGATTTGGCGAATTTTTTATAACTTTCGATCTCTTTCGGATTGATTTTGGCAATCTGCGCGTAGAGATTCTTTTTATCGTCGTTGTAATTAAAAACCGTTCCGTCTTCCCAACGGATATTGTAAAAGGGGTCTATTTTAACGAGATTGACGTAATCGCCCGTTTTCTTTCCAGCCAACGTAAAAAGCTCGTCAATCAGCCACGGCGCGGTAATAATCGTCGGACCGCCGTCAAACTTAAACCCATCCTGCTCATAGACATACGCACGTCCGCCGAGTTTGTTTCGTTTCTCGACAATTTTCACCTCGTGTCCCTGCGCCTGTAAACGTATCGCACACGATAACCCGCCGAAACCGCTTCCGATAACTACAATTTTCATTTATATTTAAGCCGCTCTTTTTTAAATCAAACAAGAAGTTACAGATTATAAAGCGCAAAGGAAAAATACAAGCAAGAGGCTTGTATTTTTGAGAAAACATCTTTTTCGATCAATTCTGTTTTGCCGCGCTCGTTTCCGTTTGTCCGAAAAACACTTTTTTCACGGCGCGGATCGTGTTGGCGTGGATTTCAACCGTATCGTTGATGTCCAGAGCATACCCGCCGGACATTGTCGTAATTATCGGCGTGTGATGTTCGCGAGCGAATTGCAGAACGATCTCGTCGCGCCGCATTAAACCCGTCTGTGTCATTTTGAGCCGCCCGAGTTTGTCGTTTTCAAAAGGGTCGGCGCCTCCGAGGTAAAAGATAATGTCGGGATTATGCATAAAAATGCGCGGCAGGGCTTGTTCGAGCGTTTCGAGAAATTCCGCGTCGCCGGTTCCGTCCGCGAGTTCGATGTCGAGGTTTGACGTTTCCTTGAATAACGGGTAGTTTTTCGCGCCGTGCATCGAAAAAGTAAAAACTTCGGGCGAATCTTTGAAGATAAAAGCCGTGCCGTTGCCCTGATGAACGTCGCAGTCAACGATCAAAAATCTTTCCGCCAATTTTTCACGCTGTAAAACGCGAATCGCGACCGCGACATCGTTCAAAACGCAGAAACCTTCGCCGCGATCGGGATAAGCGTGATGCGTTCCGCCCGCGAGATTCGAGGCGATGCCGCTTTCCATCGCCATCCGCGCCGCATTTATCGTCCCCGAAATCGCGTGAAACGAGCGTCTGACCAGAGATTTCGACCACGGCAAACCGAGCTTGCGAATCTCCCTGGCAGTCAAAGTTCCCGCGACAAGCCGCGAAATATAATCTTCGGTATGAACAAGCAGTAAATCTTCGACCTTTGCGGGTTCAGGCTCGAATATCTCTTCATCGCGCAAAGTTCCCTCTTTAAGCAGTAAATCTCTGACGATCTCGAATTTTCGAATCGGAAAAACGTGTCCTTCCCCGATGTCGGCGTAATAGTAAGGTGAATAGTAAAGGCGGTAATTTGTCATTCAAATAAATATTAAACAAACAAATCTGAAATTTGAAATCTAAAATCCAAAATATAAAAAGGAAGTGCGGCTTCGAGTTTCGGGTCACTCGAAGCCGCGATTTTAGGCGGATGGCTTAGCTGTAGGCAATGCGGAGCGGACAGGCAAAAGGCGGATTATCAAGGGGCAGGGCTATCTGTGTTAGCGAATCGAACTACTCCGCAGTCAGTTCAGTTCGCCGGCACGAGAACTTTTTCATTCGGACGACTCATCCCGATCTTTCGCGCTTCGCGTTCAATCGTCTGCGAGTCGTTCTTCAGGTTGTGAATCTCTTCCTGCAAAACGAGATTTTCAACCGATAATTTTTCAACGTCAGTGCTTAACTGACCGTTTTGTTCGGCTTCGGCACTCATTTCCGAAAATGCACGAAAGTTTACCGCCAAACAAAGCATCAATGTTATCGAAACAACCACCACAAACAAAAACCAGTGTGGAGTTGAACTTTTAGCGCGTCCCGCCGCTTTTTTGCGATTTCTCACGGGAATTGTGATAGTTTGTGAATTAGTCCAGTAAGTATCGGCGACCTTGCTCAAGCAGCACCTCCAATTCTTGTTTGTCTTCGGATTCGGCGTAAATTCTGACCATTGGCTCAGTTCCCGACGGTCGCATCAACATCCAGCTTCCGTTTGTGAAAATAAATTTCACGCCGTCCATACGGTTTATGTTTTCAATTTTTCGTCCGCCGATTTCCGACGGCTCGTGCGCTAACTTCTCTTTCAATTTCGCGGCGACTTCCGGATCGAGTTTAACCCCGATTCTGCCCGATTCGAGCCGCCCGACACGGCTGTAAAGTTCGTTTAACTGTTCGGTCAAGCTCTTTCCTCTGACGGTCACGGCTTCGACCGCTAAAAGGCAGGCTAAAATTCCGTCTTTTTCGGGAAAATGTCCGCGTATCGAAAGACCGGCGGATTCTTCTCCGCCCAGAATAATCTCGTCTTTATTTATCAATTCGCCGATAAACTTAAACCCGACCGGCGTTTCATACAATTTCAAACCGCGTTCTTTCGCAACTCTGTCAATCAGGTGCGATGTCGCCACGCTTCTCGCTACGCCGAGCGTCCAGCCGCGCGATTCCGCCAGATAATCTGTCAAAATGGCGATTAGATGATTCGGCTGAATAAAATCACCGTTGCTGTCAATAACTCCGAACCTGTCGCCGTCGCCGTCGGTCGCAATCCCGAGCGTGTAGCCTTTCGTTTTAACCGCTTCGATCAATTCCCCGACCTGCTTTTCGCTCGGCTCGGGCGATTTTCCGCCGAACGTGACGTCGCGCCAATCGTGCAGCGTTTCGACTTCTAAACCGTAGTCGCGCAGGATTTTATCCAGATAACCGCGACCCGTTCCATAAAGCGGGTCATAAACAAACCTTCCTTTGGCTTCGGCAATTGCAACGAAATTTATTTTGGTTTTCAAATCGTCCAGGTATTCGGGACGCGCATCAAATTCTTCTATCGAGCCGCCATCAGCGTCGGCGACCTGCGGCGTGTTTTCAATCGCTTCTTCAATCCGCTTCGTAATCTCAGGCAAAGCCGGGGCACCGTCGGCAGTCGAAAACTTGATTCCCTGATACTCGGGCGGATTGTGCGAAGCCGTAAAATTCATGCCGCCGACTGCTGCTTGATTTCGGATCGCATGCGAAATCGTCGGTGTCGGTGTCGGATGATTGCAGAGCAAAACGCGAAATCCTTTTCTGCTTGCAATTTCCGCCGCGACTTGCGAAAACTTTTCGCCCATAAAGCGCGAATCGTGTCCGACAATCAGCGTTTTTTTATCTTCGCCAAAACTTGCTTTCAAATAACTGCAGATCGCTTCCGTAACCAGTTCAACATTTTTATATGTGAAGTCATCGGCGATAATGGCTCTCCAACCCGATGTTCCGAAGCGTATTGACATATCTATAACTTTAAGAAAATATCTTTACTTTACCGCTTTTTTCTATTTATTATTCAACAAGATTGCTGTTGAAAATGTTTTCTGTTTTGAACCTTTTACTTCTTGTAAGGTGAAACAAAATTTAGCATAATAAAAATTTCAAGTAAAGACTTTCCAAATTCTGTTAAACCTTGTGTTTGCAACAGATTATGATTTTTTCCTCAAGTATCCGTTAAATCAACTGCTTAAAAGTAAACAAATGGTGAACAAAATTCCGCAAATGATGCTTTTTGCTTTTTAATGCCTAGATATTCGGCGTTTTTCAATATGTTGTGCCTTTAGGTTTTTCAACAACTGTGAAAAACATTTAAGCAATAGTTTAATTATCGTCTATTAAATTTACCTTAAAAACTGCAATTAGAATATTAAATCCAAAATGCTCTTGTATCAAAAACGTCTATTACTGGAAGCAGTTATGTATTTGTAGCTTTTTGATACAAAGCATCATACTTTCCGTAACCGAGCAAAAATAGAATAAACAATGCAGAATCAACAACTTATAAGCAAGACACACTAAGGCACGATTTTTGCTGAATAATTATGACATTTAAAGGAATAACATCATCCGAGATAATTTCATTGCTTAACATTTCCGAACAATAGATAAAAGTAATCATTTGGAGAATAATATTTATGAGACCCGTAAAACATTTTGAAAAGGGACTGACATACATTGCAGGCGGCTTATTTAACGCCATTAAATCGGTTAACAAATACAAACCGAATCCGTCTTTTACGCCGAAATGGGCGGATAAACCCATTTTGAAATCGTGGGAAAAATCCAAACCGACGCTCGGTTTCCCGCGCACGACCGACAGCTTGTGTCCGAACTGTGTTATTGAGGCACGCGAAGAAATCTTAAGCGGCAGACGCGACGTTTCGACCTTGGTCAACGATAAAGTCGGCGAAATCAAAGCCCAGATCATCGAACGCGACGGTGAAATCTGGATGATCAAAGACTGCCCCGAACACGGACATTTTGAGGATTTGATGGCGATTGATTCAAAGTTTTTACAGCACATCGAATCGCTTTTCCCCGGACGCGATATGCAGTCGCACAATGATGAAGAGCTGCATAATCACGGCACTTCGTCAATCAAATACGGACGCGGCGCGGTTTTGACGGTGGATTTGACGAACCGCTGCAATATGATGTGCGACCCGTGTTTTATGGACGCAAACCAGGTCGGATTCGTTCACGAGCTTTCGATGGAAGATGTCAGCGAAATTCTTGATAATGCGATTCAGATCAAACCGCGCCGTCAGATGTCCGTCCAGTATTCGGGCGGCGAACCGACGCTTTCGCCTTACTTTTTGGAAGCGGTTCGTTATGCGCGCAAAGTCGGTTACAACTCGGTGCAAGCCGCGACTAACGGGATTGAATTTGCGAAATCTAAGGAATTCTGCCGCGAAGCCGCCGAAGCCGGTTTGCGATTTGTTTATCTGCAATTCGACGGTATCGGCAACGATGCCAACTCGCACCGCCAGATCGGTAACTTGTTCGATGTTAAATTGAGAGCGATCAACAACCTTCACGAAGCCGGAGTTGACATCATTCTCGTAACGACGCTGGTTAACGGCGTGAATAATGACCAAGTTGGCACGATCATCCGTTTCGCTTTGGAAAACCCGAAGAAAATTTCGTTTATCGCGTTTCAGCCGGTTTCGTTTACCGGACGCGACGAGCATATTACCGAACAGCGCCGACTCCAACAGCGTTACACGCTTTCGCATCTGGCGCTGGACGTGCAGAAACAGGTCGGTATCACCGAACCGACGCGCGATTGGTTTCCGCTTTCTCTGATGGGCGCGTTTGCCGATTTCGCGGACGTTGTTCACGGACCGGAAGCCGAATGGGGACAGGTTTCGTGCGGCTGTCACCCGAACTGCGGTGTCGGAACTGCCGTGATGGTCAACAAAGAAACGAAAGAAATGGCGCCCGTTCCGCAATTCCTGAACATTCAGGGATTGGTCACGGATATGAAGCACATTACCGACACGAATCGCGGCAAATGGTTTTCAAATGCGATGATGGGCTTGGCTCTTTTGAAAAACTATAACCCGTATGGCGCTCCGAACAGCCTGACGCTCGGCGGCATCTTGAAGAAATTCGATAAATCATTCGGTTTATCGGGCAAAGATTACGGCAAGGTCGGACCGGAACGCACGATGGAAGACATCGAGAAACGTCGTCAAGACCCTTGGAACTTCCTGTTCATCGCGGGAATGTGGTTCCAGGATTTGTTCAACTACGATTTCCGCCGCACCGAAATGTGCATCATTCCCTACGGCACACAGGAAGGCGAAATTTCTTTCTGCGCGTATAACACGGGCATCGGCTGGAGAAACATCATCGAGCACATGCACCAGAACGCGACGGTCGCGCAGTGGTATAAAGAACACGGTCGCCACGAAGTCTTCGCCAAAGGCAAAGAAGTCGCGCTCGGCGATGCTTCGCACAACCTGATTTTGAACGAAACCGACCTTTCGCGTCCGAACAAACCCGAAATGGAAGGACCGAAAACCGCCGCTGAAGAAATGCAGATGATGAAAAAACTGTATCAGCAGATGGTTCTCGAAAAGAACAGCATCAAAGGCGAAAACCTCGTCCAAATCGGCGGCATCAAACGCGAAAAGAAACAAAAAGATTCGGGACTCGAAGCATAAGCCACAAACTCGAAACCAAACAAAAAGCCTTGCGAGCAATCGCAGGGCTTTTCTAATTTCAACCGTTCGCGCACGAGTTTCGCCGTCCGCGCACGAGTTTTCATATCCGCTAATCAATTTCCGTTATCCGCTAAATGATTTTCATCATCCGCACTCGAATTTCCTCATCCGCTAATCAATTTCCATCATCCGTACTTGATTTTGCGCGTCCGCTGTTCGATTTCCGCCGTCCGCTAATGAAATTCCGCCGTTCGCTAACCGATTTTGCGTGTCCGCTGACGAGTTTCGGTAATCTTATGATCTCTCGCGTCCTTCGCGGACGAATTCGACAATTTCTTTCGTCGAAACGCCTAAGTCAATGCCTTTTATGTCCAGAGCAGAACGCTTTTTGTTTTCCGGCTTGAGAACAAAAACTTCGCCGTCGGCGCGTTTGATGCGGACTTCGCCTTCTTCACGCGCCCGTTCGAGCAAAACCGAAAGACTTTCCTGTGTTTCAAGATAAGTTTGCATTTCTTAAACCTCCCAAACTTCGACACCCGCCGCTTTAGCCGCATAAGCCAAACCGCCATCGAGCGTTAATAGCGGACAATTTCGATTCAGGGCGCAGACAATCATATAAGCATCGTAAGCATAAACTTTGTGTTTATCAACAATTTCCAACGCTTCTTTCAAATCAATATCAATCAAGGTCAGAGATATTTGTTCATAAATTTCAACCGCCGCCGTTGCCTTCTCCAACGTGATCCGCCCGCGTTTTATCATCGCCGAAAAAGCGTTGCAGACTTCATAATCAAGCGAACGCGGCGCAATCAAATCATAGCCTTGCGTTTTCGCAATCAACAAAGGTTTTTCCGGCTCATTGGCAATAACAGCAATAATTGTCGAGGTATCCGCGACCACATCGGTATTCATAAAAATACAATTATAATTTTATCTACCCGACTCCTCAAAATAAAGATAATCGTCAATCCGCGATGAAAAATCTTTCGGTCCTTTGAGTTTCAAAGACCGCGCCGTGCGAAGAAAAGATTTCGTTTTTTCTTCGGACTCATTTTTCACCGTAACAATAAGTTCAACCCGCGTGTCGGGCTGTAATTCAACCGTCTGAACCGGGCGAAAAACCTGTCCGTCAAATGTGGCTTCAAGAGTTTGACTCATTTTCTTACCTCCGAAATCAGAATAACACAGCAGACCGCACAAAGTTGTTTCAATTCCCCGTGCAAACGTAACGCCGTAAAACCCTTCGCGTAAATTCAACTCGATTCCTATGCAAACGCCGTTTTCGCGCCCCAAAAAAGATGCTCAGATCATTCCACCCGCACATAATTATTTCCATTATCAGGTGGCAAATTATATTCTAGAAAAAACTCTTTTTCTTCAGTTTCACCATTTTTGAAGTATATTGTTGCGCGTATTAAAAACTGTCCCCAAGTCCAAATTGTAACTGAAAACTTATTACTACGATTTGCAGAACTGCGGAGACGATTTTTGAAAGATTCGTGTAATCTATATTCTACTCTGGACACTGTATCAAGTTCTGATTCTTCGCCCTCAAGCCAAAAGCCGACATGATAATGTTCCCGACCTTTGTTTGAAAATACTTTGTATTTGATTCGACCACTCGGGTCTTTAATTACTTGTCTATCAAAAGAAAAACTCATAATTGTACTCCCTCGATTAATTGTGTTTGGGGACGGTATGCAGGTATCATATCAGGCGCATCTTCACCTACTTCCAAAACAGATTCTTGTTCAATTTCTCCGATTAAACCTGCTTCTGTTTGAATGCGAGAAATTTTAACCGCTAATCCGCTTGCTTTATACAAATCTTCAGCTTTTTTGGTGTCAATATCAGTTGAATTTATTGGCTCTTTTTTTGTAATGTCAATCATCATTTGTGAAAATTGAGTTAAAAGTTGTGTGCCTTTTGTTAAATCATCTAATGAGTCAACAGTCATTGAGAATGTTACAAGATTTTCTTTAACTCCCATTAATTCAGTTCGACAACTCCAAAATTGTTGATAATTTTTAGTTGGAGCATACACTTGTTCCACACTTGCAAGTAAAGTTGTTAAAAGTGCGATAACTACTGTTACCCAAGCCCACGTTTCATTTCCACCAACCGTAAGAAATCCGCTGATTGTGGTTAGTAAAGCAGTTATTATCGTTCCGGCTTTTATAGCTCCACTGTATTTCTTAGCAGATATTAAAGCACGTTCATAAGCAGAAGCCGTGCTTACAACATCAAGCCAATGTTCCTTAGTCCGTAATAAAAGCTCAAGTTTTTGATGTACATCAAGAGACATAATAATTCCTATTTTCAAAAAGTTGATTTGCATCAAGACTGTTGTAATTTTGTTTATTCATTAATTTTAGAATCTTATTAAGGTAAATTTCACTTCTTCTTACGCAAACGAGTCGGCATTTCAAAGCGGGTTTTGGCGATGTTTTTGTAGGGTTGTCCGGTGGTTTTGTATTTTGATTTGATGTAGCCTTTTGCCGGGATACAGGCGTTCATGAGGCTGTCTGCGTCGGTGTATGCCAGTTTGTCGAGCGTTTCGCCGGAGGTGTTGGAGTTGGCTTCGGCGGTGATGACGGCTGAGTTTGCGTTGCGGAGCGCGGTTAGTTTGGCGCGGTGCGTCGCGGGTTTATACATATCTTCGGTCGTCGGGATGGCGAGCGCGTCGAATTGTTCGATGAATTGTGCGTAGTTGTCGGCGCGGGTCGCGTAGGAGAGGTGTGAAACCGAGATGTGATTGCCGCCGCTTTCAGGGTCAATCGGTTTGGCGCGTCCGCCTTTGACATCGCGGGCGATTGATTGAAGCGCGGCGATCTGGTTTTCCGGCAAGCCGTAAGATTTGGCGTAATTGACCAGACTGCTGACATCGCTGTTGAGCGGTTTGAAAGGATTTTCGCTGTCGTTGCGCTTTATTTCTTCCGCCGAGTCATTTGCTTGATTAACGGCGCGGACGGCAAGCGCGGCATCGCGTTTGGCTTTCAGATTGACAACGGAGGCAATCGGGTTCGGCGGCGCATAGTCCGCGCCGAGGTGTTCGACTTCGGCGATTATTTTATCGATGTCCTCGAAATATTTCACTTCGGTTCGTTCGTTACGTTTTCTCGATGGTTGAGAAATTGTCGGGACTTCCCTTTCATTCGTTTCGGGCATCGGGTTTTACCTCAAAAAGTTGGAATCAATAAAAAGTATGTAAGCACGATAATGCGAAACGACTTTGATTGTCAAGAAAAAAATATTTGTTCTAAGATTCGCCATTAAACACCCTTACTTCGTGCGGGTTTCAGCATTCCGAATTTAC
>JALHNX010000145.1 GCA_022843305.1 Pyrinomonadaceae bacterium | reverse complement strand
CGCGAAGAATTAGAAAAAGCCTTGCGCGAGGCTCTGTTGCTGATAACCGAAGAGGACGCGCAAGGCTGGTTCAAAAGTTGCGGATATGCCATACACTAATTACAAATCTGCTCTAATTTAACGGAATTCTTAGAAAGCTATATCAGAACTGCTTAATAATGTTCGTAATGTGATGCGTGTCAGGCATTACAGCTATGAAACCGAGAAGATTTATATCTATTGGATAAAGCAATATATCTATTTTCACAACATCACACATCCGGCGGAAATGGGCGCGGCGGATGTCGAAGCCTTTCTGACGCATTTAGCGGTCGAGAAAAATGTCGTCGCTTCCACACAGAATCAAGCTCTTTTCGCTTTGCTGTTTCTTTACAAAGAAGTTTTGTGCGTAAACCTGCCGTGGCTTGATGGGTTTTCGCCTGCTAAAAAGCAAAGTCGTGTGCCGGTGGTTTTAACAAAGGAAGAAGTCAAATTTATTTTAAGCGAGTTAAAAGGCACGAATCGGATTATCGCCAATTTACTTTACGGTTCGGGATTGCGGCTAATTGAAGCCTTGCGTTTGCGCGTCAAAGATTTAGATTTCGGCTATCGGCAAATTACGGTGCGCGAGACGGCAAGGGCGGCAAAGACCGTTTTACCGTTCTTCCGAATAGCTTGATCGAACACGCTGCAAAAGCAGTTGGAAGCGGCTAAGAAACTCCACGAATACGATTTGCGCTGCGGACTCGGACGAGTTGAAATGGATTGGTTTCGCTTTAGCGCGAAAATATCCGAAGGCGGAAAGCGAATGGGCTTGGCAATATATTTTTCCGTCAAAGAGTTTGAGCAAAAATCCGCGCACCGGCGCGATCGGGCGACATCACGTTTCGCCCGCGAGTTTGCAAAAACCGTTCAAAGAAGTAATGCGAAAAAGCCGCATCGCCAAAAACGCCAGTCCGCACACGCTTCGCCATTCGTTTGCAACGCATCTACTTCAAGACGGTTACGATATTCGGACGATTCAGGAAATGCTCGGACACAAAGAATTAACGACGACAATGATTTACACTCACGTTTTACAGCAACACCGTTTGGGCGTGAAAAGTCCCGTTGACGTAATCCATTAAAAAAAGGCTGAAAAATTTCTCTTCCAGCCTTTTTACTTTCTATTTGCTTTAACGATTAAAAATCGTCGTCATCGCCTATATCATCAATCGCCGCATCGGCTTCAAAAACCTCTTCGGTTTCCAAATCCAATTCGGTTTCTTCATCTTCGTAATCCTCGATGTCTTCGAGATCGTCCTCGAAATCATCGGAAACTCCGGGCATATCGAGCGGCGAAGGAATATCCAAGCCGCCGGTCAGAACCGGAAATTCGTCATCGAATTCGTCAACGATCTTCTGGTTCATCGTCGGGTCGTGGTCAACCTTGACGTTGCGGTAATATTTCATACCCGTTCCGGCAGGAATAAGGCGTCCCATAATGACGTTTTCTTTTAAGCCGCGCAGGTAGTCAATGCGACCGGAAATCGCCGCTTCCGTCAGAACGCGGGTGGTTTCCTGGAACGAAGCCGCCGAAATGAACGAATCGGTCGAAAGCGAAGCCTTTGTGATACCGAGCAGAAGCGGTTCGGCACTTGCGGCTTGTCCGCTTTCTTCACGAACGCGGCGGTTTTCGTCTTCGTAACGGAAACGGTCAACCTGTTCTTCGAGAAGAAAATCGGTGTCGCCGACATCTTTGATCTTAACCCATCGAAGCATCTGACGAACGATGACTTCGATGTGTTTGTCGTTGATGTTAACGCCCTGCAAGCGGTAAACTTCCTGAATTTCGTTGACCAAATATTCCTGCAAAGCTTCCATCCCGAGAACGCGCAGAATATCGTGCGGGTTGAGCGGTCCGTCCATCAGCGGCTCGCCCGCTTTGACGTGATCGCCTTCCTGCACGTTGATATGCGTTCCGCGCGGAATGTCGTATTCGCGTTCCGTGCCGTCGTCGCCGGTAATGATAAGTTTGCGTTTACCTTTGGCAATCGCGCCGAATTTAACTTCGCCGTGAATTTCCGACATCACGGCAGTTTCGCCCGGACGACGCGCTTCAAAAAGTTCGACGACGCGCGGCAAACCGCCGACGATGTCTTTCGTTTTCGTCGTTTCACGCGGAATTTTCGCAATGATGTCGCCCGCTTTAACTTCCTGCGCGTCTTCGACGTGCAGGTTGGCGCGGATCGGCATTTGATAAGTTTTCAACACTTTATTGCCGTCGCGGATTTCCAGACGCGGCTGATTTTTCTCATCCGAATCCTTAACCACGAGACGTTTTTGTCCCGAAACCTTATCAATTTCTTCCTCAACGGTCTTTCCTTCTTTCAGGTCTTGGTATTTCACCGCTCCCGAAACTTCGGTCAAAATCGCGAAAGTGAACGGATCCCAGGTTGCCAAAATATCGTCTTCTTTAACCTGTTGACCATCTTCGACGTGAATCTGCGCACCGTAAACGATCTGGTAACGCGCAACTTCGCGTCCGCGTTCGTCAACCAGAGCGAGTTCCGATTGGCGTTTCATCGAAATGATTTCGCCGTTACGGTTTTTGATGACTTTCAGGTCAATATATTTAACCGTTCCGTCCATCGCCGCCGCGTGTTTGGTTTCCTGTTCGAGGCGCGCCGTGCCGCCGACGTGGAAGGTTCTCATCGTCAACTGCGTTCCCGGTTCGCCGATTGATTGTGCCGCGATCACGCCGACCGCTTCGCCGATCTCGACCGTTCTGCCCATCGCCAGATTGCGTCCGTAACATTTGACGCAGATTCCGCGACGCGCTTCGCAGGTCAGAGCCGAGCGAATGCGGACTCTCTGCAAGCCTGATAATTGGACTTGTCCCGCCAAATCTTCGTTGATTTCGGTATTTGCTTCGACAATCGTCGTTCCGTCAACCGGATCAATAATGTCGTCTAAAGCCGTGCAGCCGACGATTCGGTCGCGCAAAGATTCAACGACTTCACCGTTGCGAATGATTGCTTCCGACCAGACACCGCGAATCGTTCCGCAATCTTGTTCGGCAACGATAACATCCTGCGCCACGTCCACCAGACGGCGAGTAAGATAACCCGAGTCGGCGGTTTTGAGCGCCGTATCAGCCAAACCTTTTCGCGCACCGTGCGTCGAAATAAAGTATTGCAAAACGTCCAGCCCTTCGCGGAAGTTGGCAATGATCGGGTTTTCGATAATTTCGCCCGACGGTTTTGCCATCAATCCGCGCATTCCTGCAAGCTGACGAATCTGCGCTTCCGAACCGCGTGCGCCCGAATCAGCCATCACCAGAATCGGGTTCAGTTCGTTACGGTCTTTTTCGCGCACGTCCATCGCTTTGAACATTTCTTTGGCAACACGGTCGGTAACTTCCGACCAAATCGCCGTTACCTTGTTCTCGCGCTCCATATTCGTCATCGTCGCGTCTTCATACTGCTTCTGAAGTTTATCAACTTCTTTGCGTGCGTCTTCGATGATTGCGCCTTTATTCGACGGCGTTACCATATCGTCAATCCCGATTGACATACCGGCTTTCGTCGCATAAAGAAAGCCGAGCGTTTTCAAATCGTCGAGAAGAACGACGGTTTGCTCGTGTCCGAGCCGCAAGTAGCAAAAACTAACAAGCGACTGCAAACCTTTTTTCTTCAAAGTTCCGTTGATAAAGGGCAGGTCTTCGCGTTGCAGACGGTCGTTGAAAACAACGCGTCCGGCGGTCGTTTCGATAATCCGGTCAACTTCGCGGGGAGTTGCGCGCATGACATCCTGCGGACTGTGTTCCTGCGTCAGATCAACCAATTCACCGCGCCAGCGAAGTTTGATCTTGGTCTGTGTTTCAATCGCCTTCGCATCGAGCGCAAGCAGAACGTCGTTAACCGAGTTGAAGACTTTGTTCTCGCCTTTCATTTTGTCGCGTCCGAGCGTCAAATAATAACAGCCCAGAACAATGTCCTGCGACGGAACGGTAATCGGCTGTCCCGATGCGGGCGAAAGCAGATTGTTCGAGGCAAGCATCAAAACGCTTGCTTCGATCTGCGCTTCAGCCGACAGCGGAATATGAACAGCCATCTGGTCGCCGTCAAAGTCGGCATTGAACGCCGTGCAGACGAGCGGATGAATCTTGATCGCTTTTCCTTCGACCAGAACCGGCTCAAACGCCTGAATTCCGAGTCTGTGCAATGTCGGCGCGCGGTTCAAGAGAACCGGATGTTCGCGGATAACTTCTTCGAGAATATCCCAAACAATCGGCTCTTGACGCTCGACCATTTCACGCGCCTGCTTGATTGTCGCGGCGTGTTGGTCGCGTTCGAGTTTGTTGTAGATAAACGGTTTGAAAAGTTCCAAAGCCATTTTCTTCGGCAAACCGCATTGATGCAGTTTTAGTTCAGGTCCGACGACGATCACCGAACGTCCCGAGTAATCAACACGTTTTCCGAGCAGATTCTGGCGAAAACGTCCCTGTTTTCCTTTCAGAGTTCCCGAAAGAGATTTCAAAGGACGATTGTTCGCGCCGCGCAGAACGCGACCGCGACGACCGTTATCAAACAGCGCGTCAACCGCTTCCTGCAGCATTCGTTTTTCATTGCGGACAATGACTTCCGGCGCGCGCAGCTCGATAAGTTTTTTCAGACGGTTGTTGCGGTTGATCACGCGGCGATACAGATCGTTCAAATCCGATGTCGCAAAACGTCCGCCGTCAAGCGGCACGAGCGGTCGAAGCTCGGGCGGAATGACCGGAATCACGTCTAAAATCATCCATTCCGGCTTGTTGCCCGAACGCAGAAAAGAGTTCGCAACTTTCAACCGTTTGGAGAATTTCAATTTTTTCTGCTGTGAAGTTTCTTCACGCATTTTCTGGCGCAGATCGTTGACAAGCTCGGCAATATCAACCGTCGCAAGCAATTCTTTAATCGCTTCCGCCCCCATTTTGGCGACGAATTGATGCGGAAAATCGCGCGATAATTCGCGGTAGCGTTCGTCGGTAAGCAGTTCTTTTTCCTTTAATCCCGGCGCGTCGCCCGGATCAACGACGATGTAGGTTTCAAAGTAAAGAATTTTTTCCAGATCGCGCAGCGTAATGTCCAGAAGATGTCCGATACGCGACGGCAAGCCTTTGAAAAACCAGACGTGCGAACACGGCGAAGCCAATTCGACGTGACCTAATCTTTCGCGGCGAACTTTTGACTGCGTAACTTCGACACCGCATTTATCGCAGATCACGCCGCGGTGCTTCATTCTTTTATATTTCCCGCACAAACATTCCCAATCCGAAACCGGACCGAAAATTCGGGCGCAGAACAGACCGTCGCGCTCCGGCTTAAATGTGCGGTAGTTGATCGTTTCCGGCTTGGTAACTTCCCCGTGCGACCAAGAACGAATTTTTTCGGGCGACGCGAGCGAGATGCGAATCGCCTCGAAATTCGGGGTTAATTGTGTTTTGTTATCTTGTTGCAATCGAAACATATTTCTCCATTAGTCGAGAGTCAGCAGTCGGGAGTCGAGAGTCAGAAGATTTTCTCTCGACTCTCGACTCTCGACTCGCCACTCGTTAATCAGCACCTACCAATTCGAGAACGCCTGCCGTCGCTTCTTCAATATCAATCTCATCTTCAGTAATAAGCTCGACATCCAAGCAAAGCGATTGAAGTTCGCGCACGAGAACATTAAACGATTCGGGAATACCCGGCTGAAAATCGGAATCGCCCTTGACGATGGTTTCGTAGATTTTCGAACGTCCGGCAACGTCGTCGGATTTGCAGGTCAGAAGTTCCTGCAAAATATGCGCCGCGCCGTAGGCTTCGAGCGCCCAAACTTCCATCTCGCCGAACCGCTGTCCGCCGAATTGCGCTTTACCGCCCAAAGGCTGCTGCGTAATCAGCGAGTATGGTCCGATCGAGCGGGCGTGAATCTTATCGTCAACCAAATGCGAGAGTTTGAGCATATAAATGTAACCGACGGTTACTTTCTGCTCGAACTGTTCGCCCGTCAAACCGTCGTAAAGACGCGTTTTGCCCGACGGTCCGACCGACGGCGGAATACCGAGTTCGTCAAAGCGATTGTTCGCTTGACCGATGAATTCCTTGATTTCATTTTCGCTCGCGCCGTCAAAAACCGGCGTTGCAAAGTGTAATCCGAGAACTCGCGCCGCCCAGCCGAGATGCGTTTCCAGAATCTGACCGACGTTCATACGACTGGGAACACCGAGCGGATTAAGCACGATGTCAACCGGCGTTCCGTCCGGCAAATACGGCATATCTTCTTCCGGCAGAATGCGAGCGATAACGCCTTTGTTGCCGTGCCGCCCAGCCATCTTGTCGCCAACCGAAAGTTTGCGTTTCATGGCGACGAAAACTTTAACCATTTTGATAACTCCCGGCGGAAGCTCGTCACCTTGTTTCAGCTTGGTGATTTTTTCCTCGTAGATGTCGCTCAAAATATTGATCTGGCGCGTCGTGCGCTGTTCGTATTCCTTGATTTCTCCGGCAATATCAATCGTTCCGGCAGAAACCTCGGCTTTGCGAAGATAGCGAAGTTCGACACCCTGAAGTTTTTCCTTCGTCAAAGTTTCGCCTTTCTTGATAATCACGCCTTCGCCGTCCGACAAATCTTTGGTCAGCGTGCGCCCTTCGAAAAGCTCGTAGATCCGCTGGTCGCGCTGTTCGCTGAGGATTCGGATTTCGTCCTCAAGGTCGCGGCGCAGAGATTCTTCTTCCATCGCCTCGATGTCCAATGAACGATAATCTTTTTCCTGACCTTTACGCGTAAAGACCTGAACGTCAACCACCGTTCCGTCAATTCCGGGCGGGCAGGTCAAGGACGCGTCTTTCACGTCGCCGGCTTTTTCGCCGAAGATCGCGCGGAGCAGTTTTTCTTCCGCCGTCAATTGCGTTTCGCCTTTCGGCGTTACTTTACCGACGAGAATCGAGCCGGGTTTAACCTGCGCACCGATGCGGATAATTCCCGATTCGTCCAGATCGCGCAGCATATTTTCACCGATATTCGGAATATCGCGCGTGATTTCTTCGGGTCCGAGCTTCGTATCGCGAGCTTCGATTTCGAGTTCCTCGATGTGAATCGAAGTATAATAATCTTCTTTCACAAGCCGTTCGGAAACCAAAATCGCGTCCTCGAAGTTGTAACCGCGCCACGACATAAACGCCACTAAAACGTTTCTGCCTAAAGCGAGTTCGCCTCTGTCCGTGCAAGGACCGTCGGCAATCACCTGACCTTTTTTGACACGCTCGCCAACCTGCACAATCGGACGTTGATTGATACAGGTGTTTTGATTCGAGCGTTTGAATTTCACGAGCGAATAAATATCCGCCGTTACTTCGCGCGAAATCGTGCCGTCAACGTGGTGGTCGGCTTTCACGATAATGCGTTCCGAGTCAACGTAATCAACCACGCCGTCACGTTTCGCAATCACCACTGCGCCAGAATCGCGTGCCGCGATCTTCTCCATCCCCGTTCCGACATACGGCGATTCGGCACGCAGAAGCGGAACCGACTGGCGTTGCATGTTCGATCCCATCAGCGCGCGGTTCGCGTCGTCGTTTTCAAGAAACGGAATCAAGCTCGCCGCGACCGAAACAAGCTGTTTCGGCGAAACGTCCATATATTGAATGTCCGCACGGTCAGCCGTGATAAATTCGCCTTTCTGACGCGCCGCGTTGCGCTCGTTGGCAAGAAAGCCTTTTTCGTCCAACTCGATGTTTGCCTGACCGATGATGTATTTATCTTCTTCCCAAGCGGTCAGGTAGAACGGAAACGGCTCGAATTCGGCTTGTTTCTGATCTTTTTTGAGCTTCACATTTGCCGCTTCGACATCTTCGAGCGGAACGTGCTGACGCGGCTTAAATTCCGTGTCGCCGCCGTTTTGAATCATCACGTATTCGATCACGCGACCGTCTTCAACCTTACGATACGGCGATTCGATGAAACCGAATTCATTGATTCGCGCAAAACACGAGAGCGACGAAATCAAACCGATGTTCGGACCTTCGGGCGTTTCAATCGGACAAATTCGACCATAGTGAGTCGGGTGAACATCGCGGACTTCGAATCCGGCGCGTTCACGCGAAAGACCGCCCGGTCCGAGCGCGGACAGACGGCGTTTGTGCGTAATTTCCGACAGCGGATTCGTCTGATCCATAAACTGGCTCAACTGCGACGAACCGAAAAATTCGCGGACAGCCGCCGTCACGGGTTTCGCATTGACCAAATCGCGCGGCATCGTCGTGAACATATCCTGCTGAATGGACATTTTTTCCTTGATCGCGCGTTCCATTCTTTCAAGTCCGATGCGGAATTGATTTTCCAACAATTCCCCGACGGCACGAACGCGGCGGTTGCCGAGATGGTCAATGTCGTCCTGCGTGTAATGTTCAAAATCGCGCTTCATTTTCAGAAGATAATGCACGACTTCGATAAAATCCTTCGGCGCAAGCAGCGGATCGTTGATGCGGTCGCGTTCCGGTCTGCCCATTTTAATATTGAACTTCAAACGCCCGACACGCGACAGATCAAAACGACGCGCATCGAAGAACATTCCTTCAAGCAAACGATAAGCGGTCGGCACGGTCGGCGGGTCGCCCGGGCGCATTTTGCGGTAAATTTCAAGCAGCGCGTCAACCGGTTTGCTGATCGAGTCTTTTTTCAAAGTCTGCGCGATAATTCCGCCGATAATATCTTTTTCGGGGAAGAAAACCGTGAAATCGCTAACGCCTTCTTCGATAATCTGCTGCAATTTTGCCGATGTGATTTCGGTGTTGGCTTCGATTATAACTTCGCCCGTTTCGGTATTGACAACATCTTCCAAAGCGAATGCGCCGTCAAAATCAGCGGTCGAAACCTCGACTTTTTCAGTGCCGAGCTTGCGCAGCTCGCGCATCGCCATTTTGGTGATCTTCTTACCGATACGCACAACATCTTCGCCGTCGGCTTTGATGTCTTCTTCCGCCTTCATTCCTTCGAGATGCGTGTCGCCTTCGGGTTTGACCTTGACGAAAAGTTTGCCTTTCTGGACGGCGACATCCTCGCTCGTGTAAAAAAGTTTCAAGATTTCGCCGTTGCTGTATTCGGCGTTTTTGATAACTTCTTCAAGAATATTGTCCGAAATTGTCTTCATATCAATCTGCGGATTGAGCCACAAGCCCAATGCCCGCAAAAAGATTGACGCAAGGATTTTGCGTTTGCCTAACCGTGCATAAAGAATTCCCTTTTGGTCGAATTCGAATTCAACCCACGAACCGCGATACGGAATAATTTTCGCTAAATACGTGTCGCGGTCGCCTTTGAAAAACACACCGGGCGAACGGTGAAGCTGCGAAACGATAACGCGCTCCGTTCCGTTAATGATGAAAGTTCCGTTGTCGGTCATCAAAGGGATTTCGCCGAAGAAAACTTCCTCTTCCTTGATGTCGCGGATCGTCGAAATGCCGGTTTCCGTATCTTTATCGAAAACCGTCAGACGGATTTTCACTTTCAGCGGAACTGAATAGCTCATTCCGCGTTCCTGACATTCCTGTTGGTCGTGCTTGTGTTTCAGACCAACGGGTTCGCCGCAGTTCGGGCAGAGATTCGGGCGCACCGAGTTGAAAGTTCCGCAGCTGTTACAAAGAACTTCCGCCGGGTTGAACGGGTCAACCTTGATTTTTGAACCGCAGTTTTTACAGTTCGAGCGAAGATGCTCGAGTCCTTCGAGGTTTCCGCATTTACACTGCCAGTTGCCGATCTGATATTCAACGAATTCGAGCGTCGCCGTTTCACGAAAATCCGAAACCGGAAAGATCGAACCGAAAACCGACTGCAAGCCGATCGTGTCGCGTTCTTCGGGAATCAGATCCATCTGCAAAAAACGATTATAAGATTCGCGCTGAACTTCGATAAGATTCGGAATCCGAGCCGATGTATAAATTTTTGAAAAGTCCACACGCTCGGGCGCTTTACTCGTTCTGCGACCAAGTCCATTAGTATTATTCTGTAGCGGATTAGCAATCATAATTTTTTATAACAACAGGTCTTGAAGAAAATATTTCTTGATTTAATTAACTTTTATTGCTAGGATTCTTTTAGTTAGAAATTCTCCTTAAAATTTTCAATAAAAGACGGCAAATGCGGTCGAGGGTAAAGTTTACCCAGACCGCTTTTTCTAGCAGTTTGTTGCTAAAACTGAATTTTCGAGAGTGCCGAAAAAGACACCAACTCTCCATTTTTGCGAGAAACTATCTCTGTTTAACCCAAGAAACTCAACAATTTAGAGCTTCAAACCAATAAGACGGCAAGCGTTAAATCCATCAAAATCTTTTTACGCTTGCCACTTAGTTTAACAAGTAACTTAACTAACTTCAAATGACCGCTGAATATAGATGCGGTCATTTGAAGTTGGGTTGACCGAAAATTATTTAACTTCGACCGTTGCGCCGGCTTCCGTCAATTTAGCTTTGATTTCTTCGGCTTCAACTGCGGAAACGCCTTCTTTGATCGCTTTCGGAGCGGCGTCAACCAGGTCTTTCGCTTCTTTCAAACCGAGACCGGCGACGACTTCGCGGACGACTTTGATGACGTTGATTTTGCCTGCGCCGGCAGCCGTCAAGATAACGTCAAACGTATCTTTTTCTTCCACCGCCGGAGCCGCGTCGCCGCCTGCCGCTGCCGCCATCATCATCGGAGCAGCTGCCGCAGCGGCTGAAACACCGAAAACTTCTTCCAATTCCTTGACCAATTCCGACGCTTCGAGAAGCGTCATGCCTTTCAAATATTCGACTACATCGTCTTTTGTAATTGCCATAACTATTTATATTCCTCCAAATAGGGTTCTGTGTTTATTGTTAATTTTGTAACGTAAGTTTCCTTATCGTTACGTTTTTTTAGTGTCAGCCGCGAGAACCCACGGGACGTTTTTTCAAAGTTTGCATCTCCTTAAAAAAGCGTCCGAGCCGCAAAGACGACCTGACAAATCGCTTCGCTCGTTTTCCTTGAGTACGGCTAGAAAAAAATTTACTCCGCCGGAGTTTCCGCTTCCTTTTCGGGCGCGGTTTCTTCCGTCGTTTGCTCGGTTTCCGCTTCCGGCGCCGCTTCTTCAGCAGCGGGTTCGGAAACTTCTTCGGTTTCGGCTGTCGCTTCCGGCGCTGAAGTTTCTTCTGCCGGTGATTCTTCGACGGTCGAAACTTCCGTTGTTTCGGCTGCCGCTTCGGAAGTTTCGACGGTTTCCGCCGGAGTTTCCTCGGCTTTTACCTCTTCTTCAACCTGCACTTCAGCGTTCGGAGCTTCTGCCGTCGCGTCAGAAGTTTGTTCGGCTTCCGCTGCCGGAACTTCTTCCGTTTTCACTTCCTCTTCAACCGGCGGCTCGGCTTTCGCTTCAACTGTCGGCGCGGCTGCCGTTTCCGGTTTCGCGTCACCGATCTGTTTAATAACAATTGCCAAATTGCGCGGAACGGCATTGATAACCGTCACGATGCGCTGTGCCTGAGCGTTCAGAACAAACAACAATTTCGAGATAAGTTCTTCTTTCGAAGGCAGACTCGCGATCTCTTCAACCTGTTTCTGAGTAACGACCCGACCGTCAACGATACCGGCTTTTAATGTGTAAATATCGCCGTTGGCTTTGATAAATTTCGAGATCGTTTTGGATAGAACGACCGGATCGTTTTCCGTCCAGACGATGCCCGTCACGCCTTTAAAATATTCGCTCGCATCTTCATACGGCGTACCTTTGACCGCCAGACGGGCAATCGTGTTTTTGACAACCTGATATTTTGCGCCTGCTTCACGCAGTTGGTTACGAAATTCCTGATCTTTATTAACCGTCAATTTATTAAAACTGACGATCATTGCCGATTTCGAGTTGCCCAACTCTTCGGTGAGGGCGTTTAAGTCTTCCTGTTTTCTTGCTTTGGTTTTCATATTTTTATTTTTCGCACCTCACTTCTTAAACGTATGCCAATTCGTCGAGCAGAACGCCCGGACTCATCGTCGCCGCGAGATTGATTTTCTTCAAATAGCGACCTTTCGCCGTCGTCGGTTTTGCCTTCATCACGGCGTTGATTAAAACTTTCGTATTTTCCGCAAGTTTTACGTCGTCGAACGAAACTTTGCCGACCGGCGAGTGAATAACGCCCGTTTTATCAACGCGGTATTCGACTTTACCTGCCTTTGTTTCTTCGATGGCGGTTTTTACGTCCATCGTGACCGTTCCTGTTTTCGGGTTGGGCATTAAGCCGCGGGGACCGAGGAGTTTTCCGAGCTGACCGACTTTGCCCATCATATCGGGCGTCGCGATCAGCGCGTCGAAGTCGAGCCAACCGCCTTTGATCTTATCAACGATGTCATCGCCGCCCGCCATATCCGCGCCGGCTTCTTCAGCTTCGCGGATCTTATCGCCCTGCGCGATAACGACGACAACCTTCGCTTTTCCGCCCAAACCGTTCGGCAGAACAACCGTTCCGCGAACCAATTGGTCGGCTTTGCGCGGGTCAACACCGAGCCACATCGTCAATTCAACCGTTTCGTCGAATTTGGCAAAAGAAATTTCTTTAACTTTCGCCAAACCTTCTTCCAGCGTGTATTTTTTGTTCGGCTCGATCTTTTCCAGAGCCGCTCTGTATTTTTTACCTTTTTTAGCCATTTTATTTTAAGGTTCAAGCGAAATGCTTTTAAATTTACGTTTTCACAAACGCAAACATTTCTCCCTGTTTTTATTGAATCATTTGTTCATTTACTCATTTTGAAATGAATTAATGAATCAATGAATCAATCATTTTAGTCTGCAATCGTTAAGCCCATGCTTTTCGCCGTGCCTTCGATCGTTTTCATCGCCGCTTCCAGATTTGTCGTGTTCAAATCCGGCATTTTCTTTTTGGCAATTTCTTCGATCTGCGCACGCGAAATAGTGCCGTTTTTTTCCCGGTTCGGTTTGCCCGACCCCTTCGCAATGCCCGAAGCCTTTCGCAAAAGGTCGGCAGCCGGCGGAGTTTTCGTTTCAAACGAGAACGAACGGTCGGCATAAACCGTAATTACGACCGGCACTTTCATATCCGGGTCGTCGTTTTGCGTCTTGGCGTTGAACGCCTTGCAAAACTCCATGATGTTGACGCCGTGCTGACCTAAAGCCGGTCCGATCGGCGGTGCCGGATTCGCTTTTCCGGCGGGAATCTGTAATTTGATATAACCTGTAATCTTTTTAGCCATAATTCGATTTACGATTTCGGACTTTTGATAAAGGCAATCCGAAAATGTCCTCTTTTGTTTTGAGTCCACGCTTTAGTGTGCAAAAACGCCAGCGAAGCGCGGCGTTTAGCCGCCTAAAGGCGGGACTCTGAACTTAATTTTTATTCTTCTTCAGCAAACGTAACTTTTTCAACGTCCAGGAAATTCAGTTCGACCGGAGTTGAACGTCCGAAAATAGTTACCGTTACTTTCAAAGTTGATTTTTCTTCGTTCACTTCCTCAACCTTGCCCGTAAAACTTGCAAAAGGTCCTGATTTGATGCGGACGACCTCGCCGACTTCGTATGAGAATTTCGGCTTCGGTTTTTCGGTCGCAACCTCAATGTTGTGAACGATCTGGTCAACTTCTTCCTGTGTTAAAGGTGTCGGATTTTTTCCGCCGAGAAAGCCTGTCACTTTCGGGGTAGATTTAATCGCGTGAAACACATTATCGGGAATCTTGCCGCGGTCGTCGCATTCGATTTCTACGAGAACATAGCCCGGATAGAACATCCGCGACGATTCGATGCGCTTGTTGCCGCGCATTTCGACGACGGTTTCTTTCGGCAATAAAACCTCGGTGATCTGTTCAGCGAGTTCCATATCGCGGATACGCGCGTTCAGACTTTCCAAGACCTTATTTTCATGTCCCGAATATGTGTGGATAAAAAACCACTGTTTCATTATCTTAAATCCTTAAAATCCGGCGATTTTATTAATCAACCACGTAAAGCCTTGTAAAATATAAGTCCATGCGTGGTCAATCAAGAAAAGGTATATAGCAAAGAAAATGACGTTGATGATCACGATAATAACCGTGTTTCTAACATCATCGGACGAAGGAAAAGTCGTTTTATCCAACTCTTCGCGGGTATGGCGAATAAAATCGCCGACCCCTTCCTTGCCGTCTTTGTTTTTTCCGTTGTCTAAGGTGTCAACTGCTTCTGACACTTTTTTTCTCCTCAAAAATGTAGAACAAACTTCAGTCTGTCCATTAATTTTCTTTTGTATAACTGAACAAACTAAAGTTTGTTCGACAATTAAATGGCAGGGGTACCAGGACTCGAACCCGGACCTAAGGTTTTGGAGACCTCCATGCTAACCATTGACACCATACCCCTTTAGTTAGTTGATAGTTGAAAGTTAATAGTGGAAAGTGGAAGAAAATAGCACTTTCCACTTTCCACTATCAACTTTCAACTAAACGTTATTTATTTTCCCGATGTACTGTATGGCAACGGCAACGACGGCAAAACTTTTTGAATTCAAGCCGATTCGGCGTGTTCTTTTTGTTTTTGGTCGTTACATAATTACGTTCTTTGCACTCGGTGCATTGCAAAATTATGTTATCTCTCGGCATAACTTCTTACCTACTTTATTTTATGTCGGAGTTTATACAAAAGCACAAACTCCAAACTATTACTCAACGACTTCGGAAACAGTTCCTGCGCCGACCGTGCGACCGCCTTCTCTGATCGCAAAGCGGAGTCCTTTTTCCATCGCAATCGGGGCAATCAGTTCGATCTCCATCTGAATGTTATCGCCCGG
>JALHNX010000144.1 GCA_022843305.1 Pyrinomonadaceae bacterium | reverse complement strand
CAACTCGTAATTCGGGCGTTGAAAATGTTTCGGGCAGATCGGCTAAAAGTTCGGATAATTTTTTATCGGTTTTCGAGAGGATTTCCAAAACCCGTGCGCCCGCGTAGGTTGCGTCGTCAAAGCCGTAAAAGCGGTCGGCAAAGAAGATATGCCCGCTCATTTCGCCGGCGAGTGCCGCGCCGGTTTCCTTCATTTTCGCTTTGATGAGCGAATGTCCGGCTTTCCACATCAGCGGTTTTCCGCCGTGTGCCGCGATGTCGTCAAAGAGATTCTGCGAGCATTTTACTTCGGCGATGATTGCCGCGCCCGCGTTTTCTTTTAAGATCTCGCGCGAGAGCAAAACCATCAGTTCATCGCCCCAGATGATGCGCCCGTTTTCGTCAATCACGCCGATGCGGTCGCCGTCGCCGTCGAACGCGATGCCGAGATCCGCGCCCGTTTCTTTGACCGCCGCGATACAGTCCTGCAAGTTTTCGGTAACGGTCGGGTCGGGATGATGATTCGGAAAATTCGAGTCGGGTTCGGTGAAAAGTTTGACGAGCTGAACGCCGAGTTTTTCGTAGATCGGCACACCCGTCACGCCGCCCATTCCGTTGCCGCCGTCAACGACCGCTTTTAATTTTCTGCCGCCCAAAGAAATTTTCGACAAAATATCTTTTTCGTAATCGGCTAAAACCTCGATTTCTTCAACTTCGCCCGTGCCTTTTGAAAAATCCCCGGAAAGCGCGATGTGTTTGATTTCCTGAATTTGCGAACCGAAAAGCGTCTGTTTGCCGAGACAGATTTTAAAGCCGTTGTGGTCGGGCGGATTGTGCGAACCCGTAATCATCACGCCGCCGTCAACTTCTTTTGTAAAAACCGTGTGATAAAGAACCGGTGTCGGAACTCTGCCGATTAAAACCGCATCACAGCCCGTTTCGTTAAAACCTTTGGTCAAAAACTCGCAAAATCGCGGCGAACTTTCCCGCGCATCAAAGCCGACGGCAATCCGTTTTGCGCCGTTTTGATTGAAAAACGTGCCGATTGCCCTGCCCAAAACCGCGACTGTTTCATCCGTTAAATGCTCGCCGACAATGCCGCGAATGTCGTATTCTCTGAAAATATTCTGATTCACTCTTTTATAATGGTTAATTGTTAATGATTAATTATTAATGGCGTTTATAAAATTACCATTAACAATTAACCATTAACAATTAACCATTACCGACAATTTACAATTAACCATTAACAATTAACCATTTTCCTGCGTTTTGCTATACTAGCGATTTACATTCGGGCAACAGTTTCGGGGTCTTGCGGCATCGAAACCAACGTCTGTCGGAAAAAAATCAACATAATAATCGGTTATGAAAAATCTAGTTCGCTATTTGTTTGTTCAATTCGTCATTTTATTTCTTGTTTCGGCGGTCGCGGCGCAAACCCCGACGGTTGAAGATACTTCAAAAACCTTCGAGGTTCGTCTGCCGGTCACGGTGATGGACAAAAAGAGAAATCTCGTTTTTTGTTCGGATAAAAATAAAAAGTATGTCAAAGATAAGAAAAAGGACATCGTGCAGTGTTTTACGAAGGACGATTTTGTCGTTCTCGAAGACGGCGTGCCGCAGGAAGTTACGTTTTTTACCGATGAAAAAACGAATCCACCCGTTTACGTCGGCGTTTTGATGGACACGTCGCCTTCGACCGCCGGAAAAATGGCGTTTTCAAAACGTGCGGCATCGGATTTTCTTTACACGGTCGTCAGGCTTCGCAAAGATAAAGGCGCGTTTATGACCTTTGATAACGAAGTCAATCTGGTGCAGGATTTTACCGATAAACTCGACCTTTTGGACAAAGCCGTTGACAAGGTGAAAAAAGTCGGCTCGCAAACCGCGCTTTACGATGCGATCTGGGAATTTGCCGATCAAAAACTCCGCAACGCGGCGGGCAGACGCGTGATCGTCGTGATTACCGACGGCGACGACACATTCAGCCGCGCCGATCTGAACGACGCGATTGATATTGCCCAGCGAACCGAAACGACGATTTTCGGCATCTCTACCAAAGAAGCTTTTCTCGGCTCGGTGCCGGGCGTGGATGCCGGACAGGTCAAGGATAAAGGCGATAAATATTTGACGCGTTTATGCGAAGAAACCGGCGGCGAAGCGTTTTTTACGGGCGATATGGGCGCACTCGAAAGAGCTTTTACGAATATCAGCCGCGAGCTTCAATCGCAATATATCATTACGTATCGTCCGGCAAATCAGGAATACGACGGGCGAAAACGCAAGATCGAGGTCGTGTTTAAGAATAAGGATAATGCGGATAAATTCAGGATTCGCAGTAAATCGGAGTATCGGTCGGTCAGAGATTCTCTGAAATAAGAAAGAGTTTAGAATCCACGCTTTAGCGTGCCAAACCGCCAGCGAAGCGCGGCGGTTTTTACAAACTAAAGTTTGAACTCTGAACAGGTTTTTAGGAGTTGTAAGAATGAATTGGAAAAACAAAGTTTTAATTTTACTGGCGGTTTTGCTCGTTTTGGGCGGCGCGTTTGTAAGCTATGACGCATCGCACGCGCAGGAGCAGCAGCAGACAATTCAGCCAAGCCCGACTGTTTCACCAACTCCTGAAATCGAAAATGACGACGAACCGATCAAAATTGATACCGAAGTCGTCAACGTGCTTTTCACCGCGCAGGACAAAAACCGCCGTCTTTTGACCGATTTGAAACAATCGGACATCAAACTTATCGAAGACGGACAGCCGCAGGAAATCATCGCGTTCGGTCGGCAGGTTGATCTGCCATTGAGTCTGGCGATTTTGATTGATACGAGCGCTTCGCAGGAACGAACCTTGCCGGAAGAAAAGTCGGCGGCAAAATCGTTTGTCGAATCGTTCGTGCGCCCCTCGAAAGATGAAGTTGCGATAATTTCCTTTACGGGCGACTCAACGCTCGAACAGGGAATGACGAACAATGTCGCACGGCTTCAGCGGGCGATTGACCGAGTCCAGTTCGTTCCGCCTTCGGGCTATGTCGGCGGCGGTGTAGTCGTCGGAACTCCGCCGATTTCCGGCACGAATCAAACCGTCCAAGGCTCAACCGCGATCTGGGACGCGATTTGGATAACTTCCGATGAAGTTTTGCGCTTATCGCCCGAAAAAACGCGCCGCGCGATTATTTTACTGACCGACGGCGTTAATACTTACGGCAGAAAAAAACTCGACGATGCCGTGCAAGCCGCGCTTAAATCGGAAGCGGTGATCTATTCGATCGGTATCGGCGACAATTTTTACGACGGCGTTGACGAAGGCGCACTCAAAAAAATCTCGGAACGCACCGGCGGACGTGCCTTTTTTCCGCGTGACGAAGCCGAACTGCGCCGTGCCTTTACGCAAATTCAGATCGAAATGCGTTCGCAATATTTGATCGCCTACGAACCGATCAATCAAAAACGCGACGGCTCATACCGCAAAATCGAAATTCAGTTAACAAATCCCGCACTTGCCAAACAAAAAGTTTCGCTCACGCATCGTCAAGGCTATTTTGCGAAATCGGATAACAAGAAATAAGTTTTTAATCGGTAATCAGAAAAACACCGCGTAGAAATAAACTGCGCGGTATTTTTTCTTTAAATTTGACTTTTCGGCGAATCCGTTAAAAATTATTAAGCGAATTATTAACCGATTATGACTGAAGACTACGAATTTGTAACCGTTTGGCGTTTCGACGCGCCGCTCGAAAAAGTTTGGGCGCAGATTAAAGACTCAGAAAAATGGAGCGATTGGTGGAAAGGCGTTCTCAAGGTCGAAAAATTAAAGGACGGCGACGCTTTGGGAATCGGCGCGGTTCACCGTTCGACATGGAAAAGCGCACTGCCGTATAAACTGATTTTCGATTCGGAAACCGTCCGCGTCGAAGAATTAAAACTCATCGAAGTTCGTGCCTTCGGCGAACTCGACGGTCGCGGACTTTGGACTTTGACCTCCGAAAACGACGGCGCGACGCGTGTTCAATACGACTGGCGCGTGAAAACTACAAAACGGTGGATGAATTTTCTCGCGCCGATTGCGAAACCTTTTTTCCGCTGGAATCACGACCGCATTATGAACCGGGGCGGCGAAGGTTTAGCAAAAAAGTTAGGCTGTAAATTGCTTGAATCAAAATAATAAAAATGGCGAAAGGCGCGAATTTTTTTTAGAGCCTTTTGCGTTCATTTAATTCGTTTCGCCCGACGTTTGATTTCCGGTTTGATACTTTGCGACCAAATTGTAAAGCGCACGTCTGACCGCCTGATATTTTTGCAGATTTTTTCCCGACAGCGGCGAGTTTTTGCCGTAAGTTACGCCGAAGGATTTGAGTTTATTGACGGAAATCGAAATGCTTTCCGAACCCGCGTCATAGACGATTCCCTTGCGCTCGTCGTTCTTTATGGTATCGAATTTGTTCTCGACAAAGATTTTATAAAGTTTTTCCAAATCCTCGCGGGCGACGTTCGCCGACCATTTTTGCGGATTTTGCTGACCGCCTTTTAATTCTTTGAATTCGAGAACGCCTTCGTCAATCGTGATTTTTTTATAAGCGCGCATCATTCCGCCGCTTTCGTTCAGATAAATCGTAATGCTTTCGGGCATTTCGGCGGGCAGTTTCGTCTGCGCTTCGCAGCCCTGAATCAAAAATAAACTCAAAATCATAACGACAAATAATTTCATCTTCAAACCTCGATATTCGGAAAATTTCCCGTCAAACTGAACGCTTTCGCTTAGGAAACTTGCATGATTCTCTGAAACTTAAATTAGGCGGGCTTCGTAAAAGTTTCCGACCAAATCTGAAATCCAGTCAAAAAAAGGAGTTTAATGGTGAAATATTTTAATTTATATAATCTATTCCCGTCTGAAAAATCAAAACGGGGAACAGCAATAATATTATTTTTGAGTGCGCTTTTGGCTTTTACGCCGGAAATCTTTGCCCAGCAAACGGCTGCCGAAGCCGCCGAACAACGCGCCCGCGCGTGGGTTGAAGCGATAAATTCAAACAATCGCGCGGCGTGGCGCAAATTTATCAGCGAAAATTACGCGAAATCGTCGCTCGAAAGAATGCCGGTCGAACCGCGCGTTAATAATTTCGCGCGAATCTATGACGAAACGCGCGGGATGAATATTCAAAGCGTGCGGCTCGACAAACCGAACGAAGTTTTCGTCAGCGCGAAAAGCAACCTGACCGGAATGGATTCCGAGATAGTCGTGCAGGTCGAAGAACAAGCGCCGTTCAATATTCTTTTTATCAGTTTGCGCCCGTCCGCGCCGTCGGCGAACAAAAAATTAACGGATAAGCAGATAGCCGAAGAACTCGACGCGCATCTCAAAAAACTCGCCGGCGCGGACGTTTTTTCGGGCGTGGTTTTGCTCGCGCGCGGCGAACGCGTGCTGTATGAAAAAGCCTTCGGCGAAGCGAATAAAGACTTTAAAGCCTTGAATAACGTCAACACGAAATTTAATCTCGGTTCGATGAACAAGATGTTCACGGCGGTCGCCATCGCGCAGCTGGTCGAAGCCGGAAAACTTTCGTTCGACGATCCGCTGGGAAAATTCATGCCCGATTTTCCCGACAAGGAAGCGGCGGAAAAGATCAGGATCAAACATCTTTTGTCGCATACGTCGGGCTTGGGAAATTATTTTAACCGCGTGTTTTTTGAAGGTTCGCGGGCGCGTTTCCGGACGGTTGACGATTTTCTCGCGCTCGCGAAGGACGAAAAAATGCAGTTCGAACCGGGAAGCAAATGGCAGTACAGCAACACCGGAATGCTCGTTCTGGGCAAGGTCATCGAAAAGGCTTCGGGGCAGAATTATTTCGATTACGTCCGCGAAAATATCTATAAAAAAGCCGGCATGACGAATTCGGACTCCTACGATTTGGACAATATTAATCCGAATCTCGCGGTCGGTTACGAGAAAGATTTTACCGAGCAGGGCATCGTTTTCCGCAACAATATTTTTATGCACGTCATCAAAGGCGGTCCGGCGGGCGGCGGTTATTCGACTGTCGGCGACCTTTTGAAATTCGCCAGCGCTTTGCGCGAAGGCAGACTCGTCGGCAAGGAATACGTCAAACTGCTGACCACACCGAAACCCGAACTTAACTCGCCGAATTACGGTTACGGGTTTGGCGCAAATCCCGAATCCTTCGGTCACAGCGGCGGTTTTCCAGGTATCAGCTCGGAACTCGTAATGTTCACAGGTTCCGATTACGCGGCGGTCGTGCTTTCAAATTACGGATTCGGTTCGCAGCCCGTGACCGGAAAAATTCGCGGACTCGTCGGGGCTTGCGCCGATTGCGGGACGGCGAAAAAGTAAGCAGACCGGATAGATTTTATCTCTCATCTGTTCCGAATCGTATTTCTTAAATTTCTAATTTGCACATCCTTCATTTAAATAAATAAAAAAGAGGCGAAATTCACAATTGAATTTCGCCAAAAAGATTCATAACTTTATTTTTTGCCCGATTTTTCGGCTTTTAATTTATCCTCGAATGCTTTTGTCATTCGGGCGACAAATCTTTGATAGCCCTGCGGGTCAATGAACGGATTTGTTTTTGCGCCCGCGCGGAGTTTTGCGGCTTTTTCGGTCAGATCAAAAAATCCGCCGTGCGCCGATAAAAAAACGTCCGCTTTGATTGATTTCAGCGTTTGATAGGTTTTTGCAAAATCTTCGGCGATGTTTGGGTATTTCTGGTTATTGATAAACGAGTAATCGAGCGTCGTTACGCTGCTGGCGAAAACGACCTTGTATTTTTTGCCGTTTTCCGACGCTTCCGTCGTCCAGCTCGTTGCGCCTTTCGTGTGTCCGAACGTGAAATGAGTTTTCAGCCGCGTGCCGCCGAGACGGATTTCCTGCCCGTCCTTTAAGATTTCGTCAACCTTGACAGGCGTAAACGAAAAAGCCGCGTCGCCGCCGAAACGAAAATCGCTTGCGCCGCCGTCTTCCAAAACCGGCGCGTCCGGCGGACTCGCATAGAGTTTTGCATTGGTCAGTTTTTTAATCTCCGCCAAACCGCCGCAATGGTCGTAATGCGCGTGATTGATAAGCAAGATTTTGATGTCTTCGAGCTTAAAGCCGAGTTTGGCGACATTTGCCTTGATCTGCGGCACGGTTTCCGCAAATCCCGCATCAATCAAAATATGACCCTGCGGCGTGGTAATCAGATAAGCCGTAACGTCCGAAGCACCGACATAATAAATGTTTCCGATGATTTTAAAAGGCTCGACCGGCTGATTCATTTTGCGGTCGCCGTCCGCTTTTTGCGCGAAGACCGTCGCGGCGAAACAAAGAATCAGCGTGGCGAAACAAACAAATTTCTTCATAAAAACTATCGCATCGGTCGCGGATAAACGACCGGACTTTTGTTGCCGTCTTTGTCAACGGCACGAACGCCGAAAAAGAAATTGTCTTTCGACATCGCTTTTGCCGTGTAAGTCGTAACGTTTCCGACGAAAACGGAATTTGTCCAAACCGCGCTCGTCGTATCGCGCCAGACGACTTCGTAGCCCGCGAGATCGGCGTCGGTGTTCGCATCCCATTTCAGATCCGTGTCGTTCGTCAGACGCGCCGTGACGATGCCGGCGTTTTTCGGTTTGGCGGGCGCGAGCGCGAGGCTCGCGAGCGCGATCATATTGACGCGCGTGACGTTCGCCGTGTATTCAAAATCAACGAATTCGGGCGTGTCGCCGAAAAACACGCCGTTTTCGGTGCGGACGTTTTGATGCTGATGCGTGTAATCTTCGTCCGCCTCGGTCAAGCGAACTGCCGCGAAGCCTTTTTCGAGAAACGGAATATGATCGCCGCCGCGCAAATATCTATCTCTGCGATAGATCATCCAGACGCTGAAATTCTTTAGATATTTGTCGGATTGCTCTTTAATGTAACGCGCCAACTGCCGCGCTTGAGAATCGTTTTCACCGCCGACACTGCGGCGCGTATTGCCTTCTGCTTCAGTTTCGCTTGACGGAACGCCTTCCGTGAAAACGCGCACGCGGTTGCGGTTCGGCGAATTTTTCTGCGTCGTAACACCGCCGACAATGTCGTTGGTGAACATTCCTTCGATGTTCATTTTTGTCTGCACGGCTTGTTCAGCGAAATAGCGCGCCCCCAAAAGTCCCTGCTCTTCGCCCGCGACGGTCATAAAAATAATCGTCGCGTCGAATTTTCGCTTCGACATAACACGCGCCAGTTCGATGACGGCGGCAGTTCCCGAAGCGTCGTCGTTCGCGCCCGGCGCGTCGCATTTTCCGTCCGTCGGGCTTGAACACATCGAATCGTAATGCCCCGAAACGACGTAAACGCGTTCGGGATTTGTCGTGCCTTTCAATGTCGCAATAACATTCGTCAAATTCGTCGGCTCGGGAATCCGCGGTGCTTTCGGTTGTAAAAACGTCTGCTTTTCGACTGTCAGACAATTTCCGCAATCGGCGGAAATCTTTTGAAATTCCCCGAAAATCCAATCCCGCGCCGCGCCGATTCCGCGTGTCGGGTTGTCCTGTTCGGAAAGCGTGTTGCGTGTTCCGAACGAAGCCAGCTTGCGAATGTCGGCTTCGATACGTTTCGCCGAGATTTCCCGGATCATCTTTTGAATCTCCGCGTTCGGTTTTTCATTCGGTTTCTGCGCCGACAAATTCACCGCCAGAACGTAGAAAGACAAAGCAAGTGCGACAAAAATTTTGGTTTTCATAATTTTGAATTAGCGAAATGCAAGATTTAACTCACAGATTAGCACAAATTTACGCGGATTTTTAGATAAACGGACGACGATGCGGGAATTTTTGATGACAAATCTCCGGCATCGGTCAATTTTGTTTTATTTGAAAACGGGTATATGATGTTGGAAATTTTTTAATTCGTGTCCTCATTCGGGCGTCTTTTTCGTCTTTTAGGTTGGGTGATGTTTACCCGTCTTTAATATTTTGAAAGGAGATTTATATGAAACTGTTGATAATTTTATTTTTGATCGTATTTTCGGTTTCCGTTTTCGGTCAGATGAACCACCGAATGATGGATATGCCGGAAATAAAAACGGCGGCGATTGAGGACGGGCTTGGCGATATTGACCATCCGGTAACGACCGTCAGCCCCGAAGCACAGAAATTTTTTAATCAGGGCTTGGCGTATCTTTATGCGTTTAACCACGAAGAAGCCATCAATTCGTTCAAGCGCGCCGCGCAGCTCGATCCGAATATGGCGATGGCGTATTGGGGAACGGCACTCGCGTTAGGCTCGAACTACAACGTGACGGCGGACGCGAATCAGTTGAAAGAAGCCTACGCGATGCTGCAAAAAGCGCTGCTGTTTGCGCCGAAAGCGACGGACATCGAGCAAGCTTATATTGCGGCGCTGGCAAAAAGATATTCGGCGGACGGAACGCAGTCCGACCGCGCAAAATTGGGCGAAGATTATAAAAATGCGATGAGCGAGCTGGTCAAAAAATATCCCGATGATCTGGACGCGGCGACGCTTTACGCGGAAAGTATGATGAATCTGCGCCCGTGGCAGCTTTGGTCGAAGGACGGCACACCGGCGGAAGGAACTTTGGAAATTATCGCGGTTCTCGAAGGCGTTTTGCGGCGCAATCCGAATCACACGGGCGCGAATCACTATTACATTCACGCCGTCGAAGCCTCGCCCACGCCCGAACGCGGTCTGGCGAGCGCGGCGCGTTTAGGCTGGCTTGCGCCGAACGCCGGACATCTCGTGCATATGCCGTCGCACATCTACATCCGCACGGGCGATTACACGCAAGCCGCGAAATCGAACGCCGACGCGATTCAAGCCGACCGCAATTACATTCAGCGAACCGGCGCAAAAGGGCTTTACACGATGATGTATTACAACCACAACATTCATTTCTTATCAGCCGCGAGCGCGATGGGCGGAAATTACGCCGAAGCCGTCAAACAGGCGCAGATACTCGAATCAAACGTTCGACCGCATCTGAAAGCGATGCCGATGCTGGAGATGTTCGCGCCATACGGAATCGTCACGCTCGTGCGTTTTCGGAAATGGGACGAGATTATGAAATATCCGCAGCCTGCCGCAGAAATGCGGATTACGGGCGGATTCCTGAATTTCGCGCGCGGAATGGCGTTGGCGAACGGCGGCAAAACAGACGATGCGAAAAAGGAACTCGCCGCGCTGCGTGAAAAAATAAAAGCGATTCCGGCAAACACGGGCTTCGGCAACAGCACGGCGCACGGTGTCTTAAAGGTTGCCGATGAAATGCTTGCGGGCGAAATCGCGCTCGCGAACGGCGATAACAAAGCGGCGATCGAATCTTTGCGCAAAGCCGCCGCGTCGGAAGACATCGTCAACTATAACGAACCGCCCGATTGGGATATTCCAACGCGCGAATGGCTCGGACGCGCACTTTTGACTGACGGGCAATTTGCCGAAGCCGAAAAAGTTTACCGCGATGAATTAGCGAAACACCCGCGCAACGGTCGCGCACTTTTCGGACTTGCCGAAGCGTTGAAGAAACAGAACAAAACTTCCTCGGCACAGATGGTCGAGCGCGAATTTGCAAAGTCGTGGGAAAAAGCCGACACGAAACTGGCGGTCGCGGATTTGTATAGATCTTCAAATCCGGTAAATAAAAAGTAAAAAATTGGCGTTCGGATTGAATTCCTTACCTTTCCATAACATCGAAAGCCTGCAAGCGATTGCCGTCCGCCGAATAGAGCAAGCTGCTGGTTTCATCGGTCGTAAAACGTGCGTCGGGTTCGGAAACAAGGACAAAGCGCGAATCGCGTCCGGTGTTGACGTTCACGCCGACCAAGCCTTTGCGGTTGAAAGGCTTTGGCAAATCCGTGTAAAAATACATATAATTTCCGCGCAGATCGGCGAGGCGTTTGCGGCGCAGAAAGTAATCGGAAAGTTTTTCGACCTGCCGCACCGGATCAATTCTGTCCAAAAGACTTTCCTGCACATCGGCGCGTGAAGGCACCGCGCGGCTGACGATTCCGCCGCGAATGTTCGTCGGCGTGACGACCTGCAAACCGCTCAGACGATTCAGAAAATTCGGCGTGCGCGAGGCGATGCCGAAAACGCTGATCTGATTCGTAATGTATGAACGCGCTGAATTCGTCGCCAGCGTCGTCAAATCGAACGACGAAAACCGCGAACGAAGTCCCGACCAGCGAAGCGACAAAACCGAACGCGCTAATCCGGCACCGCGCGCGATGTTCAAAGCCGAAGTTGCCAAACCGCCGTAACGAAAATAAAGTGCCGTCGCTCGTAATGCGATACCTGCGATAACACGAAAAACTCCGCGCGAAGGTGCTTTGTGTTTGACTCTCCAAAGTTCATTAGTTCGAGGTTCCAAGTTCCAAGTTCCAAGTTGTTTAAATTTCGCGGAACTGAAACTAACTTGTTGAAATCGAGACTGAGTTGAAACTTGGGACTTGGAACCCGGAACTTGAAAAGCCGCGATTTCGTCGCGCCCGCCGACAACCGCCGCGCCGCTTTCGTTTATCAGAACGAACTGCGCTTTTTCGATGTCGTGTTCAAATTCGCCGATCTTTTTTCCCGTTCGCGCATCAATCGTGATCAGATCGTCGCGGTCGGCGACCAAAATCGTGTTCGCGTCGGCGAAAACGAAATTCGTCAACCCTTTATCCGCGCCTTTGTAGCGCCAGAGTGTTTTGCCGTTTCGCGTGTCAATCGCCGACACGCCGAAACTTCCTTTTTCGTCAATTTCGCCGTCTTTGATACGCGTAAACTGCCCGCCCGTGCGGACGTATAAAACATTTCCGACGACCGCCATTTCGGGAGTTACGCCCAAATCTTTGGCTTCCCATTCGACTTTGAAATTCCGGCGGTTGATGGCGCGAATCTTTCCTTTGCCCGATGTGTAAAGATGTTTTTCGTCGAAAACCGGATCGGCTTCCGTTAAAGCAAGACCGCCTTCGTTGATCTTGAATCGTTCGCGCTCGCCTTCTTTTCCGGTGTTTGCATCATACGAAGTCGCGCCTTCGTAGAACAGATAAACTCTGCCGTCCAAAATCAAAGGTGCGCGGTAATTGTCGAGCGTGTAAGCGACTTCGCCCTCGGAATCGAAACGCGAAGGCATCATCTGAACGTCCGAATCAAGCTGTTTTTTCCAAAGCTCGTCGCCGTTCGAAAGCCGGAAAACATGCACGACCGGCGAGCGTTTGAATTCTTCGCCGATCTTGCCTTTCCCCTTTTTGACCAGCACGACCGCGAGCAAATTCTGCGAAGGTTCGACCGCCAACTGCATCACGTCGCCTTTGACTTTATCCGAACGCCAAAGCGTCGCGCCGCTCAAAAGATCAACCGCTTCGACGCGCGATTTGTCGCCTTCGTCGGTCGAAACCAGAATCAAATCCGTCGAAGGAATCGGCGTGACGGAAGTTTCATCCAAACCTTTCGTTCGTTTGCGCCAGAGCCGTTCGCCCGTCTGCCCATCAAGCGCGAAAAGCGAATTTTGACTGCCCGCGATAACGATGCCGAAATCGGTCGTTTGATAAAACTCAACTTTGCCGTCGAGATTCGACTGCCAGACCGGCTGCGCGTGGGAAATTATGGAGAGAAGACACAAAAGACACAAAAGTAAGGCTAAAACTTTCATACGTTTATTTTAGACCTATTTGAATGAGTTTGAAAGGGGTTTTAATCAGTATAGCGAGCGGTAGCGAGTCTGTTTCTACATAAAAAATCGGTTATCAAAATACTCGCTACCGCTCGCTATACTGATTTTATTGAATTCGATAGGCTCTGCCGTTCCACAAGATAACAACCGTTCCGCCTAATTGGTCAGCAATCGAACGCAAGCCCGCGTCAAGTTTTATGTATTCGCTCGTGCCGCGATTGACGGTTTTTTGTTTTTGTTTGCCGAGCGCCGAATCGAACCAGATTCCGCCGACGTTGTTAAAGGTTTTGCCTCCGACGCTGCGTGATTCGCCGGGTTTGGAAACCTGCTTTTTGGGGTTTTGCGGTGCGGAACGCTGTGATTTAAGTTTCTGCTCGGATAAAGCCTCGTTTTTACGATCTTCTTTTGAAGTCGAATCTTCCCGATCACGTTCCTGACGCGTTGCACCGGCAACGCTCGGCTGATCGGTCGGCGTTGCCGACGTAACTTTAGCCATGTTTTTGTCATCCTCACCGGCGGTTGTGTCCGCATCTTTGGTTTGCGGTTTCGGAGCGGGCGTTGCCATCGGCTGAACCTCAGTTACCGGAGTCTTAGTTTCCGGCAGAGCGAACGTATTTTCCGACGGTGTCGCCGAAACGCTCGGATTTGAAGGAAGAACCGGCGCGGAATTTGACGTTGTTGCGGACGTATTTGTCTGAACGGTCGAATTTGCCGCCGTGTTGGCGGAATTTGAATTCGCCGCCGAAAAAACGGTCGAATTCGACGCGGGCGCGGTTCTTTCCATCGGCGCGGCGTTTGTGTTTGTCGAATAAGAAACTTCCGAACCGCCCGCACCCGGCAGATTTTGCAGAATCAAATAGCCGAAAAATCCGCTGAACAAAAGCACAAGTCCGCCCATCGCGTAAGCAATTTGCGGAAAGGCGAAAAATCTGCGATACCACGGCACGTTTGTTTCGACGGTTTCGACCGAAACGGCAGAAGAAGCGGTTTCTGTTTCCGCTTCCGAATTAAAGACGATCACGTTCGACAGAATTTTTCGGCACCGCATACAGTCTGCAAAATGCGCCGTAAATCGCCGGTGCGCCGCGTCCGACACGGCATTTTCGGCAAACGCGGAAATTTCATCTGCGTCGAGATGCGAGTTGGCGGAAGTCGCAACTTCGCCGCCCCGCGCCTTTCGCAGAATTGCATCTATTTCCTTGTCGAATTCAAATTCCATTAATCAAAGGGCAAAAGTAAAAATGTGAAAAAGGTTGGTTATAAGAATTGAACTCATCTTTTTCACCTTTTCACTTTTTAACTTTCAAATAACCAATTAAAGAACGCCTGACCGCCAAATTTCTTGCACCAGCGCGGCAATTATCAAAACCGCGACCAATTTTTCCAGACTGATTCCGAGCTTTGATGCCGTTTCCGCCAGATAGCGTTTGACCTCTTCTTCGCTCCAGCCGTGTTGGTTTTGCAGGATTTTTTCAACCGATTTGCGGATTTCCGTTTGAATCCGCACAACCTTGCGGCTCGCGGTCGCTTCGTGATAACCGAACATCTGTCCGATGTCTTTTAATTTCAGGTCGTCGAAGTAATAGAGCTTCAAAAGCAGACGGTCGTCCGCGCCAAGTTCGGCAATTGCCGCGCCTAAAGCTTTTGAAACATCCGCTCTCAGCTGTTTTTCGCCGAAAATTTCTTCCGGGTTGTCGTGATGCGCGATGACCGCGAGATTTTCGGTTTTCTCGGAAGATTCATTCGCCAGATTCTCGAATTCGCGCGCTTCTTCGACCTGCACAAATTTTGACTGCCTGCGATATTGGTCAACCGCAAGCTGCGAAACAATCGCCCGCAGCCAGCCGCCCAGACTTCCGCGCCCCGAATAATACGAAAGTTTCGATTTCAGCTTGCCGTCCTTATCGTGCTTCAAACCGTAAAGCTCCGCCCAGATCGAGCTTGCCAGATCGTCTGCGTCTTCCGCCTTCGGCGAAATCTTCCGCGCCGCCGCCTTGACGGTTTTGTCCTGCGTTTTAACCAGATCATTCCAAGCCGCTTCGTCGCCCTTTTCGCAAGCCAGAACCAAACACAGATCATCGGCGCGAAGCTCGTCAACAAACGCTTTGATCTCCTGCCCGGACGCGTTTTCGTTATCCCGAAAAAGATATTTTTCGAGCGCCTTTTCGACACGCGGACGAAGATCGCCCGCCGCCAATCCACGCGCATTTTCGGCACGCGC
>JALHNX010000143.1 GCA_022843305.1 Pyrinomonadaceae bacterium | reverse complement strand
TTCTGCATTTTACATTTTTAAGCAGATATTTACTGCATTTAATGAAGAATGTAGAATGTAAAATGATTCGGCGGCTTTCGACTTTTTCGCCTATTTTTGTGCAAAGCCCTCTCTTTCGGCTTTGCACAAAAACTACTAAAGTAGGACAAACTTTAGTTTGTCGCTAATCGCCATCCACAATTAATTTCGGGCTTGTCGGTGAGCGCGGCACCCGACAAAGTGCGTTCCGCGTTTGTCGTACTTTTTGGCAGTTTTTGTGCAAAGCCCTTTCTTTCAGTAAAACAGTCTCAAAAAGGGTCGAACCATACCGGCAATTCAGATTTTAATACTTTCAATCTTTTGAAAGGCGTTCGGCGATCAGTTTATAAACCTGAAAATTATAAACCAGTCCGATATGCGTGCCGGTCACTTCGAAATTGTTAGTCTCGAATCGCGAGCGGCAGTTTTGCCAGTCAACGATGCCGTCGGATTTTGTGTAGATCGCGGTTTGGCGCACTTTTCCGGGCAGATAATTATGCAGCGATTTTACCGTTACGCAGTCGCAGTGTCCCGTATAGCAGTGCGGATAATCGGTTTTGTCGGTTTTCGCAAAAATTCGTTGGCGGATTCTGGCGGACATTTCGACGACTTTCGGATGCGAGCGAACGCCGCGAAACGGCGAGCCGAGCGTGATGACCGATTCGACCAGATCGGGATACTGCGTCGCCGCCGAGCGCGACAGAACACCGCCCAGAGAATGCCCGACGAGATGAACTTTTTTGCCCGTTTCTTCGTGGGCGCGCTTGATCGTCGCGACCAATTTTTCGTTGAGCGTGTTCAGACAATCGGCGTTCCAGCCGATGCCCGAAAGATACGGCGTGTAGCCGACGCGCGCCAGCCACAGATACAATTCGTAAAGATAAATATCCGAACCCAAAAATCCGGGCACGACGATGACCGCCGAACCGTCGCCTTTCGGCACGCCGAAACCGAAATAGACGGGCGAAATATGCAGCAGCGTCCAGTCAACGCCGACCAAGGACTCAAACCAGATCGGCAGCGCGTGTTCGCGCATATCCTTGTCAAAACCCGTTATTACTTCTAATTCGTTCTCTAAAATATCCATTAATTTTATCCTGCAGCGCCTGCCGTTTGGCTTTCCAAATTTTCGACGGTCGTTCTTAAATCTTCAAAAACCTCGTCCAGGATCTCTTTGAATTTTTCGACATCCTGCATCGCCTGTGCATCAGATGATAAACCGAAGTAAAGCGTTTGATTATAACTTAGAATCGCGCAGCCCAAGCCGAGCTGATAGCCGACCGGAACATACGGATACTGGACGAGCATTTTTCTGCCCGCGAGATAGATCGGCACTTGCGGACCCGGAACGTTCGTTGCGACCATATTAAACGGCGGAAACGGCAGATCGGCAAGTGCGCCGATCATTGACTGCAAAGGCGCGGGCATCATCGTGTAAAACGAGCCGAGCGTCAGCAAACCTTCGGCAAGCCGCGCGGTTTTCATCAGATTCGTTCGCTGATGAACGTGCTGAAAACGCGTCGGCAAATCTTCAATATCGAGTGGAATTTCGACGGGCAGAATCGAGATGATGTTTCCAAGCGCGCCGCGCTGTTCCTTTTGCCGAAGGCTGACGGGAACCATAAAACGCACGATTTTTCCTTTCGTTTTCTGTTTGTGGAATTTAACGTAACGCGCGACCGATTCGCTTAAGACCGTCAAGACAACATCGTTGACCGTTCCGCCGAGAACGTTTCTGACAATTCGCGCTTCGGCAAACGAAAATTCGGTCCAAGCCAGACGGCGTTCGCCCGAACACGCGCCATTGAACGGCAAGATCGGCGGCGGTGTCGAAACCGCCGGAAGCACGTCGCTCAGATGCGGCAATGCTTCGAGATTCTGCGGATTCGTCAGGTTCGAAGCCATATACATCAGCCCGCCCTGCATTTCCATCAAACGCTCCGAAGTTTCCTGCATCGCGCCGAAAATCGAATCGAAAAACATCTGCGCCATGTCTTTTTTCGGCGTTTCTTCTTTTTTAATTTCGGGCTTCGGCGGCGGCGCAGAATCGGGCGTGATGTCGAACAAAATCTTCATCAGATCGACGCCCGAAATGCCGTCAACCATACAATGATGAACCTTTGCGATCATCGCCGAACGATTGCCTTCGAGATTTTCGACAACGTGAAGCTCCCAGAGCGGTTTGTTTCTGTCCATCACTTCGGTCAGAAGTTCGCCCGCGAGCTTGACCAAATCTTTTTCGTTAAGCACTTTTTTCTGCTTGACCTTGAAAATATGGTTTTTAATATCAAAATCTTCGCAGGTTTCCCACGTCGGGTGCGCCAGATTAAACGGGTCGGGAACGACTTTCTGCACGTAGCGCGGAAGCAGAAAAAGACGGTCGGAGATATGTTTGACCAAATCGCGGTAGGTGAGCTT
This sequence comes from Pyrinomonadaceae bacterium, assembly GCA_022843305.1. Classification (GTDB taxonomy): domain Bacteria; phylum Acidobacteriota; class Blastocatellia; order Pyrinomonadales; family Pyrinomonadaceae; genus JAFDVJ01. The sequence goes on along the minus strand of JALHNX010000143.1, from coordinate 12,501 downwards.
GCCTTCGAAAATGCTCGTCGAACCGATATGCATCGGGCATTCTTTCCTTTCCAGATAAAGAAATGCCGAGTCGAGCGATGAAAGACGGCGATTTAGTTCTTGTTTCATATCAGGTTTTAACCGCGAAAGACGCGAAAAGCGCGAAAAATGGTTTTGATTTTAGTGTCTTTCGCGTCTTTCGCGGTTTATAAATTTATTCTTCGTTAAATCCCGTAATGTCATACGACATCGCAATCAGATCGTGCGTCCGGTCGTTGCGGTCAATCACATAATCCGCGAGCAGCGCTTCGGCGTTAAAACCGAGCTTTTCGAAAACCTGGATCGCGCCTTTCTGGTCTGCCGCCATCCGCGCGACGACTTTCATCAGATTCCATTCTTCGGCTTTCGCAAAAAGCTCGCCCGCGAGGATATTTCCCAAACCTTTGCCGCGAACTTCGGGCGCGAGAAGCAGAATGATTTCGCCCAAGTGCCGCGACCAGATCTGTTCAGTCCGCATCAAACTGCCGTGTCCGACCAATTTGCCGTCGGCTTCGACCAGAATCGTGTGCCACGTCCCGGCGTTGATGCGCCGGATCCAATGCTCGATGAACGATTCCTGCGTGATGTCGAACGACAGAAAAAGCAGATCGTCTTCGGGCAATTTGCGGGCAAACGCCAGCACCGCGTCTTTGTCGTCGGCGGTCATCAAGCGCAGTTTGATCTGCGTTCCGTCAATTTTTGTTGTCCAGGGGAAAGTGCGTTTCTTTGTAGCTTGTCTCGCCATTTGTTTGATAATTCTAACAGTAACTAAGATTTTTGCCCACGAAACACACGAAATAAACGAAACAACAACCAAATTAAAAACTTTTCGTTCATTTCGTGTGTTTCGCGGGCAAATATTATTTCTTATCTTTCGGCGCATTGCCGAAAATCGGCATTTGCGTTGCCAGATCGAGCCAGCGTTTTTGAATTTCGACGTAACTCGTCATCGTCTGCTGCGCAAAATCGGCAAGTGCCGAAACCGGCGAAGAATCGTCCAGATTCAGGTTTTGCTTCAAAGATTTGACCATCTGCGCGTTTTGCTGCGCCGCGAAATCGAGCCATGCGGTGCGCATATTAACGAGTGTTTCCAATCCTTTTCCGGCTGCTTCCTGCGCCGAGCCGAGCGCATCCAGACCGCCGAAATTCGCGCCCGACTGAACAGTCTGCATCAATTGTGCGCTTTGCTGCATCGCGATTTCCGACCAGTGTTTCTGCGCCGCGATAAAACTTTCAACGCCCTGTTTCGCCCATTTCCCAAGCGCGTCGGTCGGCGCGTTTTCCGACATTCCCATCACTTCCGAAACAGTTTTAAAGACGAGCGCGGTTTGCTGCGTCGTCATCTCGAGCCACATTCGCTGCGCTTCGATCAATTGGTTGACGATTATTTTCGCAAAATCATTCGGCAGCTGCGCCGCGCTTGCCGCCGAAACTGGCTGCGCTTTCGGTTCAGCTGTTTTTTCAGCTCTCGGCGCGGAAGCCGGTTTGGCTGCGGATTTCGGTTTTGCCGCCGTCTTTGGCTTCGCCGCCGCTTTCGGTGCCGCCTTCGGTTTCGAAGCGGGTTTTTTCGGCGCGGGTTTCGGCGCTGTCGCTGCCGCTTTTGGTTTAGCTTCGGCTTTCGGCTTTGTTTCTTCGGTTTTCACCGCTGCTGTCGTTTTGGTTTCGGCTTTCGGAGCCGGTTTCGTTGTTTTTTTCGTTTCTGCCATTTTCTGCAATACCTCAAAAATAAATTTTTTTTTGTACGGCATACTTTAGTTTGCCGATGGTCGCAATGCCTCTGCGCGCCGGTCAGCGATAAACTTAAAGTTCGTCGTCCAATTTTCTCCGCCGATATATTTCAAATTTCCTCTAAACGCATTAAATATAAAAAAGTCTGCGGTTGATGACAACCGCAGACCAGCATAGAGGAGGGAAAAGTTTAACCTTATTTCGCGTTGGTCGCGGTTTTTGCTTGCGTCGTCAGATTCTCAACCGTTTTTTCAACGTTATTGAGAACGCTTTTGCCGAAATCGGCAACTTCTTTCTGGAGGGGAAGTTCCATTTTCGCGGCTGAATTGATAAATGCTTCACCCGTCGAGGCAAAAAGTTTGAGCCAATCCTGACGGATCTGCGTGGTCGCATCCCAGTAACCTTTCGCAACTTTCAACGCGTCAACGTTCGCGTCGTAGCCGACTTTGTATAATCCCTGAACGTAACCTTCGGTCGCTTCGGCGGCTTGAACCGCGCTTTTCAAAGTTACATTCGCCGTTTTTTGTGTTAATTCCATCGCCGTATCAATCGCTTCGCTGCTAATCGCTTTCTTTGTCATTTTAATATTCTCCTTCTTTAATTCCGTTTATAAATTCTTTGTTCAGCCGTCTTTTTCGCAACTGACATTATGGATACTAAACGATCGAAAAAGACTTGTCAAGCGAAAATCTCGCATTTGCGAAATAAAATTTTAGAAACACAGATAACCCTAGTTATTTCAGTAAATAAAATGTTCGCAATCTGGAGATAAATCAGTATAGTGAGCGATAGCGAACACCTTTATTTACCAGAGTGCTTTAAATTTATTCTGAATTGTTGGCTGTTTTAGCGAATATAATCAGCATTTTGAGTGAAAAAGGAAAAAAATCACTTATGTGACTGACTCGCTACCGCTCGCTATACTGATTTTGCAAATGCAAAATGCTGCTTGCCTCAATGATTTCAGCGGAAAAGCAAATAAAATAGAATTTATCGGCGTATTTATGCTAAACTTCTTTCGCTATGGCGAAAAAGAAAAAAACGGCAGAAGATTCGGACAAACTCATCATCAAACGCTACGGAAACCGCCGTCTTTACAACACGGAAACGCGCTCGTATATCAATTATCAGGAATTAGCCAAGATCGTCCGCGACGGTTCGGACGTGCAGGTGATTGATTCGACGACCAAAGAAGATGTCACGAAAGCCGTTTTGATTCAGGTCATTCTTGAAGAAGAAAAAAATAACCAGACCGTTTTGCCGACCGAATTTCTTTTTCAGCTACTGCGCACCCGCGAAGATTCGGTGCAGGATTTTTTCAAAAATCATCTTTCGGCGAGCTTTAACGCCTATTTAAAGACGAAAGAAGAATTCGACAACCGTTTCCGCACAATGCTCGAAATGGCAAGCGCCGCCCCGCAAATGTGGGAAAAACTCATTCCCGGCGCGGAAGTGATGAAGGAAATTTTGACGGGAAAGAAAAAAGATGATGATGAGTAATCAGGGAGAATTAATCAGTATCGTGAGCGGTAGCGAACACTTTTCATTACAATGTAAGTTGCATAATCCGAATCGCGTTCGCTACCGCTCACGATACTGATTGTCAGCTAAAATCAGGCAACGGTTTTCCTTGTCCGTTGATGAGATAATCAATCGCTGTTTCAATACTTTTTTCAGTCCATAAAAATCTTCGACTGCCTTTATCTGCCCATGGTGAATGTTCAAATTGCCAGATTTGTCTTTCACGCAACTTTCGTGTTGCATTCGCTTTAAAAGCACTTAAAACCTTTTTTGAACATATATTTCCAACTGCCACAACCGAATGGGCGTGATTTGTTCTGACATTGATTGCGAATAATTGCCAACCACGAATTTCACAAGTTTCCCGTAAAGCAGTTTCAACAGCACTTCGCATTTCGGGAGTTAATTTAACAGGCGGATATTTAAGAATTTCTTTGTTGAAGTCGTGCCACTTTTCATTTGGCGGAAGAAAAGGCGTGTCGTGTTTGTTATTGAATTCGTCAATCGAACCGCGCTCATCGCCGTGAAGCCACGTGCCATAACATCGAAAAGTAATGAGATATGCGAGCGGAATGCCGGTTTCATTCCAATCTTCGTCTTTCATAGATTGAAGTTTCCAATCAATATTCTGAGGGGTAACGAACGCTTAACCCATCAGTATAGCGAGCGGTAGCAAGTATTTTTTAGAGCTTAAAATATAATTATTTACTCAATATTTTTAATAATGGATCAGACTCGCTACCACTCGCTATACTGATTAGCAACTCGCTTATCGGTTAACGATTCCGCCCGTATTTTTCGTGGCTTGAAACCCAATCGCTCGACGAAATTGCCGAAGCCAGCGAGATTTCGCCCGCGAGGACGACGCCCGCGACGATCTCGGCAAATTTGTTGACCGTGCCGCGACCGACGCAGCCCAAAGCCTGCAGGCATTCGTTTTGTGTTGCCAGACCCGTGCCGCCGCCGTGCGTGGCGACGATCAGCGAAGGGATCGTGATCGAGATATACAAATCTTTTTCGGGTGTCAGTTCGGAATAAATCACGCCTGCCGAGCTTTCTGAAACATTGGCGACATCTTGTCCGGTCGCGATGAACATTGCCGTAATGCCGTTGGCAGAATGTGCGCCGTTGTTGTTTGCGCCCGACAAAAACGAGCCGACATTTGCTACGCCCGCGTGATAGACGAGCGATTCGGGTTCGACGCGCATATGTTCGATCAGAACGTCACGCGGAATCGTGCATTCCGCCGTCACGCGTTTGCCGCGCGTTCGCATAATGTTGACCTGCGAAGCCTTTTTGTCGGTCGCAAAATTCGATTCCAAATAAAAATGTTTGATCTTATCTTTTTCGTAAGCGTCAATAATCCAGCTGCAAGCCGCAAACGTCGCGCGTCCGACCATATTTTGCCCCGCCGCATCGCCCGTCGTGTAATTAAACCTGAGATAAACGAATTTGTTCGCCGTGTATGGATCGATATATTTGAGTTTGGCGACACTCGAAGTCGCTTCGGCTTCTTCCTTGATCTTTTCGATGTTGCCCAAAACCCAACCGACGAATTTGCGACCTTCGCGGGCATCTTCAAAAACGAAAACCGGCGCGCGCTGCATTGCATCCGAAACGACGGTTGATTTAACTCCTCCCGACAAATTTAAAACCTTGATTCCGCGATTGTATGAAGCGATCAGAGTTCCTTCGGTCGTCGCCAGAGGAATCAAAAAATCGCCGATCGCGTATTCGCCGTTGACTTTGAGCGGTCCGGCGAAACCGACCGGAATTTGCGCAACGCCCGTGAAATTTTCACAGTTTCCGGCGGTCGTGTGCGGGTCGAACGAATAATTTCGGAGATGTTCAAGGCGCGCGCCGGTGTATTGTTCGACAAAATCCTGTCTGGCTTTGATTGCCGTTTCCGAATAATCGTCCTGCGCGTCGCGCGGAATCCGCACTTCCAGATTTTCGGTTTGGGCGATAGAATCTTCGACCTCGAATTTCAGCGAACCGAACGGTTTGGCTTTGAAGGCGATGCCGATCTTATGTTTTCCGGTTTCGAGATTTCCGATTTCGCACCGCACATTGAGAACTTTTCGGAGCGGAAACGCGACATCGCGGACGGATTCGGCGGGAATAAACTCGCCGTCGCCGAGATCAACCGAGATTTGATCGTGCGGAACTTCGCTGCCATCGATTTTAATGGCGCTCAACTCTGAGAATTCGCCGTCGCTCAGACGGTTTTTAAGCGCGAACTGCACGCCGCCGTCCGTGTTTTTCAGACTGTTGTTTGTATAGAGCTGCCGTAAAAGCATACTCGGAATCGGAAAGAAACTCATTTTTATATATCCTTTTTGAATGAAATGAAAAGACTAGCGTGAATTTTACTTTTGTTGGCGTGTAAATTCAAACTTTGCCCGTCGTTAAAGATGGATTAAACTCTTGGTTATGAAAATCTACGGCTTAATTCTTCTTCTGTTAACATTTTTCACAATTTCAAATGCCCAATGGCAGAAACAAAAAATTGATACCAAAGCCGGTTTGCGCGGGCTTTCGGTCGTCAGCGATAAAATAATCTGGGCGAGCGGCACGGGCGGAACGGTTTTGCGCACCGTTGACGGCGGAAAAAACTGGGCTGTTCTAAAAGTTCCCGACGCGGAAAAACTCGATTTTCGCGACATCGAAGCGTTCGACGCGGACACGGCTTATATTTTGAGCATCGGCAACGGCGATGTGTCGCGAATTTATAAAACGACGGACGGCGGAAAAACGTGGAAACTGCAATTTAAGAACACGAACGAAAAAGCGTTTTTCGATGCGCTTGCGTTTTGGGACAAAAACAACGGAATGGCGATGTCAGACCCGGTTGACGGTAAATATTTTTTGATCGAAACCAAAGACGGCGAAACTTGGCAGATTTCCGGCAACGATAAAATGGCGAACGCTAAAGCGGGCGAAGCGGCTTTTGCGGCGAGCGGAACTTGTCTGCTGACGCAGGGCAAATCGAACATTTTTCTTGTTTCGGGCGGAAATGATGCCAGAGTTTTTCGCTCTGATAATCGCGGTCTGACGTGGTTTGTCGCCGATACGCCGATCACGAAAGGCACGGCGGGCAGCGGGATTTTTTCGATTGCGATGTTTGATTCAAAAAACGGGGTCATCGTCGGCGGAAATTACGAGAAACCGAACGACATCACAAATAATCTGGCTTTTACTAACGACGGCGGAAAAACGTGGACGCTCTCGAAAGGTTTGAACGGCTATCGTTCGGGCGTTTCATACATTGATAGAAAAACGATTATCGCGGTCGGCGCGAGCGGTTCGGATTTATCAATAGACGGCGGAAAAACTTGGAAAAATCTTGACAAGGAAAACTACAATTCGGTGCAAGCGAAAGGCAAACGGGCGATCTGGGCGGTCGGCGCAAACGGATTGGTCGCAAAGTTTCTAATCAAATAATTTTTTATGCAGTTTGCATGGTATGACATCATCGGTTCGATCGGCGTCGCAACGATAATTCTGACGTATATTTTGCTTCAAATCGAAAAAATAAAGAGCGAAAGTCTGACGTATTCTGTGCTGAACGCGCTCGGTGCGGGGCTGATCGTCTTCTCGCTTTTTTACAGCTTTAATTTTTCGGCTTTTGTCGTCGAATCATTATGGGTTTTGATAAGTTTATACGGCATCGGTAAATATTTTGTAAAAAAAACTAAAGCATAAACTTCAAATTCTTTCCTAAAAACTCAAAAATACGCAATGCCTCAATAAAAAGTTTTATCTGCCCACGAAAAACACGAAAAACACGAAAATATGTTAAATCATCAAACTATTTCGTATCTTTCGTGTTTTTCGTAGGCAAAAAAATCCTTCTGTAACTTTTTATTGGGGCATTACAAAAAAATTGTCATAAACCTTGATTTTACGGTGTTTTCTAAATAAATTGAATTGTTTTCAAAATTCATTGGAAACCTGAACGGCGTTTGATGCGTAACAGTTTCTGAAACTTAGCCGGTGGTTTCCAAATCGAAATAATAACCAAATTAAAGGGAGAAAAATGATGAAAAGGCGAGATTTTATTGTAAAAGGCGCGTTTGCGCTCGGCGCGGTAGCGACAAGCGACCTTTGGCTGAGTAAAATAGTGGCAGGAGAATCTGCCATGTTGAAAAATCCACTGCTCGATACTTATTTCCAGGTTTCACAAGAGCAAATCAAAAAAGTTTTAGGTGCGGCTTTAGCAAAAGGCGCGGAGTTTGCAGACGTTTTCTTTGAATACAGAATTACGTCCAACCTTTCGTTTGAAGAAGATATGGTCAAATCCGCGCGGCGCGGAATCGTCCAGGGCGTCGGGATTCGAGCGGTCAAGGGCGACCAGATCGGTTTTGCGTTTTCGGAAGAACTGACGCTCGAAAAAATGACCGAAGCGGCGAACGCGGCGGCGGCGATTGCGTCGGACAACACGACCAAAGCGCGGATTCAGCCGATTGGCGCGTTCACGCCGAAAAATCTTTATAAGATTAACGAGCTGGCGACGACCGCCGATCTGAATAAAAAACTCGAATGTATCAAAGAAGCCAACGAAGCAGCGAAGAAATACGATCCGCGAATCGTGCGCGTCAACGTCGGCTTTAACGACGAAGTCAAACATATCGCTTACGCCAACAGCGACGGCGTTTACTGGGAAGATTCACAGCCGATGTTTATGTTCCAGACGGTCTGCATCGCCGAACAGAACGGGCGGCGCGAAACCGGCTACACGGGCGGCGGCGGTCGCATCGGTTTGGAATATTTCAATCAAAAACGAAAACCCTCGGACATTGCCAAAGACGCGGCGCGGCTTGCCGTGCTGAATCTTTCGGCGGTCGAGATCGAAGCCGGACTGCAAACCGTCGTTTTGGGCAATTCGGACAGCGCGGTTCTGTTGCACGAAGCCGTCGGACACGGGCTTGAAGCCGATTTCAATTACAAAAAACTTTCAAATTATTCGGGCAGAGTCGGCGAAAAAGTCGCCAGCGAACAATGCACCGTCGTGGACGAAGGCTTGTTCGAAAATATGCGCGGCACGATTAACGTTGACGACGAAGGCAATTCGCCGCAATCGACGGTTTTAATCGAAAACGGAATTCTGCGCGGTTATATGAACGACAGAATTTCCGCGAAAAAGCTCGGCGTGAAATCCAGCGGCAACGGTCGCCGGCAGGCTTATAATTACCCGCCGATGCCGCGAATGACCAACACCTATCTTCGCAACGGCAAATATTCCGCTGAAGAAATTTTGCAGTCAGTCAAAAAAGGCATCTACGCGAAAGGTTTTACGGGCGGCAACGTGGACATCACGAAAGGCGATTTCACGTTCAGCTGTTCCGAAGCCTACTTGATCGAAGACGGCAAAATCACCACGCCCGTCAAAGGCGCGACGCTGGTCGGAAACGGTCCCGATGTGATGACGAAAGTCGCAATGGTCGGCAACGATCTGAAATTCACGGACGGCGGCTGGACGTGCGGCAAGAACGGTCAGATGGTGCCGGTCGGAATGGGAACGCCGACCGTCAAGGTTTCGGAAATCACCGTCGGCGGAACAAAAGTTAAAGGAAAAGCAGAATAGGAGGCGGACGATTTAGGATTTAGGATTTAGGATTTGGGATTTATTTCCAATCCGCAATCCGAAATCATCAATCCGAAATTGATATGAACGATTACAGAAATTTAGCGTCCGAACTCGTTTCGGCTTTGAAAAAACAGGGCGCGGATGCGGCAGATGTTTACATTACTTCATCGAACGGCTTTAACACGACCGTGCGGCTCGGCGAGATCGAAAAGCTCCAGCAGTCAACTTCAAAAGGTTTGGGCTTAAGAGTTTTCAAAAACGGCGCAACCGCTTTAACGTTTACGACCGATTTTCAGGGCAAAACCGTTCAGGAACTGGTCAAGGAAACGCTCGAAATCGTGAAGGTTTCCAATACCGACAAATATAACGGGCTGGCTCCGAAGGAATTTTTGGGCGAATACAAGGGAAATCTGATGATCTTCGACGAAAGCATTATGAAGCTTACGCCCGAAAAGAAGATTGCGATGGTCAAGGAGATGGAAGAAGCCGGACGCGCATTTGATAAACGCATTACGAACTCGAACGGCGCGAGCTGGGCGAATTCGGTCGGACAGGTTACGCTCGCAAATTCCGACGGTTTTGTCGGGCAGTATCAAGCAACGGTCGCGAGTATGTCGGTCGGACTTTTAGCCGAAGAAAACGGTGTCAAACAGGGTGACGGCTGGTACACCTTCAACCGCTATTTCAACAAACTAGCGTCACCGAAATCGGTCGGCGAAGAAGCGGCGCGCCGCACAATTCGGCGTTTGGGCGGCAAAAAAGTCAAATCGCAAGCCGTTCCGGTCGTCATTGATCCGGCGGTCGCGGGCAATTTCGTCGGGATGCTCTTCGGTGCGGCTTCCGGTTCGAGCATCTATCGGCGTTCGTCGTATTTGGTTGATAAAGTCGGACAGGAAATCGTCGCGCCGGCGATTACGATCATTGACGACGCAACGATGACCGACGGTTTGGCTTCGCGCCCGTTCGATGCCGAAGGTGTCAAGTCTTCTTCCGTGACGGTCATCGAAAACGGCGTTTTGAAAACTTACGTTTGCGATTCTTACGCGGCAAGGCGTTTGACTGCAAAAGTTACGGGCAATGCCGGACGAACTTATCAATCCGCGCCCGGAGTTGCAGCGACGAATCTTTTCCTGAAAAACGGCAAGGACGATCCGAAGGACATTATCAAATCCGTCAAAAACGGGCTTTATCTGACGGAAATGTTCGGTTCGGGCGTGAACGGCGTAACCGGCGATTTTTCGCAGGGCGCGAGCGGTTACTGGATCGAAAACGGCGAAATGACCTATCCCGTGCAGGAAATCACGATTGCCGGAAATGTCCTGAAAGTTCTGAAAAACGTCCAGGCAATCGGCAACGATCTGAGTTTCCGGCTCGGCAGCACGGCATCGCCGACGCTTCTGATCTCGGAAATGACGGTCGGCGGCGAATAGCCCGGCGGTTTATAAAATAATTCCAAAAAATGCGGCGGGACCTTTCGTAAAAGGTCCTGCCGCATTTTTGCGATAAATATTCTTTTCTATCGTAAAAAGCGAATAAAGCGAATCTGTGAAAAGTTTTCCGGATTGTGGTAAATTTATCTTCTTAAAATATGAAGCCAAACGCGAGTAAAAGATTTAACGAAATATAAGGAGTAAAAAATTATGGATTTTAACGGACAAGATAATTTCAACAACCAAAATCCGGTGAATAATTTGATACCGGACAGAACCGAGATGGAGTGCGAAGAGCTTTTCGCGCAAGCCGACCGGCTTCTAAATGACGGCGTAATAATGGATGCGGTCGAAAAACTTTCGCAGATTCTCAAGCGCAACCCGCGTTTCGGCAAAGCCTACAATCATCTCGGCTGGGTTTACGAGACGAAGTATAAAAATATGCAGCGCGCCGAAGAATATTACCGCGCCGCGATTCAATACGCGCCGAATTATACCGCGCCTTACCTGAATTACGCCTATTTTTTGTCGAATCAGGGACGTTTTGACGAACTCAAACCGCATCTCGACCGCACTTCGCAGATTCCGGGCATCGCCAAAGACACCATCGCCAATGAATACGCGATAATGTATGAAATGAGCGGCAATCTTCAGCAGGCGATAAAATACTATCAGGACGCGGCGATTGTTACTTTGGACAGCACAAAGCTCGACAAATACAAAGAGGGAATTGACCGCTGCCGCAAGAAACTCGACATCTTGAATCCGTCGGGCAGTTTTTAATCAGTGGAAAGTTGATAGTTAAAAATGGAAAGTTTTAATTAATTTCTTTAACTTTCCACTATCAACTTTCCGTTATCAACTATGCAAAATTTCATCACCGTGCCATTTAAAGCCGACAGCGGGTTTTCCGAGTTTGACGGGATGGGCAAATTTTCGCCCGCCGGGATCGTTCTCGAATTCGAATCGAAATTCCTCGGCTTCATCAAAAGCGGCGTCAAGGAAAACCGCATCGCTGCGGACGAGATTCTGGACATCAAATTCCGCAAAGGCTTTTTCAAATTCGGCGCGAAGATCGAAATCCGCCTCAAAAGTTTCACGCGCCTTACCGAACTCCCGAACGACGACGGCAAAGTTACCCTGAAGATCAAACGTCAGGATTTCGAGATCGCCCGCGAAGCCGTCGAACGCCTCCAAAAAGCGATGACCGAACAGCAATCAAATCTGCCGCCCGCGCACACACCCGTCAGCGTTCTCTTTGACGAAGGCGAAGCGGAAACGAGGGAATTGGAAGAAAAAAACTAAAGCGATGGCTCTCGACCTTTATCTTCAAAAAGATTCAAGTTTACCGGAAACTGGAGAAAATCGTTTTCTTTCATTCGAGGAAGACGGTTGTTTTTCGTTTCTTGGTTCATTTTTGGATGAGGTGTCAAAGAAAACTGGTCAGAAAATTGTTCCTTGGGACGATGCTTTTTTTTATGGAAAAGATTTAGATTTGTTTAGTCGGATGATAGAAAAGGTCAGAAAGGAAATATCACAAAAACCGGATGTATGGGAAGAATTTATCGGAACAATCGTTCACAAAGGAGAAAGAAAAGTAGAAAAAATATATTCAACTGTTCATAAAAATGAACTCGAATCAATTTTAACAAAGTTAGAAAAAGCTATAAACAAAGCAAAGAAAGAAAATATTGGTATATTCTTTTTCGGAGATTAAAAATTAAAAATTCAAAGAAAAAGCGGCTTGAATTATTCAAGCCGCTTTTTCTTATCTCCGAAAACAAATTACCGCGCCGGTGTCGGCGGAGTCAAACGCGGATCGGGTTTGAATTTGAGTTCGTATTCCTTCGGCGGTTCGGCACCCATCAGATGCCGGACGAAATAATCCCAGCGGCGGCGCGTCATATACCAGTTGTCCTGTGCGTAGCCGTGGCGGGCGTTCGGGTAAATTATCAGGTCAAAGTCTTTATTCGCTTTGATGAGCGCGTCAACGACCAGATAAGTGTTGTAAGGCGGCACGTTATCGTCCATCGCGCCGTGCGCGAGCAGCAGCTTGCCTTTGAGATTTTTCGCGTAAATCTGGTTCGCCTGTTTTTCGTAATTGTCGCCCGACATTAAGCCGATATAGCGTTCGCCCCAATCGTCCTCGTAATTGCGGTTGTCGTGATTGCCCGACTGCGAAACGCCGACCTTGTAAAAATCGGGGAAACGAAA
>JALHNX010000142.1 GCA_022843305.1 Pyrinomonadaceae bacterium | reverse complement strand
TATACATGGCAACAATTGCGGCAATCCGCTGCAACCGGACGATCAATCAGTTTTATCAAAGACTCAAAGAACACGGCAAACCGACGAAAGTGGCAATTATAGCGGCAGCCAGAAAGTTATACCAGGTAGCTGAATAAAAAGAGTTTCAAAATCTTAGCTAAAAGCTGTCAGCTAAGAGCTTTCGGCTAAAATTGAACCTCATTTTTTAACGCGATTTGGTATTACTATGTTTGTTAAATGCCATTGCCAGAGACAATAGCTCTTGGTCGCCGGTTTCTATTTGATTTTTATTACAGTTGCTACTTAATGTGAATTATATACCAGTTTGTTTAGTAATAGATAAGTTAGGCATCTATCTTATTTCTGAAAGTGGAAAATTCATAGACAGCGATTTCAAAACGCCCCGTTGGAAAAGAGAGCAATTTATGAAAAAGACGGTATTTCAGATTAGAGAAGAAGTGAAAAATTTGTTTAAATGATGACTCTTCTAAAATTTTATTACGCAGAAGTTTTAGGCTATACAACAAAAGGTAAGCCTGACTTACCTTTTGTTATGGATTTTATGGAGCCATCCATGGGATTCAAACCCACGACCTTTCGATTACGAATCGAATTTGACTTGTAAAATACAGTAACATAGATTTTCAAAAGACTCGTTTTTGCTACTGTAAATGTTGTATTTACAGCATTTATCGTACCAATTAGTTTTTACTTGTTTTCATCCGATAACATATATTATCATCGAGTCTTAGTTAACTTCTTAGATAACTCGAAAGTTTTGGATATGAATAACGGTCAGAAAGATTTAAGCGAAGAATCAAAACGCAAGCGTTCATCTCCCCGCTACTGGGTGGAGATCAAAGGCAAAATTTACGCCCGTCTGCAATACAAAAACGAGAGCGGTAAATATCAGGTCAAATATAAACCGATCACCGACAAGCGCACCGCGCGGAGCACGGTCGAAGGAATGCGGAAGGAACTTGAAACGCACGGCGAGGAAATATTTCTGTCAGATAAGATGACCTTTGACGAACTTGCCGATAAATACACCGAAGTCGAGCTGGTCGAAGCGAGTTATCAAACGGGCGTGAAGATCAAAGGCAGGCGCTCGATCGCTCCGGTACAATCTGCCATCAAACCCCTACGCGTCTTTTTCGGCAAAAAACTGATCCGCGTTATCAAATCCGGCGACATCAAGGCTTACAAAAATGAGCGGCTGAACGCTCCGGTCGAAACGGAAGTCAACGAACGGACGAAAGTGATTGACGAAAAAACGGGGAAAACAAAAACCGTCATCAAAAAGGTCATCCGCACCCGGCAACGAAAAGTTGCGACCGTCAACCGCGAACTTGCGTGGCTGAGGGCGATCCTCAATTATGCCGTGGGTAACGACTGGCTCGTCAAAAATCCGTTCGTCAGGATGAAGGGCGTAATTTCGATGACGGCGGAAGTCGAGCGCGACCGGGTTTTAAGTTTTGTTGAAGAGCAGCGGCTCCTGGCGGCTTGCGTCGGCGAAAGGGCGCATCTGCGACCGATTCTGATCTGCGCGCTCGATACGGCGATGCGGCGCGGCGAAATCTTCAAGATGCGGTGGCGGGACGTGAATCTCGAAATGAATGAAATCTATATCCCGCAGACCAACACGAAAACCGAAGAGGCGAGAACCGTCGGAGTAACGTCGCGTTTGAAAGCAGAACTGGAACTGCTCTGGCAGGTTTCGCCGAAAGATAAAACGCAGATTGTTTTCGGTATTACAAATTCGGTCAAACGCGCATGGTCAACCGCCTGTGATCTGGCGGATGTCAGGGATTTTCGACTGCATGACTGCCGTCATACCGCGACGACGAGAATGATCACTTCGGGTTCGCCGCATACGGAAGTGATGAAAATTACGGGACATTCGCAACTTAAAACTTTTCTTCGGTATTTGAATATTACTTCGGAAACGGCGAATAAGGTAGCTTCGAGATTAAATAATTATCTTAATGGGCGGCAGAGTTCAATTTCTGAGGTTTCGGATACTATGAATTGAATTCTTCTGACCTCTGCATTGTGAATCCATTGACAAGACATTTGAAAATAAATTAAATAGTTGAAATTTTCTAAAAAACGTGTGCGGATCAAAGACATCATTTCAACTATATGATGAATTATGAAGCACAAAATAAAGGCGCGTTTAGATTGGGTAAAGCTCTACGAGGAAACTAAAGATGCCGGTCTTGTCTGCCATCGCTGCGGCATCTCTCGTCCGACTTTGAGAAAGTGGTGCCGACGCTTTCAAAAGAGCGGACAAGACGGTCTGGAAGAATTAAGCCGTCGTCCGAAAAACTCTCCGAATCGAAAGATTTTCGAGAAAGAAATCATAGTTGGTTTCTGAGCTCCGAAAACGACGGCTCGGCTCACGACGCATTCAAAGCGAGCTGCTGAGAAATCACGGTTTCCCGTGTTGACACCGACTTTAGATTTGAAAGACCCAGAACTGAAAAAGAAGCTTCAGGAATGGCAGGATTATTTCAACGAGTTTCGTCCGCACGGCTCTCTCAATGGCAAAACGCCGCAGTAAAAATGGTATGAATTGGCGTTAAAAACGCCTTATCACGATGAGGTTGAAGCCGCCTTTAACGAATCCAAAGAACGGATTCGATTGCAAAATTACAAGGATGATTTATACTGGCAAAAATTGAAACGATCTTTGTGATCCGCACAGCTTAGATTGAAAAATTATCGAGATGATTTATATTGGATAATCATTTTAAGTCCAAGTTTGAATATTGTTTCATTAATTTATTGCTTACTTCTTGAGCATTAAACTTCACATTAAGATTAAAATTTAAAACAGCATCAAGATATTCTTGAGGTGGGGAATATGAATGTTTTTCTATATAATGAATAATTAGTGAAGGCGCGGCATAATAAGAGTTGTCTATTACTGATGGAATCCATATCTCATTTGATCCAAGCCACTTAAAGCGATTTATCGTTTCACATAAAAATTTTGGATCATCCTCATTACAAAAATCACAATAATGGTATCCTCTAGCCTGATTTGCAATTGAATCAACTAAGTCATTTCCACAATAGATACTTTTGAGTTTTTCAAAATGAAAAATTGATAGGGGTTTCTGTTCAAATTTATATCCTTTTTCAAGCCATCCAATGCATTTCACCTCATTCAGGAAAAAAGGTAGATCGTATGTATAATTTGTTAGATCTTCGAAGTACATAATCCAGTGTTCAATTTATTAAATTACTATTGCTCTAATAAAAATGTTCTTTTTTAGAGTTTACCATTCAAAACCATTTTTCATTTGATCTAACACTTTATTCATATCTAATAAGTTGAATAATTAAACATATTAACAATAAAATATTTCGATAATTGTAATCTGTTGTACTTCAGCAATAAATATATTTACTTCAAAATAAAGCTGTGTTTTTTAGCATTAAATTAAAGTGTCTAATTATTTAGTACAATTAATTAGAGATTGATTGCATGAATAACCTCTAACTAATTGTACTGTTGGAACTATCTATTACGATACTCCGTACAAGCTGCCCAAATGATACATCCTTTTCTCGACCCCCACAGTTCACTCAAAGGTGTAGGATCTTCAACTGTTACTGAATTCCTATATACTGTTAAATTTGTAGGTGGCTTCAAAGTATAATTGGGCACGAGATCTCCTGAATTATACGTTCTTAATGATGCAAGGTCTTGTGCTGCTCTTGCATTCGTCTTAGCTGCTTCTGCCAAAGCATCCACTCCGCCCTTTTCCAACAATAATCCTGATTCTTGAGCTATTTTTGTATTTGGGGCTGGTGCAATGAAAACGTTTCCATCAGGAACTATAGTATCCCCCGACCCAAAACGATACTCTCCGTGTCCAGCCCTAACGTTGCCTACTCCGCCTTCTAAAACTTCATCTGCATAATAGGATCCTCCTCTTCCTACCCCACGCTCCAATGCAACCTTGCCAAAACCCCTTGTTAATAATAATGGTCCTTCGAGAGCCAAGAGTAAGTCTAAAGTAACGTCTTTAAGTCCTGGATTAGGATCATTATTTACGCGAGTTAGAAAATCCTCTGAATACGTATAATCATAACCGTCAGCATCATATTTTGATATACCTGTGAGCTTGGACCAAGCAAGCTGAACGGCATCCGCTGGACCCTTTGGATTCAAACGATAAACAAAATCAGAACTTCCAGGGACATTGGCAACAAGTTCTCCGAATTTATTTGTATAAGTAACATTTACGTCATCATCCTGTCTTTTTGTAGTATAAATAAGTTTAAGTGTTCCATCGCCATTCTTACTCGGACGTCCGACCCATTCACCAGCTTGTAAACCACTTGGATCAGTAAAAATCAAAGGGTTATTCAAACAATAGGTATACCTATTAAAAGTCTGCGGATTAGTAGACTTACCAGATGCTAATAAAGGATCAACCGCCGTAAACCGTCCGTGCCGATTTTCGTACATTCGTGCTTCGGCAAAATCAAGAGAGGTTTCATCATCCTTCTGATAACCCGTAAACTTCTGACGGATGCCATCCGCGACGTTGTATTTCAAACTCTGGGCTTGACGCTCGCCGATGTTGTTGGTGATCTCTTCGCCGAACGGCAGAAAATCTCGTCTGGAAACGACATTGCCGAGCGAATCCGTAATCACGCGCGGAGAACCTAATTGGTCGGTCGCTGTCCATTTCGTCGTCGGATTCTCCGGTGCAGGTTCGGTCGAAGTCGAATATTCTTCGACCAGCTTTCCGCCTGAATAAACGAACACGGTTTCTTCTCTGACGCTGCCGTTCGGATTGTAAACCTTTTTCTTGACCCGCTTGCCTTCGCCGTCGTAAGTGTATTCGCCGACGTTCTGATTGTTCTCAACCACATATTTCTGTTTATTATTGCCGTCGAAAACAACCGTTCTGACGACATTTTCATCTACCTGATACTGGATCAGATTGCCGTTTTTATCGTAGTCGTAAACTTGAGTATCGGCGAATCGGTTCGTGTTCGGATCGATCGTCGGAGTGTTGATTTGGTTTATGCTGAGCGACGTTGACTCACCGGTGATTTTTTCTCGCCCCGTCCGGTTGCCGAAACGGTCGTAATCGAAGGTTTCCTTCCACACCTGCGGCGCATTTGTGCTCGTGCCGTCGGTTTCTCGGGCTTCCTTTAGACGATAAAGAGAGTCGTACTTGAAGGTCTGGACGAGCGGGTTTGGCAGACCGTTGAAACTGATAGTTTGTCTGGCAATATTGCCGGTATTCTTCGCCGTATTGACATCACCATTTTCAAACTCGCCGTATTCATACTTTAACTTCCATAGGCTGCCGTCGCCGTCCGACGCTCCGAGTGCCATTTCCGTAACCTGCAATCGCTCATTGAATTTCGCCGATTCCCAGCGACCGTTGCCGAGACGTAGCCTTTGAATCCTGCCGTCTGGCGTGTAAGAAAAGCCGTTTGCATAAGTCCGTTCAATGGCGTTCGGATTAGCTTTGCCGTAAATCCTCGACAGATCGCCGTCCGCCTCGAACTCGTTTTTAACGACCGCGCCCGACGGGTATTCTTCCTCTATCAATGCGCCTGCGAAATTATATTGATACTTCGACACGCGCACTTCGGCTGTCAAAAGCGTTTCGCCCGAAAACGGCGTCCGCTGTTCCAATTGCTTTAATCTGCCTAAATAATCGAATTCCGTGTAACGGGTTTCCGAAACGCTCGATATAACCTGCGTTAATTTACCTTTCGCATAGTTCGGTGTCTGTTGAGAAGGACAGGGATTTGTTTCAATATCGGTATTTGAACATTTCCCGTCATAGTAATATCTCACCTGCGGCGTCGCCTGGATGTTTCCGGTGGTCGTGTAGGTTTTCGTTTTGACGCGATTGGCTTTATCGTAGGTGTTCGTGATGACCGTCCCGTTGGCATCGGTCGCCGTCAGGACATTGCCCGTCAGATCGTAGGTGAATCCGGCTGTCCATTTGCCCGACGTGTTGTAGAAATCATTCATATCCAGAGCGTCGTTCGTTTCCTGTTCGGGCTGTTTGACACGGATCAGTCTGCCGAGGGAATCGTATTTGAAAAATCTTTTCTGTTCGCCCTGGGTGACCTCGACCATCTTACCCTGCGCGTTGTAGCGGTAAACGGTCGCGTGCGACGGGTATTGCGTGTTATTCAAACATTCGATCGAGCAGGTCGGCGGCGGAATGTGGGGCGGTCCCGAAGGCGTCGGACTCGGACTCGGGTTCGGCGTCGCCTGCGGCAGCGCGGTAATCGCGCCTGTATAATCCGGTTCGTCAACCCTGATAAGCTGTCTGAGCGCGTTCGTGATCGCGCGGCTTTGCTTGCCCGCCGCGTCAGTCGTCAAAACAAAAGTTCCGGTATAACCTTCGGCGGTCGAAATGCCGTATGAGGTAATCCCCAGACTGTCGCCCGTCTGCCCGTCCTCCGCCGGAGCATAACTCTCGACTGCTCTGCCCATCTCGTCATAACGCGGCTTGCTCCAAAGTTTCGTGTCTCCAGTTCGATAAGGATTGGTTGCGCGTTTAACCCTGCCGAGAAAATCGTATTCCGTTTCGGTAAAGACATCTCCCTGCGAATCCTTCGCCTGCATTTTGATCGTTCTGCCCAGAGAATCGGAATAAGTAATCGCCTCATCCCAATTCTGCGCGTCAATCTGTTTGCGGACTTTGACCGTCAGATTCGTATCGTTATAAATCGTCTGCGATTCAGGCGCGCTAAAATTAACCGCGAAACTTCGTGTCGGACGAAGCAAATCGTCGTTATATTCGGTCGCCGTCGTCTGCCCGAACTCATTCGTCGCCGTCAACGGCAAGCCGGTCATAAAATCATAGACGGTCGTCGCAAACGAACCCTCATTCGTCCCGTGCGTCCCCGTCGGGTCGGGCGCGGGCGTGATTACTTTCGTCGGGTAGGCATAAAGATACGGCTTTTCGGTCGTGTTCTCGAAAATCGTTTCCGCTTCATTGCCCGCCGCGTCTTTGACCTTCACGGCATTGCCGAAAATGTCGTAACGCGTGTGCGTTTCGATCCAGACATCGTTATCGTCATCCCACAATCTCGAAGTCGTCGGGCGACCTAAAGCCGAACTTCCGGGTGATTGCCAACAGGTCACCGATTGCGTTCCCGACGGGCAGCTAAATGTGCCGCTTATGCTGTAAGTTTCCGTCGAATACGGATAATTTGTAGAAGCTGCGGGAACGGCGTTGTCATAAATCGTTCGCGTTTTGGCGACAATCTCATTATTGGACGGATTTAAAACCCTCGATTCGATTGGCAGACTGCGAATTCCTCGATCTTTGTAATTCGGGTTGTACTCATAATCGGTTTCCGAAACCGAAGCCAAAAGGCTGCTGTTAAAATATCCGGCAATCTGCGCGAGCGTTCCGGTCTGAGCAAGACTCGTTGAAATCACGGCATAGTGATAACCTTTCGCGCGTTTCACGTCGAGATGCGAAAAATAGTCCGCAGTCGTCGGAATGTTGTTAGTATCTACTGCGGTTTCGTTATATTCGCTTTCGCCTAAAATCGCCAGCGCCAAGCCGTTCTCGATCGCCACCGAAACGGTTCGTTTAACACGCGCATCGCGCTTGGCGTTTCCGTTATCTTTCGTAATATATTCGGTCAGCGTTCGCGAGCGCAAAACATTATTTTCGTCGTAAGTTCGCTCTTCTTTGGGCATTCCCGCCAGCGGATTATTGAAACCGAAATCTCCGTCGGCAACGAAATCGGTGTATAAATCTCTTTCGGTTCTGATGCCATCGACCATCGTCGTTTGATCGATTTGAGTATTTTGTTTCGGCGATTTGGTTGTAACCGTATAAATATTCCCGCTATAGGTTGCCGAATATTTATTTCTTTGCTGCATTACATGAGCCGAGTCGAAAACTTTCCGCTCGATCACACCGCGATTTGTTTGGTCGAATGCCGGATTGCTGACGCCGTTCATCGGCGTGATTTTTGCGTAAGTGAATGTTTCGTAGCTGCCGGTCGGATAAACGATTTTCGAGATTTCGCCGTAGCGGTTGTATTTGAAGATATATTTTTTGCCGTTCGGCAGCTCGACCTCCGAAAGCATCACCGGGTTAAAGCGCGTCGCATAGGGCTGCGCCAGATCGTTCTCATCTAAAATCGGCTCACCCAGAGAGTTGCGTAGAATATTGAATGAATTACACGGTCTGGTTCCAATTTCTCTTTCAGGAAACAAGACCTCGTTGAGCGGGCTGTACTCATTGACAACATCTGCCAGTAATTCTGTCTGAAGGTTGCCGCGACAAAAATAACGGGTTTCGTAATACAGTTTTTGCGTCTGGTCTTCCAGCGCTCCGCCGACTTGTTCAAGATCATTGGTGCAAGACGGGTTGGTGCTCTCTTCACAACCGACAGGCTTCAGATTTTCCCATTTAATTTTGTATTTCTGCTGCTCGCCGCCGAGTCCCGGCAAATCAATGTTCTGCGTGCCGGAAGCTTGCCCCTGCGCTTGCCAGTTATGCGGTATAGTGTCAATAATCTCGCGACCCAGAGTGTCCGTCCATTTATTGATTACCGAATTGCCGGAAGGCGTGCTAGTGAAATCTAACCGGTTGCCGTCGTTGTCGATAAATTCTTCGGCGTAGTGCCCGACCGCTGTTGTAGTAGATGGATCGGGAAATTTATATTTACTGCCGTCCGGCAAATAAAGAATACTGCCGTCTATATCCCCGTCATTAGGGTTATTATCGTCATCCCGAACTAACTTCATGCCCGAGCCGTCAACCGACAAAAAGGTGCCGTTTCTTAAATCGGTCGCGCAGCCCGTTTGGCTGCTCCCGCAATTGATCGGCGTGTCGCTTTCACGAAATTCGTGTGTCGAGCCGTCCGGCATCGCCACCTGAACTCTTTTAATATAATAGAGCTGCATAATCGGCGGAGGTTCGGGAAAGCTGGGACCATTTGTCTGACAGTATTGAATTTCATACCGTGAGCATATACAATTGCCCATTAGATCACACCCTGCCCTCGGATCGTATGCGGTGCATATCAATCCGCAGGCACCGGAAAGGTCACCTCCCGAAAAACTGCTTATGATATTACTCCATTGAGCATTCAATGCTGGTTCACTAATAATACTATCGCCCCATCGCTCTCCGTTTTCGTTATAAATTTCAACCTTTTCCTCAATTCTCGGCGGCACCAGATTACTCGTCCAACCGGCGGCGCTTCTTTCGCCGAAAATCGCGCCGATGTCGGTAACATATTTTGTAACATTGCTGTGTTGAAAACTATACCACCAGGTAGAACGCGACTGCATTCGCCAAATTTTTGAGGAATAACTGAAACCGATCGGCAGCGAGTTTCCGTTTCTACCCGGATAGGTCATGAGCGGCACACTCATCTCCATTGCCAGAGTCGAAGGATTGACGCGGGCGATGCTTTTCAGGTTCTGATCGGCGTTATTGCTCGTATCTTTTTTAACAGGAGATGTCGTTCCGTTTCCAACCTGTGCAGTTATCGAACTAACCATTAAGAGTCCGAAACAGAGAATTAATCCGATTCTTAAAAATCCTTTAAATATCTCAATCAAATTCGACAAATTTGCGCTTCCTTCGAGTTTATTGTGTGCCATATGCTTTTCTTTTTTCTGAATGCTTTTTTGCTTTCAAACTAACTATCGGTTCTTGAGTTGTTAATAACTTTTTCGATTACATAATCTAACGACGATAATAAGCGGGAACCGGCGTGTCGCCAGTTACTCCCCATTGAACCGTTCGCGTCGAATTATCCGCACTGTTCTTGATGTACCAAGTGCCGGTTGTATCGTGCCAGACAGCAATGTCAACCTTGCCGTCGCCGTCATAATCGTTCTGCACCGCTTTGTCGCCCGCCTGCTGCCAGCTTGTGGTTTGAACTTGCGAGAGTGCGCTGTTCATAATCACCCAATCAGCTCCGTTTTTAATCGCGAAATTCGCCCGCCCGTCGCCGTCGTAATCGGCGCTTACGGGCAATCCCCCTTGACCGATGTAGATTTCCTGATAACCGCTGCCGCTGTCGTTCTTCCAATAAAATTTCTGATCCGTGTTGCGCCAGACGGCGATGTCCGCTTTGCCGTCACCGTTGTAATCTGCCGGAGCCGGAATATCTGCTGAAACCCCGAACTGCGCCGTCACGACCTGATAATCCGAACTTTGCTGGATATACCACGTTCCGTTCGTCGGGCGATAAACGGCGGCATCGGTTCTGCCGTCGCCGTCGTAATCGGCAGGTGCCGGCAGATCGGTTGAAACTCCCAAAACAAGCTGTCCGCCGCCGCCCGAAGAGTTGATGATGTACCAGTTACCGTCCGAGGGTCGCCAGACGGCAAAATCGGTCTTGCCGTCGCCGTCGTAATCGCCGGGCACAGGTTTGTCGGTCGAAATTCCCCAAGCCTGCGTGACCTGCTGCGAGCCGGTGCCCGCCATCACCCACCATTCACCGTTCGACGGTCGCCAGATCGCGAGATCCGAGGGCGGCGCGGCGGTGGCGTTCGCGTCTTCGACAGCTAACAGCTGGCTCCCCGCATAGATATATTTTCTGGTTAATTGCGGCGTCGGAGTGGGTGTCGGCGAAGGCAGAAAAGGATTAACTTTGTTCAGAAAGGATTGCTCCAGCTGATTATTCAGATTTCCTTTGGAATTAGCGCGTCTGGCAATCTCACGCCGGGCTTCTTCATCGAGATATTTCAAACCTGATCCCAAAACGCCGAGAGCCAGAAAACAGATTATTCCGACCATCCAGAGATTCGCTTTCAGATAGGCGATCAAACCCGTTTTGTCCACTGAAGCGGCTTGGCTCGAATCTTCCGCTTGACCGGCTAAAGCGTAATTTTCAGGAGTTCCGTCAATCACATTCGTTTGAGTCGGAGACGAATTTGATGAAGTTGATCCCGACGAACCGGATGCCGCTTTTCGATTTCTTCTTTTCTTGTTAGACATAGCTTTTCTGTATAAATTCGGCAATGGAAGGCTGCCGGAACTGAAGCCGCCGGGCAAAAGACGCAATTCGCCCTGACTTTTATTTCTGCTGCTGATTATTTGCTTGATTTTAAGAAACGGAATGACGTAAGATGCGGATTGTGTGTGTGCATCCTATTGAAGCATTCCGTTTCAAACAGGTGAACCAAACTGCCTGATCGGTAATTGGCGTTATCGATCAGGTTTTTATTTTGGCTCACTGCCTAAAATCAAAAACTATTTCGATCAAAGAACTATTTTTCTATCACAAAAACAAAAAGCCGACCGTCTTTTAGACAATCAGCCTTTTCTGTAATCTTTAAGTTTTTTAAGAGATTCTTCTGTGCCGATTTTGCCGCGCAAAATTAACGCTCGAAACCTCGTGGAAGTTTCCCGGCAAAAACTCAACTTTTGGAAGCGACCGAACATATCTCTTGTTAAGAGCGGTTTTCTCTTTCCTGTCAGAAAAATCGTCTGTAAAAATCCTCTTCGATGAAGCTCAAACTACTCCGCTTCATCAAATCGAAAAAACTTCAATTCTGTTGCTCTGCAATCGAAAGTCTCTTTTCTACCCTGTAAAATGTTCTTCGCCAGTCTACGTTCCCTGTCAGAACATCTTTAATTTTTTATGTAACGTCGGTTGAGAGAAAATCTACCATAATTAAAAATCGGGTGTCAATGATTTTGCGACAAATTCAAAAACAAAATTCAATCATTCAGATTAAAAGAGATTCGAACCCGTCATTTGGTTGCTTTTCGCACTGAAAAAAATCTCAATAATGAGCCGAATTCATTTTGATTAGACGCTCTACAAATGGGTTTGTTCCCGGCATGACTAAAATAATTTGTGGGGTTCGGTTAATTTTGCTGATGTCGGATTTGGTTTCTTAATGAGAACACCTTGCAAAACGACGCATTTTGTAAGGTGTTCTTTCGTATTACCGACAATTCATCAGAAAGTTTTTCATACTATTTTCAAGGCACGAAAGCGTTCGGGATCGGACGATCGCCTGATGTGCCGAAGGTCGTGATCAGAATCCCGGCAGTCGAACGATGGACAAACCAGTTTGCCGTCGCAGGTCGGAAAACTGCCGTGTCGAACCGCCCGTCGTCGTCGTAATCGCCCGGAATAGGAACATCGCCCGCCGCCCCGAACGGCACCGAATAAAACGAGTTGTCTTCACTTCTTTGCACGAACCATTCACCCGTCGAAGGACGAAAGACGGCGATGTCCGCTTTCCCGTCACCCGTGTAATCGCCCTGCACCGGTTTATCGGTCGAAATGCCGAAGCGGAACACGCGGAATTGAGAGTCAATCGAGCGCAGATACCACCACGATCCGTCCGACGGGCGAAAGATCGCGATGTCGGCTTTCCCGTCGCCGTCAAAGTCAGCCGGCACGGGTTTGTCCTCCGAAGTGCCGAACTGGACGATGCCCGTACCACCACCGCCCGAATTTAAGATGAACCACGTTCCCGAAGAAGGACGATAAACAGCGGCATCGGTCTTGCCGTCGCCGTCGTAATCTGCCGGTGCGGGAATATCGCCCGAAGCGCCGAACGGGAACGAAAAGAAGGAATTATCCTCGGAACGCTGAATGAACCAGACTCCCTCGGAAGGACGAAAGACGGCGAGATCGGCTTTGCCGTCGCCGGTAAAGTCGCCGGGTGTGATGAGGTCGGTGCCGGTTCCGAAACTGAAAACGCGGAAACCGTCATCGGAACTTCTGGAATACCACCACGAGCCGTCGGAAGCGCGAAAGATGCCGATGTCGGTTTTGCCGTCGCCGTCGAAGTCAAACGGTGCGCGGTGTACAGTTGCCGAATCACCTTGATAGCGGACAAGCGCAAAATCCTCATTAAATCCGGCTGCCGCGTTCTCGCTGTGACCGACGACAATTATTTTCCCGTCCGGCTGGATGAGCGCATCCCTCACCTGATCCTCCCGGCTGCCGATCGGCGTGATGACCTTCCCGCCTGTTCCGAATGAGAAATCAAGCGTACCGTCCGCATTTAACCGAAGCGCGCCGAAATCGTTTCTCTCCGCCGCGCTGCCGCTGTAGCTGCTGCCGGCAACGATGATTTTGCCGTTTGCCTGAATATTGACCGCTTCTCCGATGGAGGCGACCGTACCGACGCGCGTCGTAACAATTCCGCCCGCTCCGAAACTGCTATCGGGCGAACCGTCCGGGTTGTAGCGGACGATTGCCGTGTCGCTGCCCGAAGGAGGCATATCGTTGACCCCGGAAGCGACGATCTTCCCGTCCGGCTGTACTATTACGTCGTAGATTTTGCTGTTGCCGCCAGCGGTAATCGCTGTAACGACTTTTCCCCCGGTGCCGAACGAGGAATCGAGCGCGCCGTTTGCGGTAAGCCTGACGGCGGAGAATCTCGACGGCACGCTTTGCCCCATATCCACGCCGACATCTCCGGCAACGATGATCTTCCCGTCCGTTTGTACGGCGACCGCGTGCGCCAGCCCGCCGACCGCCGTCGTTCCGACCGGGATTACCGCCTGCCCGCCGGTGCCGAACGAGGAGTCGGGGCTGCCGTCGGCGTTATATCTGACAACCGCGTATTTACTGGGAGAATCGCACCAGCCGACAAGAATGATCTTCCCGTCCGTTTGAATCGCAACAGCCTCGGCAAGCGCGAATCCGGGAAGCGTCGTGATGACTTTACCGGCAGTGCCGAAGCCTGCGTCGAGCGAGCCGTCCGGGTTGTAGCGGACGACCGCGAACTTACCGCTCGAATGTCCGGCAACGACGATTTTACCGTCCGTCTGGATCGCGACCGCATATGCTTCGTCGGCGGCGGCTCCGACGGGTGTCAGCACTTTTCCGCCGCTGCCGAAATCCGTATTGAGCGTGCCGTTTGCATTGTAGCGAACGAGCGCGAAATCGTTCTGCGCGTAACCTGCGACAACCAGTTTGCCGTCCGGTTGCAGAGCGACGGCTTGCGCTAGATCTCTGCCCGTGCCGACCGGCGTGGTGACTTTGCCGCCGGTGCCGAAAGTCGTATCGAGGTCGCCCGGCGCGGCGGCAACAACTCCTCCGAAACTCAGCCCTGCGACGGATAAAATAAGAAATATCGCTGATTTCCTACAAAGTGTTGAAAAAAGAGAGAATGAAGGTCGGACAAAACGATTAACGGAATAACGGTTCACAAAAGCATCCTCCTAAAGATTTATAGATTTACGAACAAAAGGTTTATTACTGAGCAAGTGTCGCTTCACCGGATGACGCGCTTTGTTGTCATTTGCTATGCTAGGAAACGATTTACCAAACTCTTTGATAGCTTGATGATAAGCCAAACCATCACCTCAAAAGCGAGATTAATCTCGTGATTAAGAGAGCCGAATATCTCTACAAAGAATCGGCTCAAAATTTATCATTCACCATTTATGCTCCAAATGGAACTAAATTAAACAGCACTTTATCCCGCAATTCGATAATAGTCAAGTTAAATCTTGAATTCCTTTCAGGGGGTATTTTCTGATGGGAAGCGCAAGCCGTATCAAGCCTGAGCGTTTAGCGGAAAAGTTATTAGCTATAAGAAGTAAGTTTGATTGTAGTCAAACAGAGATGGCGGAAAAACTATCGTCCAAACGAGTTATAGTTAGAAGGTCCGATGTTTCAAGGTATGAATTGGGACTTAGAGAGCCGCCTCTTACTGTTCTTCTTCAATACGCACGGTTAGCAAAGGTAATTGTTGATGTGTTGATTGATGATGAATTTAATTTGCCCTAATAATACCAACTTTTGTGTTTTCCCATTAATTTCAATTTAGAATCTTTTCAGCATATCATTATGATAATCAAATTAAAATTTAATTTAGATTTGACTGCTGAAGATTAAAGACTATAGTACCTTGATAATTTTTGCTGTTCTTCTATATAAGAATCTTTTATAAATTTTTATCTTATGCTATGATGAGGCGATTTACACACAATATAGAAGAACGTCCCTTAAAATAGAGCGAA